>NZ_ANAH02000005.1:342903-685807 GCF_000335475.2 Cystobacter fuscus DSM 2262 | reverse complement strand
CTGAGAGCGGGGCACGCAGACAAGAGGGTCCTCCAGGAACCTGGGAGGTGCTGACGACTCCACGTCGAAGTGGCCGGAGGGCAACCGGAAGAAAGCCCAGGCCCGAGGGAGATGGGCGCCCGACTCCCGCGGGAGCGAAGGACGGGTGGCGGTGGTAGCGCGCTGGCGAAGGAAACGAAGCCGGGCGTGAAGGTCGTCAGGAAGTCGGAGTGCCTCGTAGTACCGCTGAAGCAGGGGAACGCACCCGGGCGGACCCTGTGGAGGGAAGGGGGCACCGGAACATGGAACCGAGGGAGGGAAAGATGGCGGGGACACCGAGCCCTACAACCGTCTCAACGAAACTCCAACGGATAGCGACGCTGGCGAGCAGCTCATCCAGCGCAGGGTGCGAGAAGGGGTGTCACCGACTCGCAGCGAAACCATGAGCCGAGGAGCCGGATGCGGGAATTCTGCACGTCCGGATCTGTGGGGGGCCGGGGTGGGCAACTGCCCCGGTCTACCCGACAGGAGGGGGTTCGTCGACATCGCCGCCCGCGCCGCTTAGAGCGCGATCACGATCTTGCCGAAGAGCTCGGGCGAGGCTTGTGCCCGGTACGCGTCCCGGGCGTCCTCGAACCGGAACGTGCGGGCGATGGGCGGCCGGATCCGGTGCTGGTCGATCACCCGCGACAGCTCGTCGTACATCTTCGTGCTGCCCACGGCGATGCCTCGCAGGGTGGCGCCCTTGAACAGCACCTGCGTCGCGACGGACGGAGCGTCTTCCAGGGACATCAACCCCACGAGCGCCACTTCTCCCCCCGGACGGATGGCCGTCAGGGACTGAGGCAGGGAGGACGTTCCATTCACGTCGATCACCTTGTCGACTCCGCCGGTGCGCTCGAAGATGGCCCGTCCCCAGTCCGGGGTGTCCCGGTAGTTGACGCCCTCGCGGGCTCCCAGGGAGATCATCCGGCGCAGCTTGTCGTCCTGACTGGAGGTCGCGAAGACCCGGGCCCCCGCCGCGCGCGCCAGGAGCAGGGCGAAGAGGGACACGCCGCCACTTCCCAGCACCAGCACCTGGCTGTCCGGCCCGAGGGGCCTGCCGCCGTGGAGGGCGTTCCAGGCGGTCACCGCGGCGCAGGGCAGGGTGGACGTCTCGGCGAAGTCCAGGCTCTCGGGAGCCCGCGCGAGCCGGCTGGCGGGCAGGACGACACACTCGGCCAGCATCCCGTCCGTGTCGTGTCCGCCCAGACCGTAGTCGACCTCGGTGGGCGGCGCATCGTGCCAGTTCTTGAAGAAGTACGGTGTCACCCGGTCTCCCACGCGCCACGTCTCCACACCGGCGCCCACCGCGTCGACCTCACCGGCTCCATCCGACACGGGGACGAGGTCCCGCTCCAACAGCCGCATCCCCGGGAAGCCCTGGAGCACGAGCCGGTCCCGGTAGTTGAGGGACACCGCGCGGACGCGGATGCGGACCTCACCCGGACCGGGGACCGGCATCGGCACGTCCTCGAGCACGAGCCCCTCCACCGTCGTGGCGCCCGCCTTCAATGTCCAGCGACGCATCAGACGCCCCCCTGGACGGTCATCCCGCCGAAGATGCTCCGATTCACGGCGGCCTCGAAGATGGGATAGGGAGCGGCGGGTGCGAGCGCGCTCACCTCATCCAGGGCGCGCAGGTGCTCCTGCGACAGGCGCAGACTCAATGAGGCGAGGTTGTCCTGCAATTGCTCGCGCCGGCTCGCGCCGAGGATGAGCGAGGACACCCCCGGTTTCGCCAACGCCCAGGCGAGCGCGACCTGGGCCATGGGGCGTCCGACCTCGCCGGCCACGCCGCGCAGCACGTCGAGCACCCGCCAGTTGTGCTCGGTGAACTTCGAGTTCCCGAAGGGACTGGGCCCGGTGAGCCGCCCCTCGCCCGAGGCGCCCTGGGGCTCGCGCTGGTATTTGCCCGCGAGGAAGCCCGCGGCCAGGGGACTCCACGGGGTGATGCCCAGACCGCATTCACGCGCGGCGGGCACATGCTCCCGCTCGATGGAGCGCTCGGTGAGCGAATACTCCAACTGCAGGGCGATGGGCCCCGGCAGGGCGTGCGCCCGCGCCAGCGTGGCGGCCTTCGCGGCGTACCAGGCGGGCACGTTGGAGAAGCCGAAGTAGCGGAGCTTCCCGGCGCGCACGAGCTCGCCGAGCGACTGGAGCACCTCCTCCACCGGCGTGACGGTGTCCCACGCGTGCAGCCAGTACAGGTCCACGGAGTCGACGCGCAGCCGGCGGAGCGAGCCTTCCAACGCGCGCTGGATGTTCTTGCGCCCGTTGCCTCCGGCGTTGGGATTGCCGGCGCTGGAGTTGAAGGTGAACTTGGTGGAGAGGACGAGCCGGTCGCGCAGGGAGCGCTCGGCGATGTACGCGCCGACCAGTTCCTCGCTGCGTCCTCCCGCGTAGACGTCGGCGGTGTCGATGAAGTTGCCCCCCGCCTCCACGTAGTCGTCGAAGATGGCGCGGGAGATGTCGTCGGACGAGCCCCATCTCGGGGTGCCAAAGGTCATGGTGCCCAGGCAGAGCGGGCCGACGATCAATCCAGAATGGCCGAGAGGCCGGAAGGCGGTGGGGTTCATGCCGCGCAACATGGCGCGTGCCAGGGCCGTCGAGTAGATAGCCGGGTCGGCATGAGGTTGTGAGGTGCATGCAGCAATGAAGCGCAACGAGATGAACGACCTGGCGGCGTTCGTGGCCGTCGCCGAGGAGAAGAGCTTCACGCGCGCGGCGGCGACGCTGGGCATGTCCCCCTCGGCCTTGAGTCATGCGATGCGGGCCCTGGAGGGCCGTCTGGGCTTGCGGTTGCTGACACGAACGACTCGCAGTGTGTCGACCACCGAGGCGGGAGAGCGTCTGCTCCTGACGCTGCGGCCGGCGTTCGAGTCCATCCAGTCGGAGCTGACGGCGCTGGGCGCGATGCGGGACAAGCCCGCGGGCACCGTGCGCCTCACCACGTTCCGCTATGCCGCGACCCACGTGCTCTGGCCCATCCTGCCCCGGTTCCTGGAGGCCCATCCGGACATCCGCTTCGAACTGTCGCTCGATGATGGCCTGACCGACATCGTCGCCAGCCGGTACGACGCGGGCATCCGGTTCGGCGGTGCTCTGGACAAGGACATGATCGCCATCCGGGTGAGCCCGGACGTGCGGATCGCGGTCGTGGGCTCCGCGGCCTACTTCGCCCGGCATCCCCGGCCCACCACCCCCAAGGAGCTCGCCGGACATCGCTGCATCTCCTACCGGATGACGACCCTGGGCGGCTTGTACCCCTGGACCTTCGAGCGGGACGGTCACTCCCTTCAATGGAAGCCCGATGGAGCGCTCGTCTTCAATGACGACGACATGATCCTGACGGCCGCCCTGATGGGCCAGGGGCTCGCGTATGTCCTCGAGGATGTGGCCGCCGAGCACCTCGCCCGGGGTGATTTGATCCGCGTCCTGGAGGAGTGGTGCCCGGTATGGCCCGGCTGCCATCTCTACTACCCGAGCCGTCGCCAGCTCCCGCCCGCCCTGGCCGCGCTGATCGAGGCCCTGCGCCTGGCGTCGGCCCCAGCGCGGCCGTCCCGGACACGGAAGCGGACCCGGTCGGGGGATTGAATCCGTCCCCTGTACTCCTCCAGGAACTGGTGCGCTTCGCGCGAGAAGGGGCGTCCCAGGTGGACACGGGACACCCCGAGTCTTGAGGGCGTGCGGCCCCGTCAGGGCACCGGCACGAACCGGTAGAGGGCGCTCTCCATGTCGGACGTCAGATAGATGGTGCCCGAGCGGCCCACGGCGACGCCCGTGGGGAGGTAGCCGGGCGGCAGGCCCTCGCTCTCGGGCAGACCGATGCGCAGGTTGCGCGCGAGCACGGTGGAGCGTCCCGTGGCCGGATCGATGCGCACCAGTTGCTTGCGGCCCACCTCGGCGACGATCAGCCCACCGTCCGGATGCCGGGCGATGCCCTCGGGGGCCTTGAGGCCCTTGGCCACCGTGCGCCGGGCGCCGTCGGACAGACGCACCCGGGTCACGTTCCCCGAGCGCACCTCGGTGACGTACACCCCCGGCTCCTCCGCCTCCGTGTCGGCCGCGAGCCCCACTGGCCCCTTCAACCCCTCGGCGAGCACCGTGGTCCCCGCGGGCTCGGCGGCGTCCACCTTCACGAGCCGGCCCGTGGCGGCCTCGGCGACGAGCAGCGTGCCATCGGGCAGCTCGAGCGCGCCCTGGACGCCATTCGTGTTGGGAAGGGTCCGCAGGATGTCTCCCGTGGCCCGCTCCAGCACCTGCACGCTGGCCAGATAGGCGCTGCTGAGCACCACGTGCTTCGCGCTCAGGCTCACGTTCATCGGGAAGGTCATCCGGGTGGACATGGCTCGGGTCGTCTACACGGCCTCTCTTCCGCCTATGCGCGGGACCAGATCAGTTCTTGCCGGACCCATTTTGGACTCAATCCGGAGACGTATTCCTGGCCGCTGGATCCGCGCTCCTCTACTGGATGTCCCACCCCTCGTTCACTGGTAGATGCTCGGAGTGAGGAGCGCGGCCTTCCCGGGTTGAGCTGCTCCCTCGCTGGCGGCAGGCCGGGTAACGTTTCATTTACCTCTTGAGCAGGATCTTTCCTGGTCATGAGCGTGCACGTGGTCGAGCAGGGCGAATGTCTGTCGGTCATCGCGGAGAGCCACCACATCCGTGACCTTACGTCGAGGAGATCTACTTCGAGAGGGCGTCGGAGGCACCGGCAAGGTGAGCGGGAGCCGTCTGGCCGGAGAGGGGTCGCATGCCCCCCGTGTCGTGGAACTGGTCCTGACACACGCGCCCGAGCCGCTTTTCCTCGGGGGCGCTGCCGCCCGTCGGCCGCCGCTTGAGGAGGGCGTGCTCGGATGGGTCATGAGCCACGCTCCCGTCGATGCCGGCGTGCCCGATGCGGTGCAGCGAATCCTCGTCACCCTGCTGTGCCATGTGGGTCGGGTGACGTTCCTCGACTCCAGGGTGCACCTTGCTCGGGGCACCCCATGGAGCCCCGTGCCCGGGGGCGCTGCGCGTGTCCTCGCACCAGGCCGACTCCACGCGCTGATGGGGCACCCCTCGTTTCCCCTGCGATGCACGCGCGATCCACAGGTGGCATTGCACCTGTTCGATGAGTCGGCGTTCCCCTGGTGTCAGGGGGGACAGCTCGCGCTGGTGTCACCGCCTGGCGGACCGCCTCCCGCTCTCGAGCATCCTCTCGTCGAAGCCGCGTTCGAGCCGCGCCGGACAGAGAAGGTTCTCGGCGGCGCTGAAAACCAGCCCTTTGCGCTGATGCGCGCCGGTCCCGACGGAGACTTCGCGCACATCGTCGTTCGCGAAGAGCAGGCCGCAACGCTCTGGAGTCGGCTGTCGGAATCCTGCGCCGAGGCAGCCGTCCCGCTGCGCGTCGTCGACGGGCCGACCTTCAGCCGGACTCGCTGGGTTACCGCGGACACCTGATTCGCCTGTGCGGGAGGTCCCGCCGATTTACTGCTGGGGCCGGTGGGGCAGGGGGGCGCTCGAGCGCGGGCTCCCGGGCATGATCGAGGACGTGAGATAGAGCGCCGCCAGTGACTCGCTGATGACGGGGGAGTTGTAATTCGACTCTCCGGCAGGCCGCGGGAGCGTGGGGGCTTCCAGGTCCCTGTGGGTGCTTGGGGCTCAAGGAGGCGCGGAAGCGGCCTGAGCTGGCTCAGCGCGCCGCGGGCACGTCCAGCGCCCCGGAGACGCTCAGGGCACCGTGTCCGCCGCCGTCGCCGGGGCGCGCGGGGGCGCGTTCTTCACGTGACGGTCGAGCCAGTTCACCATCTCCCAGTTCACGTGCCCGATGGACTCCCGGGCGTTATAGCCGTGGCCCTCGTTGGGCAGGAGCACGTAACGGGCCGTGCCGCCGTTGCCCTTGAGCGCGGCGTAGAAGCGCTCGGACTGGATGGGGAAGGTGCCCGGGTTGCTGTCCGCCCCGCCATGGATGAGCAGCAGGGGCTCGCGGATCCGGTCCGCGTAGGTGAACGGGCTCATCCGCGTATAGGTCTCCGGCGCCTTCCAGTAGGTGCGCTCCTCGGACTGGAAGCTGAACGGGGTGAGCGTGCGGTTGTAGGCGCCCGAGCACGCGATGCCCGCGCGGAACAACTCCGTGTGCGCCAGCAGGTTGGCCGTCATGAAGGCGCCGTAGCTGTGGCCGGCCACCGCCAGGCGGTCACGGTCGCTCACGCCCAGCTTCACCAGCGCCTCCACCGCCGCCTCGGCGTCCGCCCGGAGCTGCTCGACATAGGTGTCATTGGGCTCGGCGCCGTTCGCGCCCACGATGGGCATCGCCGGATTGTCCAGCACCGCGTAGCCCTGGGTGAGCAGGAACAGGTGGCTGAAGCCGCTGGGCCGCGTGAACACGTTGCCCATGTCCACCGTCTGCCCGGCGACCTTGGCATCGGTGTACTCGGCCGGGTAGGCCCACAGCAGCGTCGGCAGCGGTCCGTCGCGCCGGGGCTCGTAGCCCGCCGGCAGGTAGAGCGTGCCCGACAGCGGCAGCCCGTCCGCGCGCGAGTAGACGATCGTCTTCTGCGTCACCCCCGCGAACACCGGCGCCGGATCCTTGAAGGCGGTGATCGCCCGGCTCTTGCCGTCCTTCACGCTGCGCAGCCAGTAATTGGGCGCCTCCGTCGCGCTCTGGCGTTGCGTGAGCAGGCGGGTGCCCTCCGCGTCGAGCACCGCCTCCACGCTCTCGTAGTAGGGCGCCTGGGCGGCCCACACCCGCGTCACCCGGCCGCTGGCCACCTCGTGCCGGTCGACGAAGGGGAAGTAGCCCGCCTTCGTCGCGCCATCGCCCGACATGAAGAAGGCGCGTCCATCGGACGTGTAGCGCAACGCCGGCTTGCCCGCGGCGTTGTCCTCCAGCAGCGGCAGGCCGGGATCCCCGTACTGGTCCTGGAAGTTGCGCTCCAGGAGAAGCCGCGCCGTCCCCGGCCGCGAGGGGTTCACCACCGAGCGCCGCTCGGTGCGCGTCTTCCGCTTGCGCTCGAGCACCAGCGCGTGGTCGGCGCGGCCCCAGTACACCTTGGAGAAGCGCTCCTGGAGGTTGGCGAGCTTGACGGGCGCCGCCTTGAAGGGCGCCGCCTGCAGCCACAGGCTGTCATGGAAGGGCACGTCCGCCTTGGGATTGCCCCCGTCCAGCGCCTCGGCCCAGGCGAGCGTCGCGGGCGCATCCGCGCGCCATTCCACCTCGCGCGGCCCCCGGACGACGGAGTCGTATTCGATGGGCACCTCGTCCGCCAGCGGCCGGTCGACGATCGTCCGCGCGCGCTGTCCGTCGAGCGTCGAGACCGCGATCTCCGTGGGGAAGGAGCTGGCGGGCAGTTGATAGGAGAAGGGCCGCTTCAGGGTCTCGGTGAGCAGGTAGCGGCCATCGGGCGACACGGAGAAGCGGGGGAGGAGCCCCGGCGCGCCGATGGGGCGCGGCGCCGAGCCGTCCAGCGCCACACGCGCGAGCTGGCCGGTGAAATAGTACTCGAACAGGGCCTCATCGGAGGGGTTGCGCAGCAGGTCGGCGTGGGTGCGCGCGGGCCGGGTCTGGCCGTCATTCTCCTCGACGATGGGTCCGGTGGGGGTGCTGGAGACGGTGGGAGGCGCGCCCCGGTCCGCCCGCACCTGCCGCACGACGAAGCCGGTGCTGTCGGGCAGCCAGCGGAAGGCCGAACCGAACGCGGCGTTGAGCGCCCCGGTGATGCGCCGGGCCGAGCCATCCTGCTCGACCACCCACAGCTCCAGCTCCTTGGGCCGCTCGAGCATGAACGCGAGCCGCTTGCCATCCGGCGACCACTGGGGCGAGGCGTAGCGCGAGCCCGCGGGCAGGGGCACCGCCACCTCCTTGCCCGTGGCGAGCTCCTGGAGGGTCAGCGCGTTGTACCACCGCGCATATATCTCGCTCTGACCCGTGGTGGCCGGGTCGATGCGGTAGCTCGCCAGCCGGAGGATGGGCCGGGAGAGCCGCTCGATGCCCGGCATGCTCTCGTAGCCGAGCAGGGCCAGACTCTGGTGCTGGGAATTCACCAGCACAAAGGGGGTGGCCGGGGCCGCGAGGATGCTCGCGATGGGCTCGGGGGGCGTGCGGTAGCCATTCTCGACCGCGGGCGGCGAGGCCGTGGCGGTCAGGAGCGCGGCGAAAACAGGCAGGGGGGAGAGGAGCATGGGGAAGGGTTTTTTAGTGCATTGAAGAACACCCTGGCCAGGGTGTGGCCCCCGGGCCGCGCGTGCCATGCCGCACGCGGTCGGATGGAGATGGAGAATTCGCGCGCGGGTGCGCCCACGGCCCGGTTCGCCTGGGTGGTTGGTTCTCTGCCCGGCGTCAGACGAAGGCTTGAAGTCCGCATGGGCGCGAAGGACCCGAAGAAGGGATTCTTCCTCACGGACCCCTGGCCGGGGGCTCCCGGAATTCCCCCATGCTCCGCCTGCTCGCCAATCACCTCCAGCAGTCTGGCGATGGCGGCCTTCGACTCCTGGTCAATCCCCCGGAATATGATGCGACCCGCTCCGAATCGCATCGCAAAAGGACGCTAGCAGTGGCCCGCTCGCGGCAGAACTGCCCGCGAGGCCAGCTTTGACGGTGCATGGCATACAGATGCGGCGCCTCCACCTCGTGCCGCGTCGCGCCCTCGTACGGGGCCTCGCGGTGACGAAGGAGTAGCTCTACTGCGACAGGTATGCCTGCACCCCGCCGCGGCCTCCACACCCGACCCGTGCCCTCAGCGGGAAGGAGCTCCTCTTCTCCTGGCGTCTCCCGTGCGGTGGGCGTGATTGCATATGGCCTCGCGCGGGTCCACCAGGGCGCCAACCCATGAATATCCAAGCATCCCAAGGGCTCGGAACCACCAGCCGGTTCCGAGCCCTTCGTCAGCCTCCGCTAGAACAACTCAGGGCTTGTACTTGCAGGTCGCTCCGTTGGCCAGGACGTTGGTCCAGGGATAACCGGCCATCGAACCGCAGGCGTTGGCCTCGGAATTCGCGGCGATGTGACCGCTCGACTGGGCTTCATAGAATTCGCCATTCGACTTCCCGCCCTCCTGCAGATACGCGCGGAAGCAGGCGTCCCTGGTCGCATACCCGTCGTAGTTGTTGGACGCAGAGCAAATGGTGGTGTTGTTGTACTGATTCACCCACCAGTCGAGCCCGCCGGTATCCGGGCACCGCTTGAAATCAGACACGTACCAGCCGATCCACTTGGTCTTCACGGGATCCGTGGAGGAGCACGTCACGGAAGAGCCAGAGGCGGTCATGGTGCTCACGACCTTGCCGTTGCAGGAGCCGCCCTGGAACACCCACGAGCCATTGCTACAGGTGTATTGGGCCGATCCGGTACGCTCCGAGCTGGCCAGCGTGGCCGGGAAGGTAAAGCCCTCGTTGCCCGCGGGAACAGTTCCATAGCAGTAGTAGGTGCCCATGGTGTTCGCATTGCCGTTCCAGCTCGGCTGCCACTGCGACCAGCCCACCGTCGTGCTGGGGCAGCCCCCGAGCCCCTGAGTCAGCTGCCCGGTGTCACCTTCCGCTCCGGCCTGCACGGCCTCCGTGGGCAGGGACTCGGACACGTTCGCGGCTTCCGCGGACTCCGAATAGCCACCGTCGACACCAGGCGCGCCCCCGCACCCCACGGCGAGAGACCCGAACAGGGCGGAAACCCACATACCACGGCCCATCAGCGCACCAATTCGCATGTTCATTCCTCCAGTAAGTGTTCATGGTGAGCGGTCGTCGCGCTCCCCGGTACGGCATGAGTGGGTACTTGGCTCGTCCCGAGTCACCTTCGTTGGGCCGAGCAGGTTCCGCTCAACGTGAACGAGCCGGCGGGGAATTACTTGATGCATTTCATCCGCTGGGGAGTTCCACGGGGCCGTGTCACTCCCTCTGATGCAAGCCCGGCTCGAAGCACCACCTCCTGGTCGACCGGCGCGGCTTTCTTGAATGCTGAGAGTGGTGCCGGTCAGCAGGCGGCCTGGAGACGCGTCGGCGCCCCCCCTCCATCTGCATGCGGTCCAAGGATGGGCTGGTCTGCTCGTTGGCGGCGCCTCCCTCCACGCCGGGAATGAAGGGGTTGGCACTGGCCGACCCGGAATGAAGTGAGGGAGAGGAGGGCGTCAGGGATTGAAGCGGATGATCTCGATGCCCTTGTCCGTCCCCACCGCGAAGCGGCGCCCCACCGGATCCATCGCGATCGGCGGTTGTTTGGACTTGAGGAAACCGATGATGCTGCTGGATTGCTGGCCCGTGGCGAGCTCCGGCCAGCTCTCCACGACCCGGCCCGTCGCCAGCTCGATGCGATGGGGGTGCCCGAAGAACCCCACCGCGTAGTTGTCCATCGCCATCAGCGTCCCCGGCGCCTGCTGCGCGAGCGCCATGGACACGAAGCGCCGGTCGGTGAGCGAGTACACCCCAAGGCGCACGTCACTCGTCTCCCCTCCGTCTCCGAAGGATGTGTCGTCCCCGTCCAGACCGGAGCAATTCAGGACGACCGTGTCCCGTGCCCCGAAGGCCGCCGAGTGCACCTCCAGGAACGCATCCCCCACCTTGAAGTCCTGGGGCTTGTCCAACGTCCCGGGCTGCTCGATCGCACGGGCCACGTCGTAGACGTGCGCCGCGTCCACCGGATGCCAGATCCACCCCGCGCTGAGCAGGTAGCGGCCATCGCGGCTGAACTGGAGCCGGGAGTGGAAGAAGTCCGGTGAGTCGCCGTCCCGCCGGGTGAGCCGCTCTCCTGTCTCGGCGTCCTCGAGCTCCAGGCGGCAATACTCCTCGGGACAGTGGGCCAGGAGCGTGCGGCCGCTCGGCAGGATCACGAGGGCAACGGGATATTCGTATTTGTTCGCCTGGTAGAAGCTGCGGTTGAGTTCCCGCACCACCTCCCCGTTCCGAAGCAGGAGCCCCTTGGTGCCGAGCTTCTCGTAGAGAACGGCGTACTGGCCATCCCGCGACATCACCGCGGCATCGAAGTGGTAGGCATAGCGGACGTGGGGATCGGCGATCTTCCCGTCCAACCCGTACTGGACGCCACCATCGACCCAGTCGATGAGCGTCTCGCCGCTCCAGCACAGGGACTGGGGAGCACAGGGCGTGGGAATGAATATTCGTTCGGATTTCATGAGCCCCGGGACGCAGGAGGCCCAAGGCACCTGACACGCGCCCACGCCACGGAGCTGTCGCCAGACGCCACTCCTTTGTCGGGCGCTGAAGAAGAGCCTCATCGCGTTGGGTTTCGCCCTCTCCCTCTCCGCCTGCATGGGCCCTCCGGAGGAGGCCGAGGGCACCGAGCCCGGCGCGCAGCCCGTGGAGTGCGTGCAGCAGTCGCTGCCGTCGTCTGGCTGGACCCGGACGTACTACAGCGATTCCACGCGCACGACGGTGGTGGGCTACGAGCAGTACGACTGCGATCCCGACTACCGGTCGTTCGAGGGCGAGTCGTCGCTCTATTACAATACGTACTATTACGACTGCCCCGGCTTCGATAGCCCCGCCTTCCCGCAGACGAAGTGCATGAGCTGCAAGACGGCGACGTCGTGCGTCCTCGTCTCCTGCTAGTAGGGTGAGCCTGCCCCAGTTCAGTTGGACATACCCCATAACCAGAGCAGGCGAAGACATCCAGCGCGAAAGGACGGGGCAGCAGCCCCGCCCCATCCAATCGCGGCGTGCGCTCCTTCGTCGACGCCACCGTCGCAGCCAGGGCCGGGCGCTTCTCCTCCAGCCCCAGCTCCGCCTCCGCTTGAGGGAGCGGAAATGGCCGCACTTCTCGCGGCGCACCGGCGCGAAGCCGTGTGCCAGCACTCCGCATTCCAGGTACCACCCTGCTGCGGATTCCCGGGCCGGAGGGCTCGACGGTCTACGTGCTGCACGTCCCCACGCCGCCGGGAGCGTCCACGGTGGTGCACTTCCACGGCACGGAGACCAGCGACACCCCGAGTCTTGAGGGCGTACGGCCCCCGTCAGGGCACCGGCACGAAGCGGTAGAGGGCGCTCTCCATGTCGGACGTCAGGTAGATGGTCCCCGAGCGGCCCACGGCGACACCCGTGGGGAGGTAGCCCGGCGGCAGGCCCTCGCTCTCGGGCAGACCGATGCGCAGGTTGCGCGCGAGCACGGTGGAGCGTCCCGTGGCCGGATCGATGCGCACCAGTTGCTTGCGGCCCACCTCCGCCACGATCAAGCCCCCGTCGGGATGCCGGGCGATGCCCTCGGGGGCCTTGAGGCCCTTGGCCACCGTGCGCCGGGCGCCATCCGACAGACGCACCCGGGTCACGTTCCCCGAGCGCACCTCGGTGACGTACACCCCCGGCTCCTCCGCCTCCGTGTCGGCCGCGAGCCCCACTGGCCCCTTCAACCCCTCGGCGAGCACCGTGGTCCCCGCGGGCTCGGCGGCGTCCACCTTCACGAGCCGGCCCGTGGCGGCCTCGGCGACGAGCAGCGTGCCATCGGGCAGCTCGAGCGCGCCCTGGACGCCATTCGTGTTGGGAAGGGTCCGCAGGATGTCTCCCGTGGCCCGCTCCAGCACCTGCACGCTGGCCAGATAGGCACTGCTGAGCACCACGTGCTTCGCGCCCAGGCTCACGTTCATCGGGAAGGTCATCCGGGTGGAGAGCGCCCGGGTCGTCTGGGTAATCTTTCCATCCCGTCCGCCCACCCGGCGAAGGGCATACACATCCGCCACATACAGCTGCTCGTCCTCATCCTCCGGCGCGACGGCGATGCCGGAAGGCACGCTCAAGCGCGCCTCGACGAGCTGCCGGACGGAGCCATCGGCGGGATTCACCACGCGGATGTCATTGTCCACCATGTTGGACACGTACACCTGGTCATCGGGGCCCACCACCAGGTTGTCGAGCCCGGTGGGCAGCTTCGCGACGACCTGCTTGTCTCCCGTGGCCACCCGGACGCGGACCAGCTCGCCCTTCGCCGAGTCGACCACGAAGAGGTTCTCACGGCTGGAGTCGAAGTTCGCGGCCACCGGCATCGCGAAGCCCTCCGCCACGGTCTCGATGCTGCCCGTGTCCACGTCCACCCGGGCAATCTGTCCCTTGAGCAGGATCGGGCCGTAGAGCTTGTCATCCGTGCCGAACTCGAAGCCATTGAGGAAGCCGGGCTTGGAGATGACCTGACGAGGAGGCTTCTTCCCGTTCGGATCCACTTCCCACAGCGCATCGGCCCGGCCGAGCTGGGTGACGTAGAACCGGCCATCGCGGCGGAAGGCCAGCGAGTTGAGGCCCGGCAGCTCCTTGGCGATGGCGCGCGTCTTTCCATCCGGAGTGCGCTTCATCAACTTGCCGGAGAAATAGCCGGTCCAGTAGATGGAGCCATCGGGCCCCAGGGCGACATCATCCGCGCCGCCCAGCGGAGGCCCCACCAGGGTGGACACCGCGCCACTGTTCAGGTCGATGGAGTGGACCGACTGGCCGAGCAGGTTGCTGGCCAGCAGGTGTCCCTTGCCATCGAGTGCCATTCCATGGACGCCCTGGAAGGGAGAGCCGGCCACGACCACCTCCTGGCGATAGGCCGGAGGAGGAGCGGCCAGGGACAGGCTGCTCCCCAGCAACAGGGAAGCGAGCAGGGACTTGTAGGCGAAGCGATGCATGTGGGGTCTCCGGGTGGGGCTCGAAAGGCAATGCGCTGGCTGTCTTACGTTCTGGCGAGGCGGTGGCGTGAAGCGGGATCGCGCCGTCGCGTCCCGGCGGCGGGCGGTGCTCTCACGAGGCGAAGCAGCACCTCGATGGGGAGTGGGGGCGCGTGTTCATCCAGGGCCCTGCTGATCGCCAGCCCCTGGATGAGGGCCATCATCGCGCGCGCGATGTCCATGGGCGCACCGGAGGCGACGTCTCCCGTGCGTTGCCCTTCCGCGATGAGCCCCGCGACCTGCTCGTGGCACTGCCGTTTGTAGCGGGCCAGCGCGTCACGCACCGCGCGGGGGGCCTCGTCCTCGGTGAGCGCGCGCACGATGAGCAACAGCGTCTCGGGCGCCTCGTGCACGCTCTGGATCATCCGCGTGCACACCGTCTCGAGCCGCTCCCACGGCGTGCCCGGTGTGCGCTGCACGTCCGCGAAGAATGTCTCCCAGGCTTGGAGCGCGTCCTCGATCGCCGCGGCGAACAGGGTCTCCTTGTGAGGGAAGTAGTGGTAGACGAGCCCGTAGCTGATGCCCATCTCGGTGGCGATCTCCCCAATCTTGGTGGCCGCCAATCCCTTGCGCGCGAACACACGGCGGGCCACGCCCAGCAGCGCCTGCCGACGCTCTCCCTTGAGCTGCTCGAACTGCTCCGCCGTACGAGGCATGGGCCGCTCCTTCGTTCTTTTGATTGATATGTTTATCAACCAAACGACCCCGGAGCAAGGGTCGAGTGCGCCCGAGGGGGAGGCGGGCGTTACACCGCGCTGAATTCGGGCCGGTAGCGGACGATGCCGGGCCGCGTGCCCAGGAAGCCCTCGCGCAGCTCCAGGGCCATGAAGGCCTCGTCCGGGCACTCTTCCTCCCACCGCAGCCCGAAGCGGCTCGCGCGGGCGAAGCCAAAGCGGGGGTAGTAGTCGGGGTGCCCGAGCACCACGACGGCGCCGTGTCCGGCCTCGCGAAGCTGGTCGATTCCGGCACGGATGAGCCGCGCGCCGACGCCGTGTCGCTGGTGGTCCGGAAGCACGGCCATGGGTCCCAGGCCCACGGCGGCGTCCTGGCCGCCGCCCCTGTCGATCTCGACGGGGGAGAAGAGGATGTGCCCCACCACCTGCTCGCCTACCCATGCGACGAGCGACAGCGTGACACCCCCCGCGCCGCGAAGCGCGTCGACGAGCCCGGCCTCCGCGTCGCGCCCGAAGGCGCGGGCATTCACGTTCCGTATGGCCTCGGCCTCATGGGGCAGTTCTGGTCTCACGAGGACTTCGTTTCGCATGGGGCTCCAAGTAGATCAGTTTCATGTCGTCAGGTGACCCGAAATCTTCGTCCCAGCGAATCACGTCCATCGATGCCCTGCGTGGACTGGTGATGTTGCTGATGCTGGTGGATCACGCGCGCGAGTTCTTCTACCTGCACGCGCAGGTGGCCGACCCCATGGATCTGTCCGTCACCGCTCCCGCGCTGGTCCTCACGCGGTTCACCGCCCACCTGTGCGCGCCGGTGTTCGTGCTGCTCACGGGGTTGGCCACCTCGCTCTATGCCGTCAAACACGGGGGGCGGGGAGCGGCCTCCGCCTTCCTGCTCAAGCGGGGCTTGTTCCTCGTCCTGCTCGAGGTGACGCTCGTGAACTTCGCGTGGACCTTCGAGCTGCCACCGCGAGTCATCTACCTCCAGGTCATCTGGGCCATCGGGTTGAGCATGATGGCGTTGGCGGGTCTGCTGTGGTTGCCCCGTCCCGTGCTCGTCACGGTGGCGCTGGCCATCATGCTCGGCCACAACCTGCTCTCGCCCCTCGCCTTCGCGCCGGGCGAGCCGGGCCATTCGCTCTGGGCCATCCTCCATGATCGCGGCTGGTTGGATCTGCCCGGGGGCGTGCGGGCACGCACCTCGTATCCCGTCCTGCCGTGGGTGGGCGTCATCGCGGCCGGGTACGCGCTCGGCGGACTGTTCCGGCCAGGGGTTGCCCCGGACGTGCGCCAACGGTGGCTCATGCGTCTGGCCGGAGCGTCGCTGGCGGGCTTCGGACTCTTGCGCGCCCTCAACGGGTACGGCGAGCCCGTGCCCTGGCGGACGGGCCCCGAGGCGCTCGGCACCGTGCTGTCGTTCTTCAACCTCACCAAGTACCCCCCCTCGGCGGACTTCCTGCTGGTGACGCTCGGCGTGGGCCTGGTGCTGCTCGCGCTGTTCGAGCGCTGGCGGGGGCGGGTGACGGACGCCCTCGGCGTCTTCGGCGGGGCACCGCTCTTCTTCTACCTGCTCCACCTGTACGTGCTGCATGGGTTGTACCGGCTCGGGCTGGCGCTGCTCGGCCCGAACGTCGGTGACCGGCTGGGCGTTGGCTCCCCGCTCCAGTTGTGGTTGTTGGCGGCGGTGCTCGTCGTGCCGCTCTTCCCCTGTTGCCGTGCCTTCGTCCGGCTCAAGCGTCGCAGTGGCAGTGCCTGGATGAGCTATCTCTAGCGGGCTAGAAGACGTAACCCAGGCTCAGATTGGGCCGGAAGCCCCACGCCGCGTCTTCGCGTCCCTCCGCCAGGGCCGAGGAATCGCCTCCCAGGAAGGGGTGGTTGCGCCCGGAGATGAGCTCGAGGAAGGCGTGGACGGGGCCCGCCGCGACATGGCAGCCGGTGACGTTCTGTTGCGAGGCGACGAACCCATGCTCCAGCTTCGGCATGAGGGCGTAATCATTGTAGACGACCACCGAGCTGATGAGCCCGCGTGACGGCAGCCAGGTGTAGCTGATGTTCGCGATGAACATGTGGGCCCGGCTGGCCACTTTGTAGGCCGACTCGAACGCGCCCATGACGACGTACCGGCGATCCTGCTCGGGGGGCCCGGCCGGATTGAACGCATAGGACAGGGCCTGGAACTGGAGCCCCAGGGGGCCATACTGGCCATGGACGTGCGCCGCCGCGGCCCAGCGCCAGCCCATGCCCTTCGTCTGGGCGTTGTAGATGCCACCGGCCATCCCGGACAGGCCGATCTCCGTCTGGAAGGACTCGGCGTGCTGGAAGGTATAGGCCAGGCGCACATTGCCCTGATCCGTCTCGCGATCCGTCCGCTCTCCCACGCCACTGACTTCCGTGTCGTTCGTGCGCACCAGATCGAAGCCATAGCGCGCGCTGTCGATGCTCCGGCCGAAGAAGTTCCCCTCATCGGACTTGTAGAAGGCCAGTTGCACATCCAGGGCGCCCGCCTTGAACTGGGCCTTCGCCCCCAAGTCACTGTCATCCTCCAGCCCGATATAGAACGCCAGGTTGTCGAACCAGTTGTTGGCGGGAACGGGCAGGATGCCAAACGGCGCCTGCGAGAGACCCGCCTGGATCTCCAGTGAGTCCGAAGCCTTGTAGGCGAGGTATCCGTACCGCAGGTAGGCGTAGCTGGAGTGGAAGTGGAAATCCGCCTTCAGGCTCAAGTTCTTGTACTGAGCTCGGGGACGGAGGGCGAGGATGTCGAAGATGATGGGCCCCACCCGGTTGTTCGGGTGCTCCGGCGCCAACCAGCTCTTGTAGGAATAGTTGAAGCGCACCACGCCCCCCATCTCGAAGGAGGGCACATCACTCAGGATTTGGGGCGGTGGCGGCTTGGCGGCTTCTCCGCTCTCCTTGTTGGGGGGAGGCGCCTCGGTCTCACCGACCGACGCGGGGGGGACCCCCGTCTGGGCGCCCGCGCTGCTTCCCAGCAACAAGGCCGACAACACCGCCCGCCGACCCCTCCTCGCCCAGGGCGAAGAGGAATGGGCTCTCGACACGAATGTCATTGAAAGGCTCTCTCACCTGGCGGGGAAGAGAGATGGTTGTGTTTGCAGGTCGAAACATCTTCCCATGGTGCCAGGCGCGCCGCTTCCTAGGCGAACCCCCGGGGCCCGTCAATGAATCCGTGATTTGAGTCTCTTCTCGCTTTCCGTGTCAGGAGGCCATGCGCCGGGTTTCCTGGCGCTGGCCCTGGGTCTCGCGCAGGACGGCCTCCAGGTCGTCGGCGACGTCCTGCCAGGAACGGCCGTGCTGACGGGCGAGTTCAGCCGCGTCCCAGGGGGTGGACAACGTCTCGTCCATCCCGGCGGCGAGCGCGGCGGCATCGTGTGTCGGGATGAGGCGGCCGCTGGAGTTGTCCATCAGCTCCGGGATGCCGCCGACATACGTGGCCACGACGGGACGTCCCGACGCGAGCGCCTCGATGACGACGTTGGGGCAGCCTTCCTTGTAACTCGGCAGCGTGACGAGATCGGCCGCCGCCATCCAGAGGGCGACCCGGTCGGTGGGGCAGGGCGGGATGAAGTGGACGAAGTCCTCGGCCCGGTGCTTCGCGACGAGCTCGGTGAGGGCGGGTTTGTCGGAGCCATCGCCGACGAGATAGCAGTGCAGCTGGGAGCGCTTCGCGCGCAGCCGCGCGGTGGCTTCGATGAGCTCGGCGAGGCCCTTGCGCAGGTCGAAGCGGCCCACGTAGACGACGGCCTGGGTCTCGGGCGCGAGTTGCAGGACGGCACGTGCCTGCCGCCGATCGCGCGGGTGGAAGACGGTGGTGTCGCAGCCATTGATGATGGCGGTGGAGCGGGCGGGGTCCGCCCCGAGGCGGCGAGCGGTGACCAGCAGGTCCGCGCTGACGGTGGTGGTGTGGGTGGCCTCGCGCAACGCCTGGCGCGTGTGGTGCGCGACGAGGCGGCCGCTGATGCGGTTGAGATCCGAGCCGATGGCGGTGGTGACGACGGGCACGCCGAGCTCCTGGCCGATGCGGACGGCGGCGTAGCCATCGGGATAGATGACGTAGCTCAGGATGAGGTCAGGGCGGAAGGCGCGCACGTGCGGAAGCAGCTCGCGGGCGATGCTGGAGCCGTTGAACGCGCGGGAGATGAGCGGGAGCGCGGTGTAGGGAATGTAGTGGGCGCGCACGCCGGCGGGCTGCCAGGAGGGATCGAGCGCGCCGTGGGTCCGCGTCCTGGGCGTGAAGCGCCGGGGATAGCGCGACTCGGGATAGAAGACCTCGAGGTCATGCTTCCTCGCGAGCAGACGGAGCGTCTGGTAGGCGGAGTGGCCGGCCCAGGGTTGCGCGGAGGTGGGGAAGTACTGTGTGACGACGGCGATCCTCATGCGCGCTCCTGCGAGAAGGATTGGAGGAGGGAGGCGTAGCGGCGGGTGAGTGGCTTGCGGTGGTAGGCCGCCACGGCCTCGGACCTCGGTCGATGGGGGACGATGCCCTCGGGAGTGACGCGGTTCACGGCCTTGATGAGGAGCTGACGGAGGGCGGCGGGATCGTTGATGCTGGCCCATTCACCGGCGCCGGTTTCGTCGAGCAGGCGGCGCACTTCGCCCTCCGGGTGGACGGCGGCGATGATGGGTTTGCCCGCGCCGAGGTAGTCGTAGAACTTGGCCGAGACGTTGATGGGATCCTGCGTGATGAGCAGGGCGTAGTGCGAGGCGGCGAGCTGCCGGTGTGCCTCGGACATGGGCAGGAAGCCGACGAGCTCGACGGTGGGCGCGAGGGCCGCGAGGGCCTGACGGTAGGCGGGCGTCTCGACGTGGCCGATGAAGCGGATGCGCAGCCTGTCGCGCACGTCGGCGGGGAGCCCGGCGACGGCCTCGAGGAGCGTGCGTGGATCCGTGGTGCCGTAGACGGAGCCCATATAGGTGAGGGTGACCTTGTCGACCCGCTGGGGCTCGGCGCGGGGCCGCGGCGACGGGGTGTCGTCGTAGCCGTTGGGAACGGTGAGGAACTTGGTCGCGGGTTGATTCGGGTAGCGCTTGCGCAGCTCGTCGGCGGCGTTGTGGGTGACGGCGACGACGGCGGTGGCCGCGTTGACGGCCTCGGCCTCGGTCCGCCGCGCGATGCGACGGGCGCGCTCGTTGCTGTTGAAGGAGACGAGCTCCAGCGTGGTGGTGAGCCATTCATCGCGGAAGTCGAGGACGATGGGCAGCGCCGGGAAGGCCTTGCGCAGGCGGGCGGCGAGCTTGACGCTGGAGAAGGGCGGAACGGTGATGATGACGGCGTCGATCTTCCGCGAGCGGATGATGTGCCGGGCGGCGGGATAGGCGAAGGGCAGCCAGCCAATCTGTGGATCCGGAAGCAGGAGGTTGGCGATGAGGCCCTGGAGCCGATTCATCAGACCGGGTCTGCCCGCGGGAACCAGGGCGGAGGAGGACGCCGGTGCCTTGCCGCGGGTGAGCAGCTTCTTGATGCCCTTGCGCAGGGTGAAGGGCAGGTCGAGCGTCCAGGTGCGGTGGACGGTCACGTCGGAGGGCACCTGCTGGAGCAGGGCCTGATCTCGGCCCACGGCGGGCGCGTTGCGCGCGGTGAGGACGTCGACGCGGATGCCTTCGGAGGGGAGGTATTTGGCGAGCGACAGGGCTCGCAGGACGCCGACTCCCCCGACGGGCGGGAAGGAAAATGTGATGAGGAGGACGTTCACGCCAGAGATCCTTTGGATGTGAGCTCGAGGTGTGGTGACGGGCGCTGTCGGCGAGGTCAGGGGCCGAGTGTGGGTTCGGCGTGCCCGGCAGGGCGGAGAGCGCGATGAAGATTGTGCACGTGGTCTACAACATGGAGATGGGCGGCGCGGAGATGCTGGTGGCGCAGCTGTGCCGGATGCAGCGCGGCAACGGGCACCAGGTCGAGGTGTGCGCGTACGACAAGCTGGGCGCGCTGGGGAAGGTGCTGCGTGAGGAGGGCTTCACGGTCCATGTGATGGGCGAAGCGCCCGTCCCGAAGACGATGCTGCGCTACTTGAAGCTGTTCCGCCGGCTGCGGCCCGATGTGGTGCATTGCCACAATCCCGCGCCGACGCTGCAGGCGGCGATGGGCGCGCGGCTCGCCGGGGTGCGATGTGTGCTGGCGACGCGTCACAGCCTGGTGTCTCCGCCGTATGACCGCGCGGGCGAGGTCAAGTTCAGCGCGTGGTCCTGGTTGTGGTTGGACTGGGTGGCCGGCATCTGCGAGGTGACGTGCGAGAATCTGCGCTCCGCTCCATTGGCGCGGCGCGAGAAGGTTGTCCGTGTTTACAACGGTACGTCCGCGATCGAGCGGATTCCAGTGGAACGCGTGGAGGACGAGTTCCGTCTGTTGTTTGTGGGACGTCTGGCGAAGATCAAGGATTTGGGAACGCTGATCCGCGCGGCGGCCCTGGCGGCGCAGCGGGTTCCGCGGCTGCGGCTCGACGTGGTGGGCGACGGTCCGGTGCGCGGCGAGCTCGAGGCGCTGGCGCGAGAACTCGGGGCGACGGAGCGGATCCGCTTCCACGGACAGCAGTTGGAGACCGCGCGATTCTTCAGTGGGGCGGATGTGTTTGCGATGTCGTCGGTGTCGGAGGGCCTGCCCATGTCGCTGTTGCAGGCGATGAGCCTGGGCCTGCCCGCCGTGCTGACGGATGTGGGCGGGATGCGCGAGGTGATGGACCTCTCCAAGAGTGGGCTGCTGGCCCCGGTGGGCGACTCCGCCGCGATGGCCGAGGCCATCGTGCGGCTGGCGAACGATGCGTCGCTGCGCGCGGAGTTCAGCCGGCGCGCGGTGGCGACGTACCAGGCCGAGTTCACGCTGGAGCGGATGGACGCTGAATATATGCGGCTGTACCGGACAGCCGGGAGCCGCGCCTGATGTTCGCCCAATCATTGTTCGCGGCTTTCAAGACACGTCATGCCCACACATTCCCGTGCGGGCTAAAGACATAGCTTCCCGGTGATGCCGCGCTGACGACATGAATTGTTCCGCTGGCTCGGCCTGGATGAGGTGAACCGGTCCTCGCGACCTGACTGTGCCGTCAAGGACCGGCTCCCCATCCCCGTACCCACACACCTTGAGCCGTCTGTACCGCCCCGACCCGCCCAACCCCGTACTGCCCCGACCCGCCCAACCCCGTACTGCCCCGACCTGCCCCGTACTTCGCGTCGCCCCCTGGCGACCACGGGGAAGGGCATTAGCATTCGTCGTGCCGAGTCCCCGCGCTGCCCGAGACTCCTTTGATTTCAGCGGGATAGGAGAATCGGCGGGGTGCGACTCCAGGACAGTTGCAGGGTCATCCTGTAAAAAGCTCCCCGGGGTCGTTCCAGTTCTTCTGGAGGGGGTTATCGCACCATCACGTAGCCCTGCACCTCGGTCTCGCGCTGTTCCCGGAGCGGGTCCGGGTTCAGGGAGTACTGGATGTAGTCCCACACGCCATGGCCGTCCCCGTAGTCGAGCGACCGGGCTTCGATGGCGTACAGGCCCGCCTCGAGCGTGTCGCGGGGGGCGACCCCTTCGGGGAGCTGGAAGGGGGTGAAGGAGGTGGTGGACGCGGGAGCCAACACGTCCCAGAAGATGAACTTGTCTCCGGTCCGGGAGAAGTTCATGAAGGCCAGCTTCACGAACCGGGCGGTGGGGTCGGCACTCCATCGGAAGGCGAAGCCGTCGCGTGAAGCGGTCCCCACGGCGTCCCGCGTGCCCAGGACGGGTGAAGAGAGGAGCACCGGCGCGAGGAGTGTGACGGCCACGGGGGAGGCCGCTCCCACGCGGAGGGTCGCCTCCGAGAATCCCGCGGGCAGCGTATCTTCATCGCCCGCTCCCACGCCGACCCTCATCTGGGTGGTGTCGAACGGCGCCGTCCGCGCGATGGCGGGCAGGGACAAGGGGGGGGTGCTCGTTGTCCCCGTGCTGAAGAGCTCCTGGGTGCCCTCGGAGTAGGTGAGAAAGGCATTCACCCGGGTTCCGTAGGGCTCCAGGCCCGTCACCGTGACGCCGAGCGTCTGGTCCACGGGGTGGTCGAGGGCGATGTCCTGGCCGGTGACGGCCTGCCCACCCCCCACGGCGACGTCCCGCTTCATTCCCACACGCAGGACCCCGTGGTCACTGGACCGGGTCTCGGAGGCGAAGAGGGAGAGCCGGCCAGGCGTGGCGCCCCAGACCTCGAGGCTGAAGGTGCCAGGGGGCGCGGTTTGCGTGGGAGTCCGGCCGGAGAACGCCTCGCTCACCACCTGGGTGCTCACGGTGCCAGCCCCGCTCGCGCCCGTCACCTTGCCGGTGACCTGGGCCTGCTTCGTCTCGATCGCCGTCGAAAACGGTTCGTTGTAGCCATAGGGCAGTTCCAACTCCGGCTCGTCCACCGCGAGCAGGGTGTGGAGCACCAGGCCTCCGGTGCCCTGCACCTCCACGACGGTGACGTCCTGGGCTCCCACGAGGGAGGGGTCCTCGAAGCGGGCCGTGCCCTGGTCATCCAGGGGCTGGAGGAAGCGGCTTCCGTCTCCGAGCAGGACGTACACACTCGGGTAGCGCGTGCGCCAATCCGCGCGGTCGGCGTGGTGGGTGTGGATGGTCAGACTCCCCTGGAGTTTGGGGGTGGAGCCGGGTGGGGGCTTCTCCGCGCACGCGGTGTGCAACAGGGCGAGCAAGGGCAGGAGTCGGCGCATGGTGGGTTCCTGGAAAGCGGAGGGACGGCATCCGGATGACCCCAGGCGTTGACGGTTCACCCGCCGATTGGATCCTCGGGGCCTCGGTTCGGCGGCGGATG
Source organism: Cystobacter fuscus DSM 2262 (assembly GCF_000335475.2). NCBI lineage: Bacteria > Pseudomonadati > Myxococcota > Myxococcia > Myxococcales > Archangiaceae > Cystobacter > Cystobacter fuscus. The sequence goes on along the minus strand of NZ_ANAH02000005.1, from coordinate 662,713 downwards.
GCCCCGGCGGCTACAGTCCCCCGCATGTCACGGCAACCGAATCCCCAGGTGGTCATCATCGGCGCGGGCCCGGCCGGCATGATGCTCGCCTATCAACTGGTCTCCAATGGCGTCCCGGTTCGCGTGCTCGAACGGCACCCCGACTTCGAGCGCGAGTTCCGCGGCGAGCTCATCCAGCCCGCGGCGCTCGGTCCACTGGAGGCGCTCGGCCTGCTCCCCCTGCTCGTGGAGCGCGGGGTGGCGCTCCCGAACATCGAGCGGCGGCTGTTCGTGGGGGAGCGTCGGCGCGTCATGGTCCCGGGCGGCCAGGAGCGCGGGTCGTTGATCTCCCAGGCCGGGTTCCTCCAGGTCCTCCACGAGCTGTGTGGCCGCCATCCGCACTACCGGCTCGACTTCGGCACCACCGCCCTCCGGACGGTGCGTGAGAACGGGCGGGTGGTGGCACTCGAGACGCGCCATGAAGGCGCCGAGGGCCGTGTCGAGGGCGAGCTCTTCGTGGACTGTAGTGGCCGGAACAGTGGGTTGCGCAAGGACGTGGGCCTCCAGGTCGAGTCCACCCAGGTGCCCGCGGATGTGGTGTGGCTGCGCTTCGACTTCTCGGACCAGCCCCAGGCGCTCCCCGAGGGCGTGGACGTCCACATGTTCGGCAAGGGCGTGGTGACCGTGCTCTTCCCGACGACGCGCTCGCGGCTCCAGGTGGCCTACAGCGCGCCTGGGGATCTCGGTGGGCTGCGCAAGAACATCCCCGAGCTGCGGCGCCAACTGCTGCCGACGATCCCCGCCCGGTTGCGCCCCCACGTCGAGGCGAAGCTCGATGAGCGCACCGAGAGCCAGTTCCTCCGCGTCATCGTCGACAGGCTGGAGCGCTGGTTCGTGCCCGGGCTGCTGTTCCTGGGAGACGCGGCGCACACCATGTCTCCCTCCGGAGGGCAGGGCTTGAACCTGGCGCTGCGCGACAGCTTCGCCGCCGCCAACCACCTGCTCGACGCGATCCGCGGGGGCCAGCCCCTCGATGAGGCGGTCTTCCAGAAGATCGAGGCCGAGCGCCGCCCCGAGGCCGAGCGGATCCAGGCCATGCAGACCCGCGTGCACCGCATGGTCATGGCACCGATGTTCGTCGAGCACCTCATGTTCACCGTGCTCGGCCTCGTGCTCCGGCTGTCGAAGAAGGCGAGCCAGGGAGGCCAGGGCTTCGCCCCGGTCGAGGTCCGTTACGGCGTTCCGGTCTCGCGGCTTCCCTGACCGAGCGGCGCGAGCGATCCTGGGCCGCATGGACCTTCATCCCATCGCGGGCGTCGTCTGGTACGCCATCGGGCGCTTCTACGAGGCGCAGGATGGCCAGCAGCTGGACCTGGGGTACTTCGCGCATCTCGGTGGCCTCGGGCCGCTCTTCAACGGCCCTCCGGGCGAGGCCACCGCCTTCTTCACCTTCCGCGCCGAGCCCTTCCGCGTCCAGACGCTCCAGAATGGGGACCTGTCGGTGTCGCTGGATGCAACCGGTGTCTTCACGCTGTATCTCAACCGCGAGCCGTGCGGAGACTTCGCGGACCCGGACACCTTCTCGCGGGGAGAGCCCATCGCCACGTTCGAGCGGTTCTCCACCGCGGTGGGCACGACGGTGGGACCACTCGCGAGCAACCTCTTCTCGGCGGCCCTGCGCTCCAGCCGCGACTTCGTGTTCGGAGGCGGGACCTGGAACCTGGCGCGGCTCGTGCCCGAGGGCATCACCCAGTTGGGCACGGCCAGCACCACCGCGCTGCCCCCTCCGCGCGGCTACAAGGCGGTCCGGGCCTTCGTGGGCTCGGCAATGGCGCTCGGCGCGCGGCGGGGGTGAAGACTTGTAGACCCGATGCCCGCGCCGTAGCGTGGCGGGGCCGCACTCGCACAGATGGAGGAATCATGAGCAAGCTCTTGAAGTCCCTGCTGGCCGCCACCGCCGTTCTCGCTCTCGCCCCCGCCACCGCTTCGGCCCGCCCACCGGAGTGCTACCTCGTCTGTAATTACGAGGCCTTCTGCGAGGACACTTGTTGGGCCGGCCGCATCACTACTTGTGGGGATTACGGCTTCTGCGGTGCCTCCCTCTCCGAGTCCTCCGATGAGACGGCCTCGGTGGCCCACGACGAGGCCCAGCAGTCCGAGGCGTCGTCGCTGGTCTGCGATGAGGCACGGCAGGCCGCGGAGCCAGCCGTCTCCGTCGAGAGCTGAGCCAACATCCTGGGCAGGGCTCCCGGCTGGAATGGACCGGCCGGGGAGCTGGACCCGGCACCCTCGTCCGCACCGGCGCGATTCACGTATCGTCGCCACATGTCCTCCCGAGCCGAGCCCTCCCAGGGCGATGTCGCCCAACTCTTCAATCCGATGGCGCCCGACCAGATTGAAGATCCCTATCCGCTCTACGCCCGGATGCGGCGGGAGCGCCCGGTCTTCTACAGCGCCCCGTTCGAGCTGTGGGTCGTCACCCGGTACGAGGACATCGCGGAGGTCAAGAACGATCCCTCGCGCTTCTCGTCGGCCGGAGCGCTCGACGCCCGGAGCGAGCCGCACCCCGAGGTCCTCCAGGTGCTCCAGCAGGGGTATGTCCGGTTCGTCTCGCTGGTCCAGAGCGACCCTCCGGACCACACCCGGATGCGGGCCGTGTTCGGCAAGGCCCTGAGTGCCCAGCGCATCGCCGCCATGGAACCGGAGATCCGCGCGACCGCGGACCTGCTCCTCGACGGCTTCGTGCGAGACGGCGAGGCGGATCTGATCCAGCGGTTCGCGTATGCGCTTCCCGGCCTCATCATCTGCGATCTGCTCGGCGTGCCGCGCTCCGACATGGAGCAGCTCAAGCGCTGGTCCGATGACAAGACACTGTTGATGTCGGCGACGGCGCCCCTCGAGCGCCAGGTGGAGGCCGCGCACGGCTTCCTCGCGATGCAGCGCTACTTCATCGAGCAGCTCGAGGAGCGGCGGAAGCACCCTCGCGAGGATCTGCTCACGCTCCTGGTCCCCCAAGTCATGGGTGGCACCGCGCCCCTGAGCCACCAGGAAGCGGTCTGTAACGCCATGGATCTCATGGCCGCGGGCCACGAGACGACGACGGGTCTCATTGGCAATGGCATGTGGCTGCTGCTCCAGGCCCCCGAGCAGCTCCAGTCCCTGCGGGATGACCTGACACTGCTGCCCAACGCCATCGACGAGATGCTGCGGATGGAGGCACCCATCCGGGGCTTCTTCCGGACGGTGACCGCGCAGACGCAGCTCGGCGGAGTCCAGCTCCCGAAGGGGAGCCGGGTGTTCATCGTCTATGCGTCCGGCAATCGGGACGAGACGCGTTTCTCCGAGCCGGATCGCTTCGACATCCGCCGCGCCGACGCGAAGAAGCACCTGGCCTTCGGCAAGGGCATCCACTTCTGCGTCGGAGCCGCGCTGGCGAAGCTGGAAGGGAGGATCGCCTTCGAGCACCTGCTCCGGCGGTTGCCGAATCCCCGGCTGCGGACGGATGCGGCGACCGTCCGCCGGCCATACTTCATGCTGAGAGGGTTCGAGCACCTGCCCATCGCCTGGGATTGCCCCGTCCCGGCGTGAGGTGTTCCGTGGGACCGCTTCATCCGGCTGGCTGGGAGGCGAGTTCCTGCTCCATATCCCCCTGGGCCGGCCAGGAGAGGAGTGGCAGGGTGAAGGTGAAGGTCGTGCCCTCGCCACGGGACGGTGCCAGCTCCAACTTCCCTCCCTGGAGCTCGGCGAGCTGGCGGGAAATATAGAGACCCAGTCCAAGCCCTGGTGAATCCTGCCCCGCTTCCCTCAGGCGTCCGAAAGGCGTGAAGAGCTGGGCGCGTCGTTCCTCGGGGATCCCGGGTCCCTGGTCGCTGACCCACACACGAGCGGTTGCCTCCACCAATTCGAGACGGACCTCGACGGGCGCTCCTTCGAGTGAGTACTTGATGGCGTTCTCCAGGAGATTCGAGAGCACCTGTACGACACGGAGGGTGTCCGCCTCGACATAGGCAGGCGCGGGAGGAAGCCGAAGACTCAAAGGCCGGGTGGGTGCACGGGCGCGGAAGTCCGCCACCACATCGGCCACGATCGTCCTCAGGTCGATGTGCGTGGGCCTCATGACGATCTGATCGTGCTCGAGGCGGGAGACCTCGAGCAGATCCTCGACCAGGACGGCGAGCCGACGGGCCAGGCGGAGCATCCGGTTGAGCAGCTCGCCTCCGCACGCCTCCCCGGTCCGCCGGGCCCCTTGCTGAAGCAGCAGCAGCAGGGAGGTGAGGGGGGTGCGAAGCTCATGGGACGCGATGCCGAGGAACTGCGCCTTCGCTCGAGCCGCGGCCTCCGCCTCCTCCTTCGCCGCGAGGAGCGCTTGCTCGATCCTCACCCGCTCCGTGACGTCGCGAGCGATGAGGACCAGATACTGGCGCTGGCCGAACGTATCCTGACGAATGGAGAGCTCGAGCACCCGTTCCTCGCCCTCCCGCTGGAGCGACAGCAACCCGGGGCCCGGTCTGGGCTCACGCTCGCTCGGGTGGACGCACGCCTCGAGGATGCGCCACTCGTTCGGGGCGAAGAAGGATTCGAGCGGCTGGCAGAGCTGCGCGGTGTTGGAGGCACCGAGCATCCATAGCCCCTTCCGGTTGGCATCCAGAACGCGGAGGCCGGGCAACTCCGTGACGATGATGGCCTCGTGGATCGCATCGAGCAGGCTCCGGAAGCGGGCAAGCTCCGTGATGCGCTCCTGGAGCGCGCCGTAGTAGCTCTTGCGAATCGAGCGCTCGCCGAGCCCGACGATGGAGTCTCTCAGGGACTCCCAGGACATGGGCCCTTCGGGCGTTTCATCAAAAGGCTTGTTCATACAGCACCTCCACGTCGTGGAGCGTCAAGCGACGTGGGTTCGTGGCCATGCAGGGGTCCAGGAGGGCATGTCGGGCGAGCAAGGGAATGTCGGAGCGGGAGATTCCCTTGTCCCGCAGCTTCATCGCGAGGCCCGCGTCTTGCTTGAGCTGCTGGAGCGCGGAGACGAGGGCCTCCTTGCGCTTGCCCGGTGTGAGCCGGGCGGGTTCGAGCCCCAGCCGCTGCGCGATCAGGTCGAAGCGCTCGGGTGCCGCCTCGTAGTTGAAGGCCACCACGTGGTCGACGAGGAGGGTATTCGCCTCGCCGTGAGGATTGTCGATGAGCCCTCCCAAGGCATGGGCCATGGCGTGAACGGCGCCGAGTGAGGTATTCGAGAAGGCGAGCCCGGCCTCGAGGCTGCCGTCCATCAACCGCCGGAGAGCGGCCTCGTCGAGGGGGTTTTCCATGGCCGCGGGCAGGTTGTTCCAGATGAGCGAGATCGCCGCGAGCGCATACACATCCGTGAGGAGCGAATGGGCATTCGAGACGAAGGCCTCGAGCCCGTGCACGAAGGCATCCATGCCGCAGCAGGCGATGAGAAAGGGAGTGAGCGTTCTCGTGGTGTCGTAGTCAACGAGCGAGATGTCGGGGACGATCGCCTTGCTGATGATGGAGACCTTCAGATGGCGCACGGTGTCCGTGATGATCGCGAATTGGGAGACATCCGCCGAGCTTCCCGCGGTCGTCGGGACGCAGATGAGGGGAGGGATTGGCCTGACGATCCGATCCACGCCCTCGAACGTGAGGATGTGCTCCTTGTTGGCCAGGACGATGCCAATCCCCTTGGCGCAATCCATGGGGCTCCCGCCCCCGACCGCCACGATGGCGTCGCAGTGCTCCTGCAGGTAGACCTGGACTCCCTGATGGACCTCTTCGGCCCGGGGGTTGGAACTCACGCCCACGAAGAGGTGGTAGCGCACTCCCTCGCTCTCCATCGACGCGAGGACCTCCCGAAGCCAGCCAGCCAGGACCACGCCGGGGTCGGACACGATGAGCACCCGGGTCGCTCCGAGGTTGCGCGCATAGCGGCCCACCAGACGCCTCGACCCCGCGCCGTAGACGATCTCGGGCGCGACGAACTTTCGGAGTTCTGTCTTCGTTGTCGTCATGGGTTCACTGACTGGGCGTCCGGCTTTCGGGCAAGCAACCCTCTTCAATAAAGGTAGAGTCGATGGTTGTCCCTGGGTAGGACCTGTCAGGGAGGCGAGTGGACTCAAGAGAGCGCGATGCGCGGCCGTGCCCTGGGTCCGGACGGGAGTCTGCTCGCCTCCTGGAAAGAAGTGCACACGTTGTAGCGCGCGTGAAGTCACCTGGAGGTGGAGAGCATGGAAACTCGAAAGCTGGGAAAGCAGGGGCTGACCGTCTCGGCCATGGGCCTGGGCTGCATGGGCATGTCCGATTTCTACGCCGGGCGGGATGACGCGGAGTCGGAGGCCACGTTGCTGCACGCGCTGGAGCGGGGCATCACCTTCTTCGACACCGCCGATGCCTATGGTCCGGGGCGCAACGAGGAGCTGGTGGGCCGGGTGCTGCGCCCGCACCGCGCCAAGGTGGTGCTGGCCACGAAGTTCGGCATCGTCCGGGATCCGAACAACCCGAACGCGCGCGGCGTCAATGGCCGCCCCGAGTACGTGAAGCAGGCGTGCGAGGCCAGCCTTCGGCGCTTGGGCATGGAGGTCATCGACCTGTACTACCTGCACCGCGTGGACCCGAATACGCCCATCGAGGAGACCGTGGGCGCCATGGCGGAGCTGGTGAAGCAGGGCAAGGTGCGCTACCTCGGGCTGTCCGAGGTGAACGCGGACACGCTGCGCCGCGCGTGCGCCGTGCACCCCATCACCGCGCTGCAGACTGAATACTCGCTGTGGAGCCGTGAGCCGGAGGACGGCGTGCTCCAGGCCTGCCGCGAGCTGGGCGTGGGCTTCGTGCCCTACAGCCCGTTGGGCCGAGGCTTCCTCACCGGGCAGATCAAGCGCTTCGAGGACCTGGAGCCGGACGACTACCGCCGCAACTCGCCGCGCTTCCAGGGGGAGAACTTCCAGCGCAACCTGAAGCTGGTGGAGCACATCGAGCAGCTCGCCCAGCGCAAGAAGTGCTCGGCGGCGCAGCTCGCACTCGCCTGGGTCCTCGCCCAGGGCAGGGAGCTCGTTCCCATCCCGGGCACCAAGCGGCGCAAGTACCTGGACGACAATCTGGGCGCGCTGGACGTCACGCTCACCCCGGGGGACCTCGCCGACATCGAGGCCATCGCGCCTCGGGACGTCGCCGCGGGGGACCGCTACCCGGCCGCCATGCAACAACTGCTGCAGTCTTCCGGCGGGCCCCCAGCGCCCCAGGCCCGCTGATGCTGAACTGGACGTACTGCGACCTGGAGGGGGCCGGCTCGAACTCGGGCCTGGGCTCGAGCTCCACGCAGCTCGGCACGAGGACGGTACAGTCACTCCGCGGGAGACGCCGCGGCGGGTGCTGGCGTACGTGACAGCACCCGCCGGGGTCCGGCCTTCCGCGAGAAGGATTCTTGAAACAAGAGGAGATGGAACATGGCCCCCAGCAGTCCCGCGAAAATCGTGGTGATCGGTAGTGGCCTCATGGGAAGCGCACTGGCACGAGCCTTCGCCGCGGCGGGTCACGACGTCGTGGTTTGGAACAGGACCGCGAGCAAGGCTAAAGCCGTGGGCGGTGGCACGACCGCGGTCGAGAACCTGAGCGAGGCCGTATCGGGCCGGGAGCTCGTCGTCGTCTCCTTGTCCAATTACGCCGCCTGGTTCGAGCTGTTCTCCTCGAAGGGCATCGCGTCGGCACTTGCCGGAAAGACCCTCGTCCAGCTCACCAGTGGCTCACCCGCGGACGCTCGCGAGGGGCTGGAGTGGGCGAAGGCGAATGGCGTGGACTACCTGGACGCCGCGATACTCGCCTACCCGGGTTTCGTCGCCACCGAGTACGCGACGGTCTTCTACGCCGGGTCGCGCTCGGTCTTCGACCGGCACCTCGACACCCTCCAGGCGATAGCCAAGAAGTCCGTCTACGTCGACGAGAAGATCGGTTCCGCCGCGACACTCGACTGCGCGATTCTCGAGGCCTACTACGGAAGCTCCATGGCCTTCCTCCACGCCGCGGCCATGTGCAAGGCCGAAGGACTCGATCCGAAAACCTTCTTCTCCCACAAGGAGTCCTTCCTCGGGTTGGTTTCCGTCACCGCCGACGCCGCGCGGGGCATGATCGAAAGCAACGACTTTTCTGGCAACCAGTGCAGTCTCAACACCCACGTCGCGGCAATCGAGCACATCGTCCGGCTGAGCCAGGACGCCCGTATCAGCGCGCGCTTCCCGAAGGAGTTGCTCGCCAACTACAAGCGAGCCATCAGCGAGGGGTGGGGGAGCGAGGAATTGCCAGCGGTGTTCCGTACCCTGACGCGGGATTGACTCGAGTCCACTGACGTCTGGCGGTCCACTATCAGGCTCGGGCCCTCGCCGAGGTCAGCGAGGGGCCTCCGGGCGGCTTCCGGGCGCCTCGTCGCGTTGGCGCCGCAGCAGTGAGAGCGCGTTGGGCACGGCCGCGAAGCTCGCCGTGTTGTCGAAGATGCACCAGGTGCGTCGGCCCGCCCGCTGGTGCGCCGACAGCTCGCGGGCGAGCGCGTCCAGAAACGGCTCGGAGTACTCCGAATGGTAGATCTTGGGCGAGCCGTGCAGCCGGTAGTACGCGACCTCGCCTCGCACGGGCACCTCGGGCACCACCTGGGGGTCGGCGCGCACCACCCCCACGCGCACGTCCGCGAGCAGCCGCTGTGCCGCCTCCGAGGACCAGGTCTCGTGGCGCGGCTCGCACACCACATCCCCCCGCGTGCGCGCGCGCAGTCCCTCGAAGAAGGCCCCGGCCACCGCCGGCTCGAAGCGCAGGCTCGGCGGCAGTTGCACCAGGAGGCAGCCCAGCTTCTCGTCCAGGTGGCCCACCTCATCGAGGAAGCGAGCGAGCGGCTCCTCCACGTCGCATAGCCGGCGCTCGTGGGTGATGACCTTGGGCACCTTCACCGCGAAGCGGAAGGCGGCGGGCACGCTGTCGCGCCAGCGCGCGTAGGTGGCCGGCCGGTGCGGGCGGTAGAAGGACGAGTTGATCTCCACCGCGGGCAGCACCTGGGCGTAGCGCTCCAGGTGGCTGCCCCCGGCGGGGAAGAATCCCGCGACCGCGCTCGCGAGGCTCCAGCCGGCACAGCCGATGAGGGAGGTGGGGCCTTCCATCACTCCAGAAGGTGCCCACGGTGGCGCGCGGAGGGAAGTCTCCCTAGTTGTTCGCTGGCGGAGCCTGCGCCCGGAGGTACTTGTCGAGGAAGGCGAGCGTGGCCGAGTAGGCGCGCAGCTCGTTCTTCTTCTTGGTGAAGCCGTGGCCCTCGTCGGGGAAGACGATGTACTCGACGGGCACGCCGTTCTTCTTCACCGCCTGCACGATTTCGTCGCTCTCCGGCTTGATGACGCGCGGGTCGTTCTTGCCCTGCAACACGAGCAGCGGGCGCTGGATCTTCTCCGCGTGGAACAGGGGCGAGGCCGCGCGCAGCTTCTCCGCGTCCACCTTCGGATCGCCGATCTCCTGGTAGAGCGCCTGACGGAAGCTCGCCCAGTACGGCGGCACGCTCTCCAGCGTGCGCAGCCAGTTGGACACACCGAAGATGTCCACGCCCACGTTGAACACGTCGGGCTGGAAGGCGAGCGCCGCGAGGGTCATGTATCCGCCGTAGCTGCCGCCGATGATGCCGATGTGCTCGGCGTCCACGTACGGCAACGACTGCAGGTACTTCTTCGCCGCCACGCAGTCCCAGAGTGGCTCCTTGCCGTGCTTGCCATCATCGGCGGTGAAGAAGCTCTTGCCGTAGCCGCTGGAGCCGCGGTTGTTGATGCCCAGCACCACGTAGCCGTGGTTGACGAGGTACTGCATGAAGGCGTTGTAGCCCTTGCGCGTCTGGCCACCCGGCCCGCCGTGCACCCACACCAGCGCGGGCGCTTTCGCCTGGGCGCTGGCCTGGTGCGGCTTGAAGAGGAGGTTGGGGATCTGCATCCCATCGAAGCTCGGGAAGCGCACGACCTCGGCGTCCACCAGATCCTCGGGATCGATCTGCTTGGAGAGCGTGTCCGTGAGCCGCGTGGTCTTCCCACTCGTGAAGTCGTGCACGTAGAGGTTGGACGGGCTGCTGTCGCTGGAGGCGTAGAAGGCCATCCGCTGCTCGCTGGGTGAGATCACCACCGAGGTCACGTCGCCCTCGGGCAGGGCGGGCAGCGCCACGGGCTGGTTCGTCTTCGCGTCGTACAGCTTGATGACGGTGCGCGCGTCCTGGTCGATGGCGGTGATGCGGTACTTCCCGCGCTTGGAGAAGACCGTGTACATCACGTCCCAGTCCGTCCTCTCCACGTCCTCGATCGCGCCGGTGGCGAGCACGTAGCGCGCCACGCGGGTGAACTCACCGCCGTCATTGGTGAGGAAGTAGAGCGCGTGGCTCTCCGGGTCGAAGGAGGACACCGTGTAGCTGGCCACGCCCTGGTGCGGGCTCAGGTGCTTCGTCTGCTTCGTCTCGGTGTTGTAGAGGTGGATGTCGCTGTCGGCGGTGGTGTTCGACTTGTTCAGGCCCACCCACTTGCCGTCCGCGGACACGTCGCCGATGTCGAAGCCCTGGGTGTTCTCGTACACGCGGGTGCGCGCGTAGCTCTTCGCGTCGTAGCGGTAGAGGTCGAAATAGCGCGGGTCGCGCTCGTTGGTGGTCACGTAGAAGGCGCTGTCGTCACCGCTCCAGCCGGCGAACTCCGCCTTGAGCTTCTTGCCCGGCGTGAGGTCCTTCTCCTTGCCGTCGAGCCCGCGCACGTAGAGGTGGTTGTTCTCGTTGCCGCCCTGGTCGCGCGTGTAGAGGACCCGGGCGTCCCTGGGAAACCAGGCGACGGCGTAGGTGCTGTCCGTCCGCGAGCGGGTGAGCGCGGTGGGCCGGCCGCCCGCCGTGGGCTGGGCGTACACGTTGAAGACGCCGGTCTCGTTGGAGGAGAGCAGCACGCTCTGCTCGTCCGGGCTGAACGAGGCGTCCTCCACACGCGTGGTCGCCATGAACTGCTCGATGGAGTACTGGCGGCTGGGACGTTGGGGGGCCTGCACGGGCGGCTCCTGCTGCGCCGCGAGCGCGAGCGCGGGCAGGAGCAGCGCGGCGAGGCCGAGGGCAACGGGACGCTTCATGGGGTTCTCCTGGGGGGAACGGAGGATGGTGCTGTATACGTGACGCTCTCGTGCTCATTTCCTAGGACACCCTCACGGGGCGGGTCAAAACGAAACCCGGTACGTCCATGGAGCCGTCAGGAGCGAGGCGGCGCCTCGCCTACTTCAGCAGCCGGTAGCGGCCCGGTGAGACTCCCGTCCAGCGCCGGAACGAGCGGCTGAAGCTGCTCACGTCCGAGAAGCCCAGCCGAAAGGCCACCTCCGCCAACTCGAGGTCCTCGTCGGCCACGAGCGAGCGCGCCTTCTCCGCGCGCACCCGGTCCAGCAACTCCTGGTAGGAGAGGCCGTCCTCCTCCAGCCGGCGCTGGAGCGTGCGTTTGCTCATGTGCAGTCGCGCGGCGATGTCTTCCGCGCTCGCTCCGGACCCGAGTGCCTCGTCGATGCGAGAGGCCACGGTGGCGGCGAAATCCCTCGTCGGGGACCGCGCGCGCATGGCCTCGTCGGCGAGGTGCTCGGCCGTCACGAGCAGGCGAGGGTCCGCCGTGGTCAGCCGGGCTTCCATCCACGTCCCGTCGAGCAGCAGTCCATTCCCGGCGCGACCGAAGGAAATCTCCTCCGTCCCGAAGAAGCGATGCAGGGGCTCCACGAGCCTCGGCCGCGCGTGGAGGAACCACACCGAGCGGGGCACCACGGGGAGCCCCGTCAACAGGCGCGCGTGCGTGAGCACCGAGGCCAGCGCGTACTCGTGGACGTGCCGGGTGAGTCCCCGGGGATGTCCGTCCACGTGACAGGTGAGCGCCACCTCCTGCCCGCGCTCCTCCAACCCGAAGACGAGCCGCTCGTTCTCCAGCGGGGCGTAGCGCACCACCCGCAGGAGTGCCTCGCGCACCGTGGGGCTCGCGCGCATCGCCAGCTCACCCAAGCCGTAGCGGCGCGGTTCCAGTTCCACCGGCAGCCGCAGCGCGAGGAAGGGATCATCCAGCTCTCCCGCGGCCGCCTCCAGCAACTGGCCGAAGTCCCCGGCGGTGATGAGTGCGTCCGCGTGCTCCTCCACTCCGGCCGGGAAACCGAAGCGGCGGACGAGCAGGTCCGCGTCCCCTCCGCGCGAGCGCACCAGCCGGAGAAGCGTCGGCACCAGCCCGGACCGGAAGGGCGTCTCTTTGCGCGCGCGAGCCACGGAGCACGGATTATGGCACGCTCGGCCATGCTTCTCGGCACCCCCGGTCATACCGGCACCTGGAGCCGCCCCGTACATTGGTGCGCGTCACGTCACCGGGAGGACGAACGATGAGGACGCAGATTCGCAACAAGGCGGGGACGGAACTCTTCAGTCATGACGGGGACCTGCGCGAGGCCCTGGAGGCCGCGGGCGAGGCGGGCGTCGAGCTCACCCAGGCCATGCTCGACGGGGCGAACCTCTCCGGCGCGAACCTGGAGGACCTGGACCTCCGGCAGGCGAGCCTGCGCGGTGCCAACCTGCGCAACGCCAATCTGGCGGACATCGACTTGTCCGGTGCCAACCTCCACGAGGCCAACCTGCGCGGCGCGAACCTGGAGCACGCCGAGATGCACGAGGTCGTCCTGGCCGACGCCAACCTCGAGGGCTGCAACCTGGAGGATGCCCGGCTCATCGGCGCCAACCTCGTGGGTATCAACGCCCAGGGAGCGAACCTCGAGGGCGTGGACTTCTCGCGTGCCAACCTGGAGGGTGCCAACCTGGAGGGCTCCAACCTGGAGGACGCCCGGCTGAGCGAGGCCAACCTGTCCCGTGTGAATCTCCAGCGCGCCAACCTGGAGGGCGTCGACCTGGATGGCGCGAACCTGACGCACGCGGACCTCCGCTCCGCCAACGTCGAGAGGGCCGACCTGCGCGACGCCAACCTCGAGGACGCCAACCTCCGGGGTGCCAATCTCGAGCGCGTCCAGTTCGATCGGGCGAACCTGACGAATGCCTGTTTCGACAAGGCCAACCTCGAGCGCTCGAGCTTCGCGGCCGCGACGCTCACCGGCGCCACCTTCCACCGCGCCAACCTCGAGCGGGTGAAGGGCCTGACGATGCCCCCCCCTTCCGAGTAAGTCCACCCAGGCATTCGGCCGCGATGCGCTGTCGCTCACCGCCTCGGCGGAGTGTCCATCGACACCCGTCGTCCCACGCGTCTCTCGCGACGGCTTGGTACTACAGTCGGACTTCGCCTCTGTGTCGCGGTCAATCCCAGGGCACTTGCGTGCCCCGGGAGACGGAGTAACGGTTCCGAGCAGGCGGACAGGGGCTCGTATTCCTGTACGAGATGGGGAGGTCTTCTGCTTCGACCCTGGTGGGAATCCAAAAGCGGGTCTATCCTTGGACCATCAGGATGACCATCCAGGTGACCATGAAACCACTCCACATCTCAGAGGACATCCTGCCCATCGCCGATTTCAAGGCTCGTGCCTCCGAAGTGGTGCGCCGGTTGAAAGAGCATCGCCGTCCGGTGGTCATCACCCAAAGTGGCAAGCCCGCCGCCGTGCTCCTCTCTCCCGAGGAATTCGATAGGCTCTCCCATCGTGCCCGATTCCTCGACGCGGTCGGTGAAGGACTCGCCGATGCGGAGGCGGGCCGCGCAGTCTCCGATGAGGCGCTTGGCATGCTGCTGGACGACGAGTTCGGCAAGCTCAAGCCGTGAGCCGCAAAGCACGTGTCCGGTGGACCCACCGCTCCGTCAGGGATCTGCGCGCCATCGGCCGTTACATCGCGGAGGATGATCCAGGTGCCGCACGGCAATGGGTCGAACGCCTGCGACGGCGAGTCCACGACGCCGCCACCACGCCCAGGGCCGGGCGCCGCGTGCCGGAAATCGAGCGGGAAGACATCCGAGAGGTGCTCCTCCGCTCCTATCGCATCGTGTACCGCGTGGGCCGCGGCGGTATCGAAGTACTGACGGTCTTCGAGGGGCATCGGCTCCTTCCAAAAGGCGCCATCCCGGAAGAGGGCGAGGACTGACCGCGGACGGTTCAGGCCCTCTGTTCCACCGCGGTGAGGCGCCAGCCCTCATGGCTCGAGGGCGGCTCCACCCAGAGCGGCAGCGCGTTGGGGGTGCGGATGTTCGCCTCCAGCCCGGCCGCCTGGCGCACGGCGCGCCAGAGGGCTCCATGCGCCACGACCAGCACCGGGCCGGGATGGGCGGTGGCGCGGTTGATGGCCTTCACGGCGCGCTCGCGCAGCGCGGCGAAGCTCTCGGCGCCCTCGGGGGTCGCGATGCCGGCGATCCAGTCGTCGAACCAGCCGGACATCTTCTGCCCTTCCCTCACGCCGAAGGCGCATTCCTGGAGTTCGGGATCGAAGTTCACCGGCAGCTCCAGCCGCGCCGCCACGATCTCCGCCGTCACTCGCGCGCGGCCGAGGGTACTGGCATGAATGGAGCGGATGCCTTGCCCCGCCAGCGCCCGCGCCGCCCGCTCCGCCTGGGCGAGGCCTACCGCGTTCAACGGGACGTCCACCTGGCCCTGGGAGAGATGGCGCGCGTTCCAGTCCGTCTCTCCGTGGCGGAGAAACCAGAAGGGGATGGGGTTGAGGTCGGTCATGGTCAGCCCGCGATGCCGGGCTTGATGACCTTCTGCCAGGCGAAGCTCGTGGGCTTGCGCGCGAGCCGCTCCTGACGCCGCTGCTCGGCTTCGCGCAGCGCGGCGTGCTCCTCTTCCGTCTCCAGCTTCAGCGCGGGCACCGGCACGCGCTTGCCTTCCGGGGTGATGGCCACGAAGGTGAGCAGGGCGCTGGTGGTCAGGTGCTTGTCGCCCGTGAGCGGGTTTTCCGCCGTCACCGTGACGCCCACCTCCATGGAGGTGCGGAAGGTGGCGATGACGCGCGCGTGCAGCGTCACCGTCCAACCCACCTTGATGGAGGCGTGGAAGTGCAGGTCATCCATGGAGGCGGTGACCACCATCTGCCGGCAGTGGCGCTGGGCGGAGATGGCGCCGCAGATGTCGATCCACTCCATCACCCGGCCTCCGAACGCGGCGTTGGCCGGGTTGGCGTCCGAGGGGAGGATCATCTGCGTCATCACCACTTCGGAGTCGCGGGGGCTCTTGGGGGACAACTCGGGCACGGGCGTGCTACCTCTCAGGCGAGGAAGGTGGAGATCCGGTCGAGGAACTCCTCGCGTCCCCGGCCGGTGCGGATGTCCTGCGTGGTCACGTCGAGCACCAGGCAGTCCATGCCATACTTCGTCTTCAGCACCTCGGGGAAGGTGGCGTAGTAGCCGTTGAGCCCGCGCAGGAAGGCCTTCTGGATGCCCTTCTCCTCCTCGCGGCCCCGCTCGCGGATGCGGTCGAGCAGCACCTCCACCGCGGCCACGTCGAAGCAGATGACCCGGTCGGGCTGCACGATGCCGCGCGTGAGGCGCTGGAAGTACTCGAAGTAGAGATCCAGCTCCGCGTTCGTCAGGTGTCCGAGCCCATGCAGGTACTTGGCGAAGATCTCCGGATCCTCGTAGAGCGTGCGATCCTGCACGCAGCTCTTCTTCACCGAGTGGATGAGCTCGTGGTGCTCGACGCGCCGGATGAGGAACTCGAGCTGGAGGGTGAAGGACCACCGCCCCATGTTGGCGTAGTAGTCCTTGAGGAAGCGGTTGTCGATGACGGGCTCGTCGAACAGCTCGAAGCCGAAGGACTGGCTGATGAGCTTGGCAGCCGTCGTCTTCCCCGCGCCGATGTTGCCCGCCAGGGCCACGAAGCGGCGGGCCCGGGGCAGGCGCACGCGGCGCATGGTGTTGCGCGCGGGCGTCTCGGGAGCGGGCGGCGGGGGGGGCCCGGCGGCCAGGGTGGACCGCGGGGCCGGGACGGCGGCGGCCGGCTCCTGGGAGACGCGCTTGCGGGAAGGTGGGCGGGGCATGGACGCTCCAGGGCTTAACGCGGCTTGGGGGACTCGTCCAAGACTCGGCGGAGCAGATCCGGCCGGTCCGTCATGATGCCGCCCACGCCCTCGGCGACGAGCTGGCGCATCTCCCCGGGGTCGTCCACCGTCCACACGTTGATCCACTTGCCGTGGGCCCTCGCCGCGTTCAGCAGCAGCTCGTCCACCAGGCGCACCTCGCCGAAGTACAGGGGCATGTCGAGCACGCGGTAGCGGGGATCCTCCGGGATGGGTTCGCCCATGCGCACCGCGAGGACGAAGGCGGTCAGCGCGTCACGGGGGTAGAAGTGGCAGGCCTCCGGCAGCACCCGCGTGAGGCGCTCACCCACCGGATCCAGCTCACTGCCCACGCACACGCGCCCGAGCGCCCGCTCCTCGCGCAGCAGGGAAGCGAAGGCGTCCTCGACGCCCGGCACGTCCGGTTTCACCTCGATGTTCAGGCGCAAGTCTGGAAAGGCGCGCAGCACCTCGCGCAGGGAGGGCAGGCGCACGCCCTGGCCCCGGAAGGGGTGGGTGAGCCCCCCGTCCGGGCTGAAGTGGTGGCCGGCGTCCAGGCGCTGGAGCTCGGCCAGGGTATGGGCGGCCACCTCCCCGGCGCCGTCGGTGCACCGCTCCAGGGTGGCGTCGTGGGCCACCACCAGCTCTCCATCCCGCGTCAGGTGGACGTCCGTCTCCAGCATCTGGGTGCGGTGGCGTTCCACGGCCAGACGGAAGGCGGGGAGGGTGTTCTCCGGCGCGAGCCGGGAACCCCCCCGGTGGGAGATGTGCAGGGTGGGGGTCAGGCCCTGGAAGAAGGCATGGGGGGCGGGGGGCATGGTCCCCCATGTTAGAGGCCCCGGGGCCGGCTCGCGCGTTTCATGATGGGCCCTCCAGGGGTGGAGAAGTAGCCGGACGGGCGCCGGGTCTGGTATCCCCGCTCCCGTTCACATACCCCCCCCCTCCAAGGGGAGGGTTGATTTTGGATAAGCTCGGCGCGAGTTCGCGCTCCTCACCCCGGTCCGCCTTGGGGGCTGCCATTCCCGAGAAATCTCCCCAGACTGCCACCCCCTTCGGCAAGTACCTCCTGGTCAAGCGGCTCGCGACGGGCGGCATGGCGGAGCTCTTCCTCGCCCAGGAACCGCCCAGCCCGGAGCTGCTGGTCATCAAGCGCATCCTCCCGTACCTCACGGAGGAGCCGGAGTTCGTCCAGATGTTCCTGGACGAGGCGCGCATCGCCGCCCAGCTCCACCACCCGAACATCGTCCAGGTGTTCGGGCTGGGCCGCATCAACGAGAGCATCTTCATCGCGATGGAGTACGTGGAGGGCGTGGACCTGCGGCGCATCCTCGCCGAGGAGACGCGCTTCTCCGCCGCGGTGCCCTACGCCGTGGCCGCGCGCATCTGCGCCCAGGTGGCCGCGGGACTGGATCACGCCCACAACTCCAAGGGCGTGGATGGCCGTCCGCTCGGCCTCATCCACCGGGACGTCAGCCCCCAGAACGTGATGGTGGCCTACAACGGCCAGGTGAAGCTCGTGGACTTCGGCATCGCCAAGGCCGAGGCCTTCGCCGAGCGCAGCAAGCCGGGCGTCATCAAGGGCAAGTTCCTCTACCTGTCGCCCGAGCAGGTCATGCAGGAGAAGCTGGATCACCGCTCGGACATCTTCGCGCTGGGGGTGATGCTCTATGAGATCACCACCGGGCGCTCCCCCTTCTCCCGGGCCAACACCGAGGGCATCCTCTTCGCCATCCGCTCGGAGCACCCGTCCCCGCCCCACCTGCTGCGTGACAGCTACCCGCAGGAGCTGTCGCGCATCGTCATGAAGTGCCTCGCCAAGGACCGTACCCAGCGCTACCAGCGCGCGGCCCACGTGCAGGCGGACCTCGAGGCCTTGCTCGCCTCGGGGACGATGAAGCAGAGCCAGGACGTGGCGGCCTACGTCGCGCGCCTGCTCGGTGCGGAGGAGGAGCGCACGCAACTGCACGTGCCCATTACCGGCGGCCGTAAGGACGTGGCCTCCCTGCCGCCGGTGGTTCCCGTGCTGCCTCCTCCTCCGGCGGGGCTCATCGCCCGGCCCAGCCTGCGCACCAACGTGCACGGCCTGCCGCCCGCGGTGGACCCCGAGGGCGAGGAGCCCCGCACGGAGATGGCCCGCCCACAGGACATGCTCGCCGCCGCGGCCCTGGGCGCGGAGGAAGCCGAGCCCACCGCCGTGGGCCCCCAGCCTGGCGGGCGCGCCGAGCAGACGAGTCCCCTGGGCCGTGCCCTGCGCCGCCTCGACGAGAAGGCCGCGGAGGAGGATGATGAGTCCACGACCCATGACCGGCTGGGCCGCCTCTCCTCGAGCCGGCGCGCTGCCCTGGTTCCGCGCAAGTCCACGCCCTCCCTGGCCTCGTTGGATCGCCGCCGGGGACCTCCGGTGCGGGAAGAGGAGGACGAGGACTTCGGCGAGGAAGATCCCTCCGTCGCGTCGGCCCTCTCCGTGGCCACGCTGAACGAGCGAGGCCCCTCGCGTGCCGTGTCCGCCGTCGGCCATGGCGAGTCCACGTCCGAGGACACCTCCGAGGTGTCGGGTACGCACAGCCTGCCGCTGCGCCAGGTGGATCCGGACGACGACCTGGACGACGACGTGTCCACCACGGCGGGTGGAGACCTGGGCTCCTATACCCAGCCGCTACCCGCGGCCTCGACGGGGCGTCGGCGTCAGATGATCCTGGCGGTGTTGCTCATGGCGGTACTGGGGGTGGGGGTCGCGGTGGCGGCCTGGTGGATCACCTCCACCATGACCGCCCCGCGCCAGGAGGCCTCGCGCGAAGCGGAGACGCCCTCGCCGGAGACGCCGGCGGATCCCTCCGTGGCTCCGGAGTCCGGCACGGGCACGGGGAGCGCCGCGGCGGACGCCCCGGCTCCGGCGCAGGGACGCTCGCCTGCTCCCTCCCCGGGGGCAGAGCCCAACGGGGCGGGTAGCTCGGAGGGCGACCAGGCGGACATGCGAGCGCCCGACTCCCTGGGTTCCTCTCCGGACGCCGTGGAGGGGGAGAAGAACCTCCAGAATCCCACCTCGGCGGTGGGGGTGCGCGTGCAGTTCAAGGCCCCGGCCCGGACGCAGTTGTGGGTGGGAACCGCCAGCGTGAAACCCAATGGTTTTCTCTCGGTGTTGCCGGGAACTCTCCAGGTGGAGTTCCGTTGCCCGAACCAGTCCGGAACCCCGAAAACCAAGAGTTTCCAGGTTCCGGCGGATCCGACCAGGCCGGTCGTCTTCAAGCTGGACAAGCAGGACTGCGCTCCTCGGGGCCGCCGCTAGGGGTGGGAACAGGGGGCCATATGCGCCCCCCACCCCGTCCTGCGGACAAGTGGGCGAGGGTACGCGGGAGTGGCTATAAGCCGTTGGAATTCCAGGGGTTTTGCCTTCCTCATCGCGTTTACACATGTCAGCCGGGTCCCTAGAATCGGCCGGTCTATGGCGCGTGCGAAGAAGAAGAATCTGGCGAAGAAGCGAAGCTCGCCGGCGGGGCGTATCGCCCGCGAGCACTCCGTCGCCCCCGAGCCCAATCGGTTGGTGAAGGTGTGGCGGCGTGTGCTCGAGCGTCGGCTGCGGACCCGGCTCAAGGCCCCGGTGGCGGTGGAGGTTCACGACAACACGCACACGATGCTCACGTTCCAACGCGACCGGGCGTTGTGGCGCGTGCGGCTGCACCACATGTTCCTGGCGGCGCCGGATGAGATCATCCAGGCGCTCGCCGACTATGTGCGTCACGGGGACGCGGAGGCGAGCGCGGGGTTGGACAAGTTCATCGAGCGCAACAAGGCGTACATCCGCCGGGTCTCTCCCGCGCAGATGCGCAAGCGGCTGCGGTTGGATCCCGTGGGACAGCATCACGATCTGGCGCGCATCTTCGAGCGGCTCAACGAGCGCTACTTCCGCGGCCGCATCGACGCGGCCATCACCTACGGGCCGGCGCCGCGCGTCACCCGGCCGCGCAAGAGCATCAAGATGGGCTCCTACTCGGCCGACTCGCGCGTCATCCGCATCCACCCGGCGTTGGATCAGCCCGTGGTGCCGCGCTACTTCGTGGAGTGGATCGTCTTCCACGAGATGCTCCACCACGTGTACCGCACCCGCCGGGGCGAGGACGGCCGGCGCTGCATCCACCCGCCCGAGTTCCTCGAGCACGAGCGGCGCTTCCACGACTTCGCGCGGGCGCAGGCCTGGGAGCTGGAGAACCTGGACCTGCTGCTGCACGCGCGGGTGTCGGCCTGAGGGCGGGCCCTCCCCTGGCGCTCAGGGGAGGATGATGCCGCCGGGGCTGCGCCGCTCTCCGGGCGGTGAGGGGGGCGCGGATCGAGGGCTCTCGGGGCCCTCTCCCCGCTCCCTTGAAGGAGATGACGTGGACTCCATGCGATGGGCGAGGGTGACGAGCAGTGCCTTCTCGTAGAGCCGCTCGGCGAAACGCGAGGGCGCGTCGGGTGGGCCGTGCGTGAGTCGCCGGGCCTCGGCGCGGGCCAGCCGGGCGGGACGCTCCTGGCCGAGCCGCTCGAAGTGCAGCCCCATCTCCCACAAGCGGCTCGCGAAGAGCTGGCGCATCCGCGGCGCGGAGAAGAAGGCGCGGGCCTGGGCATGCGCGGCCTGGAGGATCTCCGCGTTGCGCTGCGCGGGCGTGAGGGCGAGCGGGCTCGCGCGCAGCTCGGCCACCGTGTGGGACAGGCGCTCGAGCTCGGACAGGGGCGGCAGCCAGCCGCGCATCTCCTCCTCGTCGTGGAGCGCGTGGGCCTCGGCCGCGAGCCGCTCGTCCTCGGGCTCGGGGGGTGGAATCTCCAGGGGCTTGTCCTGGGGCTTCACCTCCAGGTGCCGCAGCACGGCGTCGAGTCCTGGGGGAAACGGGGTGCCCGTGCTCACGTTGAGGCCCGCGGCCTGGGCCAGCCGCTCGCGCGCCTCGGCCTGGGGCAGCTCCACGGCCGTCTGGGAGCCCGGGGCAGTGGCCTGCTTCACCGCCCGTCGGTAGTCGGCGCGGCTCATGTCATTCACCTGCAACCGCGTCACGCCGTGCTCGTCCGAGTAGAGGACCTGGATGGCCTCGAGTCCCCCTCCACGCAGCGGACGGGCGAGCTCGAGCACGCGCTCGCCGGTGCCGTCGATGCTGGTGAGCAGGGCGGGGAAGGACTCGGGCGCGGGTGCGCTGGAGCGGACGGGCTCGGCGGGGGTGGGGCGCGTGGGCGGGGCGAGCGTCACCCCGCGGGAGCGCAACTGGTAGAGGGCCTTCTTGGCGGCCTTGGCGAGGGGCTTGTGGGCCGAGCCCGCCAGAGCCTCGGCGAGCGCGGGCTGGCCAGCCTGGACCGAGCCCTCGAGCAAGGCGAGCGCGAGCGGCTCCGGAAGGGACTCGACGAGGGCGGGTGGAGCGGACGCGGGCTCGGCGGCGAACGGGCGAGCGCGCTCGACGGCGTCGGCGGGGAAGCCGGACAGCGGAGTGCCCGCGCGCAGGGTGTCCAGCAACGCGCGGGGGCTGGCCTGGGGACTCGGGGTGGGCATGGCCTTCACATGTAATGCCCCCCGGCGCATGGGGTGAGTCCGGGAGGGGCCCGTGCGTGCCCGGGGCGACCACTGGCCCACACTTGCCGGGCGGGGCACTCAGCGGCGGCGCACCAGCCAGCTCTCTCCGGCGTGGGCGGCCACGCTCAGCTCGTTCTGGAGGCGGGCCCCGAAGACGCGCGAGGGCGGCGCGCCCCGGATGAGGAAGTGGTCGTACGCGGCGCCTTGCGTGGCGTAGTCGAAGTCCTGGGGTCTCCACTCCGAGGGGAAGGTGGGCGGGGGCGTGCCGCGGTAGCGCAGCGGGGAGTGGGGGGTGAGGGCGAAGCTGAAGTTGGTGCCCCCGCCACGGGCCCCGGCGAGCGTGGCGGCGCCGTGGAGGAAGACGGGGTGGCGCACCACGCGCGAGCTGGCGTCGAAGATGAGGCCCATGACGCGGGCCTTGGGCGCGGTGGACTCCACGAGCACGTCCCACTCGGAGGCCTCGCGGGAGAAGGCGCGAAAGCCCTGGCCGAGCACGAGGGCGAGGGGCAGGGCGCACGCGGCGCTGGCCAGGCGCAGCACGTGCTGGAGCGGGGGCGGGGTGACGGGCAGGCTGGCGAGGGCGAGCAGGGCGGCGAGCTGCGCGTAGCGGGTGTTGAGGTAGTAGGTGTAGCCGCGGATGTCGAAGGGCAGCAGGAAGTAGAGGCCGAGCGCGAGCAGGACGAGCCCGGGCATGCGCAGGCGGGCGATGGGGCCCTCGGGACTGGGGGCGGGGCGCACGAGGCCCACCACCAGGGCGCCCGCGGCCACCGCGCCCACGGCGTACAGGGGCCAGCGATCCGAGCCGTCGCGCAAGAGGTTGGCGAGCACCTCGAGGAACTCGGCGCGGTTGTGCGCGAAGCTCTTCCAGGCGAGGTTCTGGGGCGAGAGCATGGGGCCCCAGGCCTTCCAGGGCGCGCCGGTCTCCACCTCGGAGGGCTGGCCCAGCCGCAACACCACCCAGGACAGGAAGAGCGCCACGCCTGGCACGACGCCCAGCAGCGCGGGCACGCGGGGGCGCAGCCGCGCGGACATGCCGCGGGCGCCCTCGTCCTCGGGGACGGGGGTGGTGAGGAGCAACCAGGGCAGGGCCAGCGCGAGGAAGGCGAAGACCTGCACGTGGAAGAGCAGCACGGTGGCGAGGCAGAGCGCGAGTCCAGCGGCCCAGGCGCGGCGCGAGTGTGCCCGGGTGAGGGCGCGCACGAAGAGGCCGCAGCACACGAGGGCGAGGGGAAGGGCGGCCAGGTAGTTGATGAAGCCCCAGCCGAAGTTGTCGCCATAGGCCAGCGGCAGGGCCAGCAGCGCGGGCCAGGTGGGCCGGCCGAGTCCCCGCAGCAGGAAGGCCATCGACAGGGGCAGTCCCACCACGTACGCGGAGAGGAAGAGCCGGTTGGCCGTGTCCAGGGGCACCAGCCAGTTCAGCAGGCTCACGGCGTGGTAGTAGCCGAGGTAGGGCGTCAGCTCGTGCCGCGCGGCGAAGAGCTGGGGGTAGAGCGTGGTGGGATCCTCCAGCCGGTGCAGGGCGGAGATGAGGTGCAGGTGCTGGGGCAGGTCCACCATGGGCAGGTGGGTGGACACCCAGAGGGGCAGCGCCCCCAGCACGAGGGCGGCGGCGGAGACGAGGCGAGCGGTTCGCGCGGACACGGAGGAGCGGGACTGTACGTGGCGCCTTCCCTCGCGGCGAGCACTCCATCGGTTTGGACAGGGATGGAGCCGCTGGGCTATAGCCTGGAGGGTAGGGACGCGCGGCTACCCTGGGAGGTATGAGGACATGATGCGCATCGCGTTGGTGGTGGTGTGGGGGGGAGTGATGTTCGCGGCGGGTGAGGCGGGGGCGTGCGAGGCACACGCCGCCAAGGCCCGAACCACGGCGCCCGTGAGCGCGGACTCACGGCGGCGGGACGCCTCGCCGGACGCGGCCGCCGGGAAGAAGGACGGCGTGGGCGAGCCGCACGCCGCGAAGTGTCAATGCAGCAGCGCGGCGGACTGCACCTGCAAGAAGGGCTCGTGCGAGTGCGCCCGGTGCAAGCCCCGCCGCGAGGCGGTCCCCGCACAGGCCGAGGCGGCCGCGATGCGCGAGGCGCGTTGGGACGCCGGAGCGGGAGTCGGAGTCTAGCCCCGAGCGGGTGCCGCCCCGGCGAGGCGTGCTCCGCTCAGGAGCCGCTGTCCTCGGTGGACACGAGCACGGGCCAGCCGCGCGCCATGGCCTCGCGGAAGAAGCTGGCCAGCGCGTAGCGGGCGCTGTTCACCGTGCCGAGGAACGGATCGATGAGCGACTCCTCGCCCACGCTGCGCGCGGGGTTGAGCTCCACCGGGCCACCGCAGCGCTCGCAGCGGATGGACACGGAGCGCGCCAGCGCGAGGGGCACCGCGTAGCGCGCGCCGCACTCGCCACAGTTCCACACGAGCGCCCGTTCTCCGGCCTCGCGCTTCGCCAGCGACTCCAGCTCGTCCGCCAGCCGCAGCATCGCGGGAAGATCCTGCGGCGGCTGGGCGAACACCGCCGAGGGGCCCTGGCCGGGTCCGGGACTGCCCAGGGTGGGCTGCCGGTCTCCCTGCAACAGGGAGCGCAGCCGATCCTTGGCTTTCACGTCACGGAACTCGGCGCTCGCCAGCGCCCGCTCCACCGCCTCCTGAAGCGGGGGCAGCTCCGGCTCGAGCCGTTCGTCCGAGGGAAGGGATTGAGGATGAGCCACCATCCGGTGGCCAGGGATTGCGACGAATCGAAAACCCATGATGGCTCCAAGTCGCACCATGTCGCCTCCGGTGCAAGGCACGAATACGGCACCTTGACGGATTTGCCTCCCCCTTGACGGACGGCGCGCCGCGTCAATGGCTCACAGTGACCATTCCAGCATCCGCCGCAGGGGCGTGAGCGCGGCGGTCTGTAGCTCCGCGGGCAGTGTCAGCTCCGGCGTCCCATCGCGCATGCACTGGTAGAGCTTCTCCAGCGTGTTGAGCCGCATGTAGGGACATTCATTGCAGGAACAGTCATTGTCCGGGGGGGCGGGGATGAAGAGCTTGTCCGGGGCGCCGCGCTTCATCTGGTGGAGGATGCCGGCCTCGGTCACGACGATGAACTCGCGCTTGGGGCTCTTGAGGACGTAGTCCAGCAGCCCCTTGGTGGAGCCGATGAAGTCGGCGTGCCGCAGCACGGCCTCCTCGCATTCCGGGTGGGCCACCACCTCGGCCTCCGGGTGCTGGACCTTGAGCTGCACCAGGCGCTTCTCGCTGAAGATCTCGTGGACGATGCAGCTGCCCGGCCAGAGCACCATGTCGCGGCCGGTCTGTTTCATGACGTAGCGGCCCAGGTGCTGATCCGGCGCGAAGAGGATCTGCCGATCACTCGGCACCTGGTTGACGATCTTCACGGCGTTGGAGGACGTACAGATGACGTCGCTCATCGCCTTCACCGCGGCGGAGCTGTTCACGTAGCTCACCACGAAGTGCTCCGGGTGCTTCTCCTTGAAGGCCCGGAAGGCGGCCGGCGGGCAGCGATCCGACAGCGAACAGCCCGCCTTGAGGTCGGGCAGGAGCACCCGACGTGTCGGGTTGAGTATCTTCGCCGTCTCCGCCATGAAGTGCACACCGCAGAAGACGATGACGTCCGCCTGCGTCTTCACCGCGGCCTGGGCGAGCGCCAGGCTGTCCCCGACGAAGTCGGCCACGTCCTGGATTTCGCTCTCCTGGTAGTAGTGCGCGAGGATGACGGCGTTGTGCCGCCGCTTCAGTTCCTGGATTTCCCGCTCGAGGTCCACGTCGGCGCCCATCTGATCTCCTGGCCCTTCATTTAACCGGAGCGCTCACGCCGCACCAGAAGCGAACACCCCCAGTGAAACCGGCGAACGCCCTGGCGTCTTCCTGGTGGGGAGGCACCCGGACGAGCGCTCCCGGGAAGCAGGGGATTAGCTGGCGCGGACACTTGACGCCAACCCTTCCAGGAACCGCTAAGATATTCCCGAACCCGCGCCGAGGCTGGTCCGCCGACGCCCGGGGTGTCCTTCACCCTGCATCCTGACGTTTGGAAGAGGCCTTCGCGTGTCGCGAGCAATTGGGGGACGAGTGGCACGGGGCTGTGAGCCGCGCCTGGAAGAGCAACCGACCCGAACCTGGGCTGGTTGAACGGCGTGCGTGCCGCGGAGGGTCCATGAGTGTCCCAATTCGAGACGTGCTGGTGGTTCACCCCAATGCGGGCAGGCGGGCGGCGCTCGCCTCGGCACTTCCCTGGCACCGGGTGGTCACGGTGGAGTCGAAGTTGGAGGCGGCCGACCAGATGGCGAACGCGGCTCCCTCGCTCATCATCGCCCCTCCGGATGACGCGCGGTTGTTCCTGCGCCAGGTGGCCCACTCGGCCCCCAATGCCCTGCGCGTCTTCGTCTGCTCCAAGTCGGACCCGGTGGGACTGGCGGAGTTGATGCGCAGCGCCGCCGAGGGCCACGTCTTCAGCGTCCTGGACGAGGGTCTCTCGGGGCCGGAGCTGGGCCGGACGCTCTCGCACCTGCTGCAGCACTACGGCTCGGCCAACCTCGCCCTGCCTTCCGCCTCCTACACCGTGCACTTCCTCATGGAGGAGCGGCCCTACGTGGCGCGGTGTCTGCAGATCGGCAACTTCGGCGCGAGCCTGCTGCTGTCCGGCGAGCACGTCCCCTCCTCGTTTCCTCCCAACGCGGCGCTCGAGGTGCTGCGCATCGAGCGCGCGGGGCACCTGGTCTTCCAGACGCCGTGGGCGCACGTGCAGCGGGCGCAGCAGATCCAGGATCCCTTCGGCACCCAGTTACAGCTGGACCTGTCCTGGGCGACGGCCACGTACCCACCGCCCCCCGTGCCGGGCGTCACCATGGAGGAGCCGGCCGAGGTGGCGGCCACGCTGCGCAAGGCCCTGCGGCGCGAGGCCGTCATGTGGTTGCAGCGCGCCAACGACTCCTCGCTCCAGCTCTGCCTGGAGTTGCCCTCCATGAAGGCGGTGGAGGGGGGAGGTGTGCTCGAGGGCCAGTCCTCCGGACTGCTGGATGTCCAGATCGGCGACGAGCTGGATCTGTTCTTCGAGATGGGGGGACAGAGCTACTCGGGGGTGTGCGTCCTGCTGGAGCGCTCGGTGGACGGGGTGATGACGGTGGGCATGCCGCGCTCGCTCGTCATCCGCAACTGGCGCAGCCTGCCGCGCTTCAAGCCCGTGCCCGGCCAGCGCTTCCTGCTGTCCTTCGCGGCCCCCGTCACCGGCCAGCTCACCACCCGCCCCGTGGAGGACCTGAGCGTGGGCGGGCTGTCCTTCTCCTTCGATGCCGCCAACGAGATCATCCCCGCGGGCTCGAGGATCGACGCCTCCCTGCTGCTGCCCGATGGCCACTCCACCGACTGCCAGCTCGAGGTGCGCTCCATCCAGGCCCTGGCCATGGATGGCCGCGAGGGCTCGACCCTGCGGCCCTTTCGCGCCGGGGCGCGCCTGTCCGGGCTGACCCAGGACGTCCGCGACATCATCCTCCAGGCCTTCATGGCCGCGCGCTGCCAGTACATCGCCGAGGGCGCGGACGTCCCCTTCGACAAGCTGTGGCAGCTCATGGAGGAGGCCCGCTACCGCTTCCACCCGGACTATCCCTTCAGCGCCGGGCCCCCGCCCGCCGTGCTCGGGGAGACCCACCACAAGGTGTACTCCACGGGGGACCTGGGCCGCAGCCTCGTCTACTCCAGCGACAAGGGCCTGCAGGGGCAGATCGCCGCGCTGCGCATCCACTCGCGCACCTGGCTCGTGCAGCACCTGGCCGTGCGGCCCGGGGTGCGGCGCAACGAACAGGTCTCCTACGAGCTGAGCAACCTCGCCGTGGAGCTGGGCGAGGTGCAGCAGGACATCGAGTTCGTCCGCTACTCCTGGCGCAAGGACAACCGCTGGCCGAGCCGCCGCATCGGCTGGCTCGCGCGGGCACTGGAGACCCCGGGCCTGAGCTTCCTGCGCCACTTCGCCTACATGCGCCTGCCGCTCACCCAGGATCCGCCCACGCTCGACCGCACGCTGCCCCGGGTGCGCGATGGGGTGCGCACCGACTTCGTGTGGATCGAGCTGCACCTGCGCGATCGCGGACACCTGGTGCGCGTGCTGAGCGAGGATCTGCTCACGGACGAGGTGGACCTGCGCGCGCTGCGCGAGCGCTACAAGGCGCACGGCCTGCACCGCAACCGCCGCGTCTTCGTCGTGGATGGGGAGTTCGGCCCCCTGGCCGTGGCCCTGTGCGAGGAGAGCACCCCGGGACTCAACCTCCTGGAGAAGACCAACGCCTTCTGGCTGCTGGTGCCCCGCCGCGACCACCCCCAGGCGCGCGATGCCGTCCTGGCGCTCGTGCAGCGCTGCGTGGAACATGCCCGCGAGCGCGGCCGGCCTTCCGCCATCGGGCTGGTGGACGAGGAGGACGTCGAGACCCTCACCGAGGCGGGCTTCGAGAACCTGGGGCGTTTTTCCGAGTGGATCTTCCACCGGTCCATGATCCGCCGGGTGTGCGAGCTGTGGCGCTCCGTGTTCGAGCGGTTGAGCGGAGCCCCCGCCCCCGACTGGTCGGGAGAGGAGTCTGGCGAGTGAGCTACATCCTGGAGTCCGATGACGAGACGCGTCGGTTGCTCGTCCAGGAGCGCACGGGCAACGCGCGCGAGGCGCTGCTGCTCTCGGGGCTCCGGCAGGGAGAGCGCGTGCTCGACGCGGGCTGCGGCCCGGGGGGCATCACGGAGGTCATCGCCCAGCTCGTGGGGCCCACGGGCCAGGTCACCGGCATCGACATGAGCGAGGAGCGGCTGGAGCAGGCGCGGCGGCTCAACCAGCGCCACGCGCACGTGCGCTTCCTCCCGGCGGACGTGCGCCGCACGGGCCTGCCGGACCAGGCGTTCGACTACACGTGGAGCCAGTTCGTGCTGCAGCACGTGCCCGAGCGCTGGCAGGCCCTCGATGAACTCATCCGGGTGACGCGCCCGGGGGGCAGGGTGGTCATCTCCGAGTTCGATGGCTTCGGTCTGGGCAACTGGCCCTTTCCCGACGACCTGCGCGAGTGGTGTCTGCGCCTCACCGACGCGCTCATGCGCGTGGCCCACATGGACATCCACGTGGGCCGCAAGGTCTTCCACGAGATGCGCCGCCGGGGGCTCACCCAGGTGCGCGTCCACGTCTTGCCGCAGTTCGTCATCGCTGGCGCGGCCGACGCCTTCCACCAAAAGGATTGGGAAACCCGGTTTTCCTCGATGGAACCGGCGGTGGCCCCCCTGCTCGGCGGTCTGGAGGACTACCGGAGGATGAGCCAGCGCTACCTCCAGTTACTGGCGGACCCCGACGCGTTAAAGTACTCGATCCTATTGGTCACAGAAGGAACGAGGCCTTGAACGAGAGTGAAGTGGTGCGCGGGGACAGAGCTCATCCGGACAACGCTCCGGAGGTGAGCGTACGGACCACGTCCACGCTGTTGCTCTATTTCGAGCGGCGTTATGGCGCCGCCCGGCTCGCCGACGTCTTCCGCCGACATTCGTTCAGCCTGTCGCTGGACTACCTGCGCACGGCCACCAACTTCATCTCGCTGCCGTTCCTCGAGAAGTTGGCCGACGTGCTGGTGGCGGAGTCGGGCGACGCGCAGTTCATGCGCAAGGCGGGCCTGTTCATGGCCGGCCCCGAGACGCTCGGATTCGCCTACTACATGGTCCGCGCCTTCGGCTCGCTGGAGATCTGCTTCCGCAAGACGGTGGAGCTCAGCTCGAGCTTCAACCGGGTGGGACAGTTCGAGATCGAGGAACTGGCGCGCGAGCGGCTGGTGCTCAGCTACCGCAGCAGCACGCGCGAGCGGCACCGGCACATCTGCGAGCTGCGCATGGGCCAGTTCGCCTCCTTCCCCACCATCTGGGGCCTGCCCCCCGCGGAGGTCACCGAGAGCCAGTGCCACGTGTTGGGCGCGGACGTGTGCCGCTACCACCTGCGCTGGACGGATCCGCTGCCCATGTGGGGCCGCTACATCGGCCTGCTGCTGGGCGCGGTGAGTGGGGTGGGCACGAGCATCCTCGGGCTGGGGCATCCGGCCTTCTCCGTGACGGCGTTGTCGCTGGCGGGCGTGTCGTTGGGCAGCTGGTTGGACCTGCGGCGGGAGATGCGCCGCAAGGACGAGGCGCTCAACGAGCAGACCCACGGCATGATGGGCTCGCTCGAGGAGCTGCAGCAGCGCTACGACGAGATGTTCCGCATCAACGTCGCCCTCGAGGACCGGGTGGCCGCGCGCACGCGCGAGCTCACCGAGTCCAACGCGCGGTTGGAGGCGGCGCTCGCCAAGCAGAAGGAGCTGGACCGGCTCAAGAGCGAGTTCTTCGACAACGTGAGCCATGAGCTGAGGACGCCCCTCACGCTCATCCTCCTCACGCTCGACTCCCTGCTGCAGCGCGGCCCCGAGGTGTTCGCGCCGCCCGTGCGCCAGCACCTGGAGACGATGAACCGCAGCGCCTCGCGCCTGTTGCGGCTCATCAACAACCTGTTGGACCTGACCAAGCTGGAGGCGGGCAAGACGAAGCTGCGCCACGAGCCGCTGGAGATCGAGAGCTTCCTGTCCTCGCTGCTGGTGCCCTTCGAGGTGCTGGCGGACAAGAAGGGCGTGGCGCTGGAGCTGGAGGGCCACGCGCCCACGCCGGTGCAGGTGGACGTGGCGCGCCTGGAGAGCGTCTTCCAGAACCTCATCTCCAATGCCCTCAAGTTCACCCTGCAGGGCCGGGTGACGGTGCGCCTGCACGAGGACGACACGTGGGTGCATGTGGAGGTCATCGACACGGGCGTGGGCATCGCCACGCAGGACCTGTCGGTCATCTTCGACCGCTTCGCCCAGGCGGACTCCTCGGGCACGCGGCGCTTTGGCGGCACGGGCATCGGCCTGGCGCTGGTGAAGGAGACGCTGGAGCTGCACAAGGGCGGCATCGACGTGTCGAGCGAGCTGGGCAAGGGGTCCAACTTCCACGTGCGGCTGCGCAAGGGCCCGGCGCCCGTGCGCGAGGCCGAGCCCGAGCTGCCGCCCGAGCCGGTGCTGCTGCGCCCCCTGGGCCGCTCGCTGGACGCGGCTTCCCTGCTCGAGCCCGAGGGCACCGTCACGGTGACCGCGGTGGAGGCCGTGCCCGTGCTCCCGCCGGATGTCGAGGCTGGCCCGGACGCGCCCCGCGTGCTGCTGGTGGAGGACGAGCCGGAGATCCGCTCCTTCCTGCGCCAGGTGCTCAAGCCCTACTACCGGCTCTTGGATGCGAGCAATGGTGAGGAGGGCCTGAGCCTGGCCCAGAAGGAGCGGCCGGATCTCATCATCTCGGACGTGATGATGCCGGTGATGTCGGGCCTGCAGATGCTGGCGGCCCTGCGCGCCTCGCCGGAGACGGTGGACACGCCCCTCATCCTGCTCACCGCGCGCCAGGAGGTGGAGGCCAAGGTCGAGGGCCTGACCATGGGCGCCAACGACTACCTGCCCAAGCCCTTCTCTCCCCGGGAGATGCTCGCGCGCGTCGAGGCGCAGCTGCGTCTGCGCGACGCGGCGATACGCGCGGCGGAGAACGAGCGCCTGGCGGCCACGGGCCTGCTCACCTCGGGCTTCGCCCACGAGGTGCGCAACCCCCTCAACGGCTTGATGAACGCGTTGTTGCCCCTGCGCGAGAGCCTCACCGGCACCACGCCGGACATCGGCATGGCCGTGGGCATGTTGGAGCTCATCGAGGAGTGCGGCCAGCGCATCCGCCACCTCGCCGAGGGGCTCTTGTCCTTCGTGCGCACCGGCACCAAGGCCATGGCGGTGGACCTGGGCGCCTCGCTGGACGCCAGCGTGCAGGCGCTCTCCTGGCGGCTGTCGCCGGACCTCAAGGTGGAGCGTGACTACCAGTGCGCCGAGCCGGTGTGGAGCGATCCGGGCTCGCTCAACCAGGTGTGGGTGAACCTGCTGGACAACGCGGTGCGCGCCGTGGCCAAGGAAGGCGGCCGGGTGCGGGTGGTCACCTCTCGCGAGGGCAGTGACGCCGTGGTGTCCATCATCGACA
Source organism: Cystobacter fuscus DSM 2262 (assembly GCF_000335475.2). NCBI lineage: Bacteria > Pseudomonadati > Myxococcota > Myxococcia > Myxococcales > Archangiaceae > Cystobacter > Cystobacter fuscus. Next base: position 631,232 of record NZ_ANAH02000005.1, on the reverse strand, counting down.
ACGGGGTGGGCATCAAGCCGGAGAACATGGATCGCGTCTTCCAGCCCTTCTTCTCCACCCGCGACGCGGGCGAGGGCACGGGCCTGGGCCTGGCGCTCTGCCAGCGTATCGTCCTGCAGCAGGGCGGGCGCATCCGCATCTTCAGCGAGTACGGCAAGGGCACGCGCGTGGAGGTGCGGCTGCCCCTGGAGGCCGATCCGGACCGGCTCCTGCCGCCGCTGCTCTCCGATGGCCGGGTGCGTCAGCACCACTGGAACACGTAGAGCGGCCTGACGGCGAGGGGTGGTCTGACAGGCAGAGGCGCTTCTGCTAGTAGAAGCAGGGGCCTCTTCCCCCTTCCCCCTACCCGCGAGGACATTCGCGCATGGCACACAGTCCGGCCTCCACGACCGGCCGAGGTCACCCCAAGGGCCTCTACCTGCTGTTCACCACCGAGATGTGGGAGCGCATGAGCTATTACGGCATGCGCGCCCTGCTGGTGCTCTACATGGTGGGCGCCACCGGCAATGGCGGCTTTGGCTGGAGCCAGGCCAAGGCGCTGCAGGTCTACGGCTTGTACACGGCCCTGGTGTACACCACGCCGGTGCTCGGCGGCTTCCTCGCGGACCGCTACCTGGGCCAGCGGCTGTCGGTGACGCTCGGTAGCATCCTGATGATGCTCGGCCAGTTCGTCCTGGCGATGCCCGGCAACAACGAGGCCCTCTTCTACGCGGGCCTGGGCCTGCTGGTGGTGGGCAACGGCTTCTTCAAGCCCAACATCTCCACCATGGTGGGCGGCCTGTACGCACCCGGGGACTCGCGCCGGGATGGCGCCTTCACCATCTTCTACATCGGCATCAACGTGGGGGCGTTCCTGGCCTCGGCGGTGTGCGGCACGCTGGGCGAGAAGTACGGCTGGTCCTGGGGCTTCGGCTCGGCGGGCGTGGGCATGGCGCTCGGCGTCCTCGTCTTCCTGCTGCTGGGCAACCGCTTCCTGGGTGACGTGGGCAAGCGCCCCACCCAGGTGGTGCGCCAGGAGAGCAAGCCCGCGGCTCCCGCGGCGGCCCTCACCCGCGCCGAGGTGGACCGGATCGTGGTCATCTTCGTGCTCGCGCTCTTCGTCGTCTTCTTCTGGGCGGCGTACGAGCAGGCCGGCGGCCTGATGAACCTCTACACGGACGCCAAGGTGGACCGGCACCTGCTCGGCTGGGAGGTGCCCACCACCTGGTTCCAGGCCGTCAACCCCATCTTCATCATCGGGCTCGGTCCGATCTTCGCCGAGGTGTGGACGAGCCTGGGCCGGCGCGGCAGGGATCCCTCCATCCCCGCGAAGATGGCCCTGGGCCTGCTGCTGCTCTCCTTTGGCTTCGTCTTCATGCTCGGTGCCTCCAAGCAGAGTGCGACCGAGGGCAAGGCGGCGATGATGTGGGTGGTGACGGCCTACTTCTTCCACACCGCGGGCGAGCTGTGCCTGTCGCCGGTGGGGCTCTCCATGGTGACGAAGCTGGCGCCCACCCGCTTCGCCTCGGCGCTCATGGGCGTGTGGTTCATCGCCAACGCGGTGGCCAACTACCTGGCGGGGCTCATCGGCGGCTACGCGGAGAAGCTGGGCGAGTTCGATCTCTTCCTGGCCATCACCGCCTTCACCGCCGTGGCCGGCGTGGTGCTGCTGGGCGTGTCGCCCGTGCTCAAGCGGATGATGCACGGCGCGGACGAGATTCGCCCGACCGCGCCGACGGGCTCGGAGCAGGGGGGCGCGCACTCCGCCCCCGCGGCCTGAGCGGGCGCTACAGCGCCTTCGAGTTGTCCGCGAGGGAGGGAGGGGGCTGCGCGCGATCCGGCACGCTGCCCCCCACGTCCTGCTGGTAGTAGTCGCGCACCTGGTAGTGGCGGGCCATGAAGGCCATGGCCCCGGCGGCCAGCAGCGCGAGCCCTCCGTAGAAGAAGAACTGGCCCGCTCCGCTGAAGACGTTGAGCGCGGAGGCGATGGCCACCGCCACGTTGGCGAGCGTGGTGGTGAGCAGCCACAAGCTCTGGATGATGCCCTTCATCTCGCGCGGCGCCTGGGTGTAGGCGAACTCGAGGCCCGTGGTGGACACGAGGATCTCCGACAGCGTGAGGACGATGTAGGGCAGGAGCTGCCAGGAGATGTTGAGCACGGTGCCCCGCTCCATCACCACCTGGAAGTAGCCCGCGATGGCGTAGGAGAACGCCCCCACCGCGAGCCCGAGCGGCATGCGGCGCAAGGGGGTGAGCTCCCAGCCCGCCCGCTGGAAGGCGGGATACACCACGCCCACCAGCAGGGGGATGAGGATCATCACCAGCGCGGGGTTGATGAACTGCATCTGGCTGGGCTGGAAGGTGATGGGGCCCACCTGGGGATCCATGGCGCGCGCCTGGATGACCCAGGTGGACGCCTTCTGGTCGAAGAGCATCCAGAAGAAGGGGATGGTGGGCAGCAGCAGTCCGCTGATGCGCAGCACGGCCTTGGCGCCCTCCACGGCCTCGGCGGGGTGCTCGCGCGTGGCGCCGTCGAGCCAGTGGCCCCCCTGGCCCCGGTGGCGCAGCGCGGAGCCGACGACCTTGTGGAAGGAGTGGGGGTTAGGCCCGGTGGGGGGCACCACCACGTAGTGCTTGCGGCCGCTCCAGAAGATGACCGTGGCCACGAACATCAACACGCCCGGGATGCCGAACGCCACCGCGGGCCCCAGGTGCTTGAGCGTCAGGGGGATGGTCAGCGAGGCGAAGAAGGAGCCGAAGTTGATGGTCCAGTAGAAGATGGCGAAGACCTTCTTCACCAGGTGCTTGTTGTTCGCGGTGAACTGGTCACCCACCATGGCGCTCACGCACGGCTTGATGCCGCCGCTGCCCAGGGAGATGAGCACCAGGCCCGTGTAGAAGCCCGTGGCGTTGTTCTCGAAGAGCGCCAGGCACGCGTGGCCCAGGCAGTACACGAGGCTCAGCCAGAGGATGACCTTGTACTTGCCGAACCAGCGATCCGCGAGGTAGCCGCCCAGCAGCGGGCAGAAGTACACGCCCGCCATGAACAGGTGCATCAGGCTCTTGGCTTGAGCCGAGCGCGCGCCCTCGTCGGGCACGGCGTTGCGCAGCAGATAGTCGATGAGGAACACCGTGAGGATGTTCCTCATCCCGTAGAAGCTGAAGCGCTCACAGGCCTCGTTGCCGATGATGTAGGGAATCTGAGGCGGGAATCGGTCCGAGGATGGAGCGCTGGGCGTGCGGGCCATGGGCGGGGAGTGCCTTGCCGGTAGGGGGTCCAACCTCCCTGCCTACTCCACCGCCCACCCCGGCACAACCCGGGCTCAGGGCGCCAACGACAGCCCGACGAAGGGCCCCGCGAACAGGTCGCGGTTGACGATGCCGTCCACCAGTCCCTGATCATTGAGGTAGGTGGCTCGGTAGCCCGCCCGCAGCCGCAAGACGCTTCCCAGGTCCACCCCCACGCCGGCATCCCCGCTGAGCTGCACGTACGGCAGCGGCGTCCAGTGGGCGGAGGCCTCCAGCTTGAGCGGTCCCGCGACCTTCAGGCGGGCGCTCGTTCCCAGGCCTGGTCCGATCATGGTGATGTCCGGCGCGAACGCCGCGTCCAGGCCTCCGGTCAACCGCCACTTCACCCGGTCGCTGTTGACCAGCAGGAAGCTGGGCCCGAGCGAGAACAGGGCAATGGAGTCACGCCCCATGCCTTCTTCCGCGGCCAGGTTGAACAGGTCCAGCCTCGTCCCGAAGCCGAACCGCTGCCCGTCCACATTCAACCCCAGCCCCACCGAGTAGCCATTCGCCACGGCGCCCGTATCCACCTTCAGGTCGAGCTGGGCGGGCGGGGTCGACATCTCCTGCGCGGAAGGGGGAGGCGGCGGACGCAGTCGCCGCCACGCCGCGCTGTACCCATAGTACCGGCCGTAGCTTGGCAGGCCGACGCCCAGGAAGGGCCACGCCCAGGCCGGATCGAAATAGTAGTAGCTGGCCCACGGGTACCCGTAATGGGCGTAATACCCCTGCGGATTGCCGTAATAGGAGGGATTTCCTCCCCAGTAACCTCCTCCAGGCCGGGAGGGGCTTCCTCCATTGCCGGGAGACGAGGACGGCGGAGGCGTCGAGCGCTTGCCGAAGCGCGCCTCCGCCTCGCCCGAGCCGAGTCCAACAGCCGCGACGGTTAGAACCAATCCTACTTGTTTCCACATGGTCCCACTCCGGTATGAGGGGCCGGTGCCGCACGGCCCTCTCTTGACATGAAGATAACAAGCGTGCCGCTGGCACGCTCGGACCGAGCCCCTCCCGGAACATAGGCGAAAGCCCCGCAGGGGGCCCGACGTTCCGCCCCCGGAGTTTATTCACGGATTTTTCGTGGGGCCCGGTGGGGGTCGGGAGGGCACGCAAGCGCCACCCGCGCGTCCAGGGACCGCGCCTCGCATGGCAGGCGCAGTGACACCTGGAGGCTGGGCCGCGGCGGCCTCACGGTGCGGGGAGAGCGTACCGCGGGACAAGGGTCGTGCCCCGCTGAAGTCGATGCGTTTGCGCCCTCTTCCCCATTCCACTTCCATCGGGCCGGTGACTCGCGGCGTCTGTGTTTCCGTCCTCCCTGATGCGTGGGTGCTCGGATTGGATGCCAATCCACGACTGTCAGGGATAAAGGGAATCCACATCCACGAAGGCATGAGAGGTTTCAACCCTGGTGAAGGACGGCGCGGGGCCGGTGGACCCTCGCGAAAGCCTTCTCGGGAGTTGTGATGTTGAATCCCGAGCAGCAGCGCCACACTCCCGAGAACTCCGCGTCTGCTCACCTTGACCCACGAGAGATCGTGCGCCACAGTCACCCCGGCGATACGGCCGTTCCCGTACGAGCGTCCATTGGGCTCGCTCGTTCCTCTCGCGATTCAATTGAGCGCGTTTTTCCATCATCGATATGTCTAACTTGAAGGCACGGCTCGAGCAATTCGGGTCCAAGCCCGCACTCGTCTTTCGCGGATCAACGATAAGTTATGCCGAGCTGTGCGAACGCGCCAACGCGTTCACGACGTTGCTGACGTCGGAAGGGATCGCTCCGGGCGAGTGCGTGGCACTTCGCGGAGATTTTTCCCCCAACACAGTGGCTCTCCTGATCGCGCTCACCGACAACCGCTGCATCGCCGTTCCCTTCGGCAGATCAGCACACGCGCAGCACGCCTCGTGGTTCGAGATCGCCCAGGTCACCCGCCTCTTCGACTTCAACGAAGACGACACGTGGAGCCTGAGCCGGGTGCCGTGGCGGGGCGAGGCGAATCCCCTCCTGGCGCAACTGCGCTCCGACGGGCGCGCGGGCATCGTCTTCTTCTCCTCCGGGACGAGCGGGGCGCCCAAGGCCATGTTGCACGCGGTCGACCGGATCCTCGAGAAGTTCGCGCGCCCACGAGCTCCCCGCCGCACGCTGAGCTTCCTGTTGCTCGATCACGCCGGTGGCATCAACACGTTGTTCGGCATCCTCACCGGCGGCGGAACGTTGGTCGCTCCCGAGGGCCGCACTCCGGATGCGATCTGCGCGTTGATTCAAGAACACCGCGTCGAACTCCTGCCCACGACGCCCACGTTCCTGAACGTCATGCTGCTCGCCGAGGCGCACCAGCGCTACGATCTCTCGTCGCTCGAGCTGATCACCTACGGCACCGAGCCCATGCCCGAGTCGACGCTCCGGGCGGTGCACCGCGCCCTGCCAGGCGTGCGCATCAAGCAGACCTATGGCCTCAGCGAGCTCGGCGCGCTCGCCACGCGCTCCGAGTCCGATGACTCGCTGTGGATTCAGATCGGCGGCGCGGGGTACGAGGCGAAGGTCGAAGGGGGCACGCTGCGTATCCGCACGAAGATGGCGATGCTCGGCTACCTCAACGCGCCCTCGCCATTCGACGCCGAGGGGTGGATGGATACGGGCGACGCGGTCGAGGTGCGCGGCGACTACGTGCGCGTCCTCGGCCGACAGTCCGAGCTCATCAACGTCGGCGGCCAGAAGGTCTTTCCCCAGGAGGTGGAGAACGTCATCCTCGGCGTGCCCAACGTCAAGGACGTGCTCGTGCAGGGCAGGGCGAGCCCCCTCGTCGGACAGGTCGTCGTGGCGACGGTGCGGCTCGCCCGGCCCGAGCCCGTTGACGAGGTCCGCAAGCGGGTGCGCGAGTTCTGCAAGGACAAACTGGATGCCTTCAAGATCCCCGCGGTCGTGACGGTCACGGAGAGTGATCTCTCCAATGAGCGCATGAAGAAGGCGCGCACCAGGACGGCTCATGTCTGAGAAAACCCTCGTCATCGTGAGTGGTGGAAGCCGTGGTCTGGGCGAGCACCTGGTGCGCGCCCTGCTCGCGGACGGCTACCCGGTCGCGACCTTCAGCCGTGGCAAGACACCCTTCATCGACGGCTGCCTGGCCGGACATCCGGACCGCTTCTACTGGGAGGAGTGCGACATCACCGACGCGCCGAGGCTGGACCGCTTCGTCGCCGAGTGCACGCGCCGGTTCGGCCCGGTCGGCACGCTCGTCAACAACGCGGCGTTCGCCACCGATGGGCTGTTTCTCTTCACGAAGAGAAACGACATGCACAAGGCCCTCGCGGTGAACGTGGAAGCGGTCATGAACCTGTCGCAGACGTGTCTGTCCGGCATGGTTCGCGCGCGCAAGGGCATCATCATCAATGTCTCGTCCGTCTCCGCCGTGCGCGGCATCAAGGGCGTCGCGGCGTATGGGGCGACCAAGGCCGCCGTGGATGGCTTCACGCGCGGGCTCGCGCGAGAGGTCGGCTCGCAAGGCATTCGCGTCAACTCGGTCGCGCTCGGCTATTTCGAGAGCGCGATGAGCACGGCGCTGCTCGATTCGGATCAGGTCAAGAAAATCGTCGAGCGCACGCCGCTCAAGCGCGTTGGCCACATCGAGGAGATGGTCGGCGTGATTCGTTTCCTGATGTCCCCGGCGGCCGGGTTCATCACCGGGCAAACGCTCCTGGTCGATGGAGGACTGACATGTTGAAAATCAAAGACGCGGTATGCAAGGTCATCAATGAAGTCCTCTCGGAGGACGGACGGAAGCTCGAATCGACCGCCGACGAGACGAAGCTGTCCACGCTCGGACTCGACTCCATGTCCATGGCGCGGGTGATCGTCACCCTGGATGACGAATGCAAGGTGGCCCCGTTCACCCAGGGCGGGGTCGACGTGACGAGCATCCGGACGCTGGGCGATCTCTACCGGGCCTATTCCCTCTCGCCAGCGGAGGGCGCCAAGGAGTCGACGCCCGTGGAGGCGGACGTGGTGCTCGCCGCGGACGTCGTTCCGTCCTCCCTTCGGGCCACGGGTTCGAAGGACATTCTCCTCACGGGCGCCACGGGCTTCCTGGGCAGCCACCTGCTCGATGAACTTCTCGACCAGACAGACGCGGTGATCCACTGTCTCGTCCGCGCCGAGGACGCCAACGCGGCCCTTACCCGCGTGGCGAAGAGCATGGAGCGCCGCGGTCTGCCCCTGGGTGATCGCCTGCGCCGCGTCCGCGCCATCGTGGGGGACGTCTCGCAGCCGCGCTTCGGGCTCTCCGTGAAGGAGTACGAGGAGCTCGCGTCGCGCGTCGGGGTCGTCCACCACTGCGCGGCGTGGATCAACTTCCTCTACCCCTACACGACGCTCAAGCCCTCGAACGTCATCGGCACCGAGGAGGCACTTCGCTTCGCCTGCGCGGGCCGCACCAAGGAGTTCCACTACATCTCGACGCTCGGCGTCTTCTGCGGACTGCAACACGCGAGGGCCACGGTGAGTGAGTCGACGCCGGTGGGCCCCTGCGGGCCGATGGCGCTCGGCTACGAGGAGACCAAGTGGGTCGCGGAGCAGCTCGTCGTCGAGGCGCGCGGCCGTGGTCTGCCCGTCACCATCTACCGCACGCCCTTCCTCACGGGACACTCCGCCACCGGGGCGTGGGAAGCCACGGACCTGTACCGACTGATGCTCGAGGGGTGCATCCAACTGGGCGCCGCGCCGGACTGGGACCACGAGATGGCCGCCGTCCCCGTCGACTGCGTGAGCCGCGGCATCATCCGCCTGTCGCTCCAGGGGTCTTCCCTCGGGAAGATCTTCCACATGAGTCACCCCGCGCCGATCACCTGGAACTACTTCGTGAAGCAGCTCGACTCCCAGGGCTACCCCCTCCGCCTGGTTCCCGTCGCGGAGTGGCTGCGGATGCTGCTCGGCGCGATCGATCGGCGGGAGCCCAACGCGCTCGCTCCCGTCCGCCCGCTCTTCACGCCCAACGCCGAGGATGGAAAGACGATCCTCGACCGCCTGGCGCGCGACCGCGTGGCGATCCTCGGCTGCGAGCAGACTCAGGCGGACCTGAAGGCCCACGGCGTGGGCTGTCCCGCCTTCTCGCCGGAGCTGCTGGTGCGCTACGCGGCGCGGGCGGTGGGTGAGCCGATGCGCCGCGCGGACGCGGGCTAGGCGGCGGGGGACGCCACCTCGGGGGGCCGCTGGCCCACGCGGTGGCGTCGCTTCTTCGTCAGCACGTACTTGAGGTAGCGCCCGGTGTAGCTCTCCTTCACCTCGGCCACCTGCTCCGGCGTGCCCGTGGCGAGCAGCTGTCCTCCACCCGCTCCACCCTCGGGGCCCATGTCGATCACCCAGTCCGCGCTCTTGATGACGTCCAGGTTGTGCTCGATGACGAGCACCGTGTTGCCCGCCTCCACCAGCCGGTTGAGCACCTGCAACAGCTTGCGGATGTCCTCGAAGTGCAGGCCCGTGGTGGGCTCGTCGAGGATGTAGAGCGTGCGGCCGGTGGCCACGCGCGCCAGCTCCCGCGCCAGCTTGATGCGCTGGGCCTCGCCGCCCGACAGCGTGGGCGAGCTCTGCCCCAGCCGGATGTAGCCCAGGCCCACGTCCTCCAGCGTCTGGAGCACGCGCATGATGTCCCGGTGCGCGGCGAACAGTTGCATCGCCTCGCGCACGCTCATGTCGAGCACCTCGGCGATGTTCTTGCCCTTGTAGCGCACCCGGAGCGTGGCTTCGTTGAAGCGCTTGCCGCCGCACACCTCGCACGGCACGTACACGTCCGCGAGGAAGTGCATCTCCACGAGCTTCACGCCATCTCCCTCGCACGCCTCGCAGCGCCCGCCCTTGATGTTGAAGGAGAAGCGCCCCGCGGTGTAGCCGAACGCGCGTGCCTCGGGCGTCAGGGCGAACACCTCGCGGATGCTGTCGAAGAGCTTCGTGTACGTCGCCGGGTTGCTGCGCGGCGTGCGTCCGATGGGCCGCTGGTCGATGTCGATGACCTTGTCCAGGTTCTCCAGCCCGAGCACCGCCTTGTGCTTGCCCGGCACCTCCCGGCTCTCGTAGAGCGCGCGCGCCGCGGCGGGGTAGAGGATTTCATTGATGAGCGTGGACTTGCCCGCGCCGGACACGCCCGTGACGGCCACGAACAGGCCCAGGGGGATGTCCACCGTCACGTCCTTGAGGTTGTTCTCCCGGGCTCCCTGGATGGTCACCTTGTTCTTGCCCGGGGCCCGGCGCTGGGCGGGCACCTCGATCTCCTTGCGGCCGGAGAGGTACGCGCCGGTGAGGCTCTTCTCGTTGTCCATCACCTCGGCGGGCGTGCCCGCGGCCACCACCTGGCCGCCCAGCTCTCCCGCGCCGGGGCCGAAGTCCACCAGGTAGTCCGCCTCCTCCATCGTCTCCTCGTCGTGCTCCACCACGACGACGGAGTTGCCCAGGTCGCGCAGGCGCTTGAGCGTGCCGAGCAGCTTGCCGTTGTCGCGCTGGTGCAGGCCGATGGACGGCTCGTCGAGGATGTAGATGACGCCCGTGAGCTCGCTGCCCATCTGCGAGGCGAGCCGGATGCGCTGGCTCTCGCCGCCGGACAGCGTGGACGCGGTGCGATCCAACGTCAGGTAGTTCAGGCCCACGTCCTCGAGGAAGCCCAGGCGGCTGCGGATCTCCTTGAGCAGCTCGGTGGCGATCTTCCGCTCCGTCTCCGTGAGCTTCAGCTCCTTGAGAAAGCGCAGCGAGTCCCCGATGGTCAGCCGGCTGAGGTCCACGAGCGAGCGGCCATGCACCTTCACCGCCCGGCTCTCCGGCTTGAGGCGCGCGCCGTCACACGTGGGGCAGGGCTTGTCGCTGAAGAACTTCTGGTAGTAGGTGCGCGCGGCCTCGGAGGTGGTCGTCTTGAAGCTGCGCATCAGCTTGTTGACGAGCCCCTCCCACTCCATCGTGTAGTTGCCGCCGTCGCCCCACTTCACGTTGAAGCTCTTGCCGTCCACGCCGTACATCAGGATCTTCTTCGACTTGGCGGGCAGCTTCGCGTAGGGCGTGTCCAGGTCGATGCCGAAGGCGCTGGCGAGACTGTCCACGAAGTCCGCCGTCCAGCCCTCGCCTCGGTTCATGCTGTTGGCCCACGGCTCCACCGCGCCCTCGCGGATGGTGCGCGAGCCGTCCGGGACGATGCGCTCGGGGTCCATCTCCGCCTTGGTGCCCAGGCCGTTGCAGTCCGGGCACATGCCCAGCGGGTTGTTGAAGGAGAACGAGGAGGGCGACAGCTCGCCGAAGGACAGGCCGCAGGCGTGGCACGCGTTGAGCTCGCTCATGACGCGGTCGCTCGCCGGGTCTCCCGTCTCGTTGGTGAGGATGAGCAGGCCCTTGCCCTCGCGCAGCGCCGTCTCCACCGAGTCCGTCAGCCGCTGCTTGCCCTCGGGCTTGATGGTGACCCGGTCGATGATGAGCGCGATGTCGTGCTTGGACTTCTTGTCCAGCTCGATCTTCTCCTCCAGGCTCTTCACCTTGCCGTCGATGCGCGCGCGCGAGAAACCGCGCTTGAGCGCCTCGGTGAGGATGTCCTTGTGCTCGCCCTTGCGGTTGCTCACCACGGGAGCGAGCACCATGGCCTTGGTGCCCGCGGGCGAGCCCATGAGCGTGTCGACGATCTGCTGGGCGCTCTGCTTGCCCACGCGCTGGCCGCAGTTGGGGCAGTGCTGCACGCCCACCGAGGCGTAGAGCACGCGCAGATAGTCATGCACTTCGGTGACGGTGCCCACGGTGGAGCGGGGGTTGTTGCTGGCCGCCTTCTGCTCGATGGAGATGGTGGGCGACAGGCCGCGGATGGTGTCGTACCGCGGCTTCTCCATCTGCCCGAGGAACTGCCGGGCATAGGCCGACAGGCTCTCCACGTAGCGCCGCTGCCCCTCGGCGTAGAGGGTGTCGAACGCGAGCGAACTCTTCCCGGAGCCGGAGACGCCGGTGAACACCACCAACTTCTTCTTGGGGATGTCCAGGGAGATGTTCTTGAGGTTGTGCTCCTTGGCTCCACGGATGGAGAGGGTGTCGGGCTCGGACATAGGGGCGCGGTCTAGCACTGAAAGGGCGCGCAGTGGGGGGATTGTGGGCGCGCGCACGGGGTGGGATGGTCCTCAACGGTTCGTGTTTCAACCCGAATCCAAGGGCCCGCCAGAGGGTGGGGCAGGCGGAGGTGCGACCGGGGAGATCACCTGGCTGGTGGGCTGCCAGGGCCCGCTCCGACAGGCCCCGCGCGAGGCCCCATGGCGGTGCGCGTCACTTGCGCTGATTTTGACACAACGCCCGGGGATGGATCTCGACAGGGCGTGGATGGCCGGGCAGGGTGATGGGCACGATGGCTCCGGACTCACTCCTGGTGGTTGGTGTGGGAGACATCCATGGTCGCTTCCACCGGGTGGAGGCATGGCTCGACGCGCTCGAGGAGGCGCGCCGTCGTCCCGTGGACTTGGTGTTGGCCGTGGGGGACGTGGAGGCCTTCCGGCTCGCGGATGATCACCGGCGCAAGGCCGCCAAGCGCGGCATGCCCGCGGAGTTCGCCGCGTACGCGGATGGGGTGCGCGCGATGAAGCGGCCCCTGTACTTCATCGGCGGCAACAACGAGGACTTCGAGGCGCTGCACGACGAGCCCGAGGGCTTCTCGCTCGCGCCCAACGTGCACTACCTGGGGCGCGCCGGGCTCAAGGAGCTGCTCGGCCTGCGGGTGGGCTACCTGTCGGGCATCCACGCGCCGCGCTTCTACGAGCAGCCGTTGAAGCGGCCGCGCTCGCTCGACACGGCGAAGCAGGCGGGCTACTTCCGCGCGCCCGAGGTGGAGCGGGTGATGGCGCTGCGCGACATGGACGTGCTGCTCGTGCACGAGTGGCCCCGTGGCCTGCCCCAGCGGGCCCAGGAGCGGGAGACGCCGCCGCCGGGCCGCACGCTGCCCTCGTACTGGATTGGCAACCCCATCACCCGGCGGCTGGTGGAGACGGTGCATCCGCGCTGGGTGTTGTGTGGCCACTCGCACCGGGCCTTCGCGGTGTCCCTGGGCGGGGGTCGCACGCCCACGCGCGTGGCCTGTCTGGATCAGGCGGCCAGGCCCGAGGAGTCGGTGTTCTGGATGGAGTTCCAGAACCGCGAGGTGGTGTGCGCCGGGTGGGGCGCCTCGGGCGAGGTGGCCTGGCGGGCGGGGCAGCCCTGGGGGCTGGGCTCACTGCCCACGCCCACCGAGCCGCCCCCCCTGGGCACCATGGGGTAGGGCCTGGCGCCTGCTCAGCGCAGCTTGCGGCGCAGGTGGTTGAGCAGATCGATGCGGGTGATGAGTCCGATGAACTCGTCCCCCATCATGACGATGGGCACATAGCCCTTGTCCAGGGAGCTGAGCAGCTCGGGCACCGGGGTGCGCACGTCCACGGTCTGCAGGCGCGTGGACATGAAGTCGCGCACCGGCAGGCGCAGGCGCGTCTCGTCATTGATGGCCGCGAGCAGCAGGTCCGACTCGTCGATCATCCCCACCACCTTGCCCCCGTCGAGCACCGGGAGCTGCGACACGTCGTAGAGCTTCATGCGCCCGTAGGCGATGAGCAGCGTGTCGGTGGGGGCCAGGGTGACGACGGCCCGGTCCGAGTAGCGGCGGGTGATGACGTCGCGCAAATCCCCGTGGGCCGCGCGCGGCAGGAAGCCCTGATCGGCCATCCAGAAGTCGTTGAACATCTTGGACAGGTACTTGTTGCCGCTGTCGCACACGAAGGTGCACACGCGCTTGGGGCTGGTCTGCTCGCGGCAGTAGCGCAGCGCGGCGGCGATGAGCGTGCCCGAGGACGAGCCCGCGAGGATGCCCGCCTTCTTGAGCAACTGCCGCGCCGTGTCGAGGCTCTCCGAGTCGGGGATGGTGTAGGCCTTCTTCACCCGGGACAGGTCCGCGTTGGGCGGCAGGAAGTCCTCGCCAATGCCCTCGACGACCCACGAGCCCGCCTTGCCCATGTTCCCCGTCTTCACGTAGTCGGCGAGCACCGAGCCCTGCGGGTCCGCGAGCACCATCTCGCACTCGGGGATGGCCTTGGCGAAGTAGCGCGACAGGCCCGCGAGCGTGCCGCCCGAGCCCACGCCGCACACCATGGCATCCAGGCGGTGCTCAAGCTGGGCGGCGATCTCCGGGCCGGTGGTGGTCTCGTGGGCGAGCGGGTTGGCGGGGTTGGCGAACTGGTTGACGTAGAGGCCGCCCAGCTCGCGCGCGATGCGCTCGGCCATGTCCTGGTAGTACTCGGGGTGGCCCTTGTCCACGTCCGAGCGCGTCATGATGATCTCCGCCCCGAGCGCCTTGAGGTGGAGCACCTTCTCCTGGCTCATCTTGTCCGGGATGACGAGCGTGAGGCGGTAGCCCTTCTGCGCGGAGACGAGCGCCAGGCCCAGGCCGGTGTTGCCGGCGGTGGCCTCCACGAGGTGCTTCTGGTGGGGACCGAGCTGGCCCGCCTCCTCGGCGGCGGAGATCATGGACAGGCCGATGCGGTCCTTGATGGAGCCGCCCGGGTTCTGGCTCTCGAGCTTGAGGAAGAGCTCGCACGGACCCGTGTCCAGCTGGGTCACCTTCACCATGGGGGTGTTGCCGATGAGGCTGAGGACGTCGTGGCGGAGAGGGGCGAAGCGCATGGCCACGCACAGTACACGCGGTAGTCTCCGGAGTGCATGACGACTTCTCTCCTCGACACCTTCCTCACCCGGGCCCGTCAGCTCCCCGACGGACCCGTCCTGGACTTCGAGCGGCGCCGTTTCACCGCCGGACAGCTCGCCGCCGACGTGACGGCCTTCGCCCGCGCCCTGAGGGAGCAGGGGCTCGCCCCCGGAGACCGGGTGGCGCTCTTCCTGGAGAACAGCCCCGCCTTCGTCATCGCCTACCTGGGCACCTGGTACGCCGGGGGCGTCGTCGTCCTCGTGAACACCCAGTACCGCCAGGTGGAACTGGGCCACATCCTCGCCGACTCGGAGGCCCGGGCCTGTGTCACAGGGGCGGCGGGCGCCGCCGAGCTCGCTCCCTTGAAGGCCCAACTTCCCGCGCTCGAGTGGCTCGTCACCGTCGAGCCGACCGCACAGGCCGTGCCCTGGCCCACGCTCGACTTCGACGCGCTGCTCGCCCGGGGGGCCGCGTCCTCCGCCCCGCTGTCACTGCCCTCGGGCGAGCAGCTCGCCGTGCTCGGCTACACCTCGGGCACCACCGGCCGCTCCAAGGGCGCGATGATGCTGCACCGCAACCTGCTCGCCAACGTGCGCGCCGTCACCGAGGCCTGGCGCTGGACGCGGGAGGATCGGCTGCTGCTCGCCCTGCCGCTCTTCCACACCCACGGCCTCATGGTGGGACTGCATGGCACGCTCTACTCCGGTGGCACGGTGGACCTGCGGCGCCGCTTCGACGCGGCCGAGGTGCTCGCGTCGTTGAGCCAGGACGCCTCCCTGACGATGTTCTTCGGCGTGCCCACCATGTACGGCCGGCTGCTCGAGGAGTCGCGCCGCACCGGCGTGCGCCCCCGGGCCCTGCGCCTGCTCGTCTCGGGCTCGGCGCCGCTGAGCGCCCAGCTCTTCCAGGAGGTGGCGGAGGCGTTCGGCCAGCGCATCCTCGAGCGCTACGGCATGACGGAGACCATCATGAACACCACCAACCCCTACGAGGGCGAGCGGCGTCCGGGCACGGTGGGCATGCCGTACCCGGGCCAGGAGGCGCGCGTGGTGGACGTGCGCACCCGCCAGCCGCTGCCGCCGGGGGAGACGGGGGAGATTGAAGTTCGCGGCCCCCACGTCTTCGCGGGCTACTGGCGGCGTCCGGACGCCACCGCCGAGTCCTTCGACCCCGAGGGGTGGTTCCGCACGGGGGACCTGGGCGAGCGCGACGCGGACGGCTACTTCCGCATCACCGGCCGGGCGCGCGAGCTCATCATCAGCGGCGGCTTCAACGTCTATCCCCGCGAGGTGGAGGAGGTGCTCGCCCAGCACCCCGCCGTGGCGGAGGTGGCGGTGCTGGGCCTGCCGGATCCGGACTTCGGCGAGCAGGTGGTGGCCGTCGTCGTCCCGGCCACCGGCCAGAGCGCCGAGCCCTCGGCGCTGGTGGAGTTCTGCAAGGAGCGGCTCGCCAGCTTCAAGAAGCCCCGCCGGGTCGTCTTCGTGGAGGCCCTGCCGCGCAACGCGCTCGGCAAGGTGCAGAAGCACGTGCTGCGCGAGCGGCTCCTCGGCGCGGGCCGCTAGAAAGGCGAGAAGACCTGCGTGGGCTTCTTCTTCTCGGGCGCGGTGTCCTCGCGCTCGAGGGTGATGGGCCCGAAGGTGGCCTTGCTGAAGAGGTTCAGGAGGCTCCGCAGTGAGCGCTGGAGCACTGTTCCCTCGCACGCGAGGCTCTCGGCGAGCTGGGCGGATTCCCAGTCGAGCCGGTCATGGACGAGCTGGAGTTCCTCCGGGGATTGGGCGGACAGGAAGGAGATGGCCGACCACCAGACTCGCTCGCGGTAGTACTTGATGCCGAGTTCCCCGAGCACCTCGTCCAGGTCGCCCACCAGCTCGCCCATCAGTTGCAGCTCCCCGCCATAGTCTCGCGTGAGCACGGTTTCCACCTGGGGGATGGTGTTGATGAGGATGTTGTTGACCTGATCGTGGTCGAACTTGCGCCGCGGCAGCAGCAGGTGATCCCTCCCGTCCTCGTGCTCCTTGAGGTTGAGATAGATGCCGTAGGCGAGGTCGTAATTGATGTGGGCGTTGATGCCGAGCAGCATGTCCTGGAAGACCGAGGTCTCGTTCGTGCCCGCCAGGCGGTGCGCCATCTTCCAGGCCCGCTCGCCGCCGCGCTCCTGGGTGCTCAGGGATTGGAAGTAGAGCAGGGAGAACTTCCCGGCCAGCTTATCGACCCACTGGGGATCGAAGAAGATGCGTTTGTCATAGCGGCCGCGTTGGTGGACGGCCTGCCAGACGGCGGAGGTGATGAGGTAGTAGGCGCGCAGGAAGATGGCGCGCTGATCATTCTCGCGGTGGAAGTAGTCGAGCGCCGAGCGCATGGCGTCGAGGGAGTCTTCGATGTTCCTGGGCCGGTACGCCTTGATTTCCGCGAGAGTCGCCATGAGTGCCAGACCTCCGGTGAAGGCTTCATCCTATGTTCCCGGGCTCCGCCCGTCGAACCACTTCCACACGGCCCTGACTGCCATTGACGCGCACCCGGTCGCCGGTGCGCAGGCGCATCGTCGCGTTGCCACAACCCACCACCGCGGGAATGCCCAGCTCCCGGGCGACGATCGCCGCGTGGGACAACGGTGCGCCCACGTCGGTCACGATCGCGGCGGCGCGCGGAAACAGGGGCGCCCAGCCGACGTTGGTCACGGTCGTCACGAGGACTTCCCCGGCCTGGAAGGTGTCGCCCTCCTCGGGCGAGGCCAGCAGCCGTACCGGGCCCTCGACGATGCCGGCCGCTCCGGGGAAGCCGGTGATTCCCTCCTGGACGGGCGCGCTGTCCCCACGCGCATCGAACACATCGCCGCGCCGCCGGGGATCGGCCGCCCATTGAATGGGATCGAAGCGGCCGCGAATCAACGTCGGGTAGACCGGCAGTGCCGAGTACCGGGCATGCGTTTGCCGGCGGGCTGGGACGAACGCGAGCGCCGTGGCATCGCCGCGCAGCAGGGCGAGGATCTCCTCGTGGTACAGGAAGAAGAGGGCGTCCCCCTGGCCCGTCAACGTCCCCGCCCGCAGGACGAACGCGCGCAGCACCCAGAAGGCACGAATCACCTCCGAGCGCGCCGCCTCTCGCGCGTGAGCCCCCTCGGCGGCCAGGTCCAGCAGTCCGCGTATCTTCGCGGCCCGGCGCGGATGGTTTCGTTGGAATCGCTCCCAGGCGGCGTCCCGCGCCTCCTTCTGACGCGAGAGCAGCGTGTCCACGTCCACGGGGGCCGCGCGCGCCTGGGCGAGCTGCCGGTCGATCCATTCCGGATCCTCGGCGGGACGGGGGAGGGAGATCTCGAACTCGTGTGGGCCCCGGTGACCGTATCGCCGGGCATAGGTCTCGCGGTCGAGCTCCCCCCGGCTCAGTCGGGCGAGTGCCACGAGGGGTTCGAGGCTCGCCAGGGGACTCGCGCCGCTGCTCAGCCCCGACAACAGCGCGGTGGCATCGGCGTCTCCCACCCACTTGCGCAGCATGCGCCGCAGCCCGTGGGTGGCTCTTCCACTCCGCCGGCTCCCCGCTTCCAGCATCTGGCAGCACTCCTGATGGTAGGGGAACAGCTCCTGGTCCCACAGCGCGCTCAGCTCCGGGGCGCTGGACATGGCCTGGATTCGGGCGAGGAGCGCCTCGCAGCGCCCGGGGGCGGACGCGACGAACGCGGCCAGCCTGGATTGGTTGGCACGCACGCGCTTGCGGAGGCGGATCGCGCCGGGGACGAGCTTGCGCAGGAGGCTCCAGCGCGAGAGCGGCAGCAGGGGGGTCTCCATGCCCTCGGGAAGCCGTCCGAAGGCCTCCTCGGCCGTCTCGGCGAAGCGCTGGCGGCTCACGCCGAACGCCCAGCCCAGGGTCGCCGCGAGGCTCAGGTTCATGTAGGCGCGGCCGCCGAGATTGCCCATGGGCGGGTCGTTGCCCATGAAGAGCAGGGGCAGGGTCTCGGCGAGGAAGAGGCGCAGGAGGGACCACGTGCAGGGCGTCATCACGTCCGGGACCGCCTCGCCGAGGTTCGTGCTCGTCCACAGGTAGTCGCCCGTGAGGCTGTCATTCCACTCGCCCGTCGCGGGATCATGGCCGCGCAGGGTGGTGATGGGCCGGGCTTGCAGCAGCATGAGCCGGCCCCGGGAGATCGCCCACTCGATGTCCTGTGGTGAGCCCAACTCCTCCTCGAGCCGCAGGGCGAGCCGCCGGAACTTCCGGGCGTGGGCGCGCAGCTCCGGGGGGCCGGAGTACGTGCCCTTCAGCCGGTCGAGGGTGAAGGACGACGGCGTCACCTCGCCCGCGACGAGTCGCTCACCGAGCCCGCTCACGAAGTTGCCCACCAGCGCCGAGCGGTTGCCCGTCACCGGGTCGGCGGTGAAGAGCACGCCCGAGGTGTCCGCCTCCACCAGGTGTTGGATGACGACCGCGACCTCGTGCCCGGTGGCGAGTCCCTGGGCCTGGCTGTACGCCGCGACGCGGTCCGCATGGCGGGAGCGGCGCACGGTCTCGATGGCACGCCGCACGGCGTCATCGTCTCGCACGTCCAGGACCGTCTCGAAGCCTCCGGCGAAGGAGGCCCGCTCCGAGTCCTCCCCGAGGGCCGACGAGCGGACGGCGAAGGCGCGATCGGGTTGGCCCGCCCGCAGCCGCGCGAGCGCGGTGACGACCTCGTCCCAGGACTCGGGCCGGAGCGCGTCTCCCTCGAAGGCGCTCGTCAGGACGATGAAGCCCGGGGGCACGGGATGGCCCGCCTGATGAAGTCGCGCGAGCACGCGCCCCTTCCCACCCGCCTGGGTGGCCCGTTCGGCGGTGAGGTCCTCGAAGAAGCAGACAGTGGTCGTCATATCAAATGATGTAAAACGTGTTTATCCTTCGATTCAAGGAACCAATGCGGAGAGAAGACACCATGCGTCAAAGAAGCCACTGGATATCCCTGTCATGTCTCGCCCTCGTGGGGCTCGCCGGCTGCGGGAGCGCGGAGGAGGGGAGCCACGCTTTGCCGATGCAAGGAGAGGTGTCGGCCTTGGCGGACGGCGTCTGCTCCGGCGTCACCTGCGGTGGCCACGGCGTCTGCCAGGATCGGTCGGGAAGCGCGGTGTGCGTCTGTGATGAGGGCTTCACGGGGACGTCCTGTTCCACGCGCGGCGGGAACTTCTACGCGCGCTCATTGCTCGTCTCGGGCATGGCCGATCCCGACGTCTACAAGGAGCACGACGATCTCTTCTTCCTCACCGGCACGGGAAATGGGGCGTCGGTGCCCATCTATGAGACCAATGATCTCTCGAGCTTCCGCCTCAAGCTGAGCTACAGCCCGTCCGCGGCGGATCCGGTCTACGACTACTGCATGATCTGGGCGCCGGACCTCAACAAGGCCAACGGTGTCTATGTCCTGAACTTCTCCGCCCAGCGCGTTGCCAATGGGGCGGCCTGTCCGGCCTCGGGTCAGGACGTGACGACCTTCACGGCCACGGCTCCCGACCTGAACCTGCGCTTCGGAGTGCCCCAGCCCATCAACCCGAACACGACGTACCCGCGCACCCAGGTTCCGGCCTCCTGCGTGGCGGAGGGATGCAACCGGACCATCCGCATCGACTCGGCCACCTACAACGATCCCTCGGGCCGCTGGTTCTTCTATGTGTGGTTCGACCGGGGCAACAACATCTCCTCGTTCAACACCTCCGCCCCCGGCGTCGTCTACAACCACGCGGGCCCCGCGCTCTACTCGCTGCCCGCCGAGGAGGAGACCATCAACGAGGCCCCGGAGATCTTCAAGCGCAACGGCCTCTACTACCTGCTCCTCAGCACGGGTTGGTTCAACAGCCAGTATTCCATGCGCTACATCGTGGGGGATTCGCTCCCCCAGCTCACCCGGGCGCGCGCCCTGCGCCGGCTCTCCATGCCCATGCGCAATGCCTCCGGGGCGCTCATCCAGACCCATGGCCACAACACCGTGGTCGATCGCCGGGGCGAGTACTTCAACATCTTCCACGTCGGTGCCTTCCAGCCCGCGGGGACCTTCACCTCGCGCAGCACCTACAAGCAGCGCCTCGCCTTCAAGCCGGACGGCTCCCTGGCCTCGCTCAACCAGGTCAACGTCCGGTGGACGCGCATGGCCGGGTACAGCTACTCGATCGATCTCGTGCTGCGCGACGGGACGGTGGTCGGCCCCTGCCTCGACGTGAACCAGCTCGGGACCTCGAACAAGGTGACCTTCAATGGCGTGTGCCCGAGCGCCGGCAGCCGCATGGTGAACAAGGGGGACATCGCCGCCTTCCGGCTCTACTACTCGAACAACGGCGTCTGGGGGGCCAACGTCCAGACGGCCTATGACGGCGGCGCCGACGACGTCTTCCTGGAGCCGCCCGGCGGGACGACCCCGTTCGTGGACCTGAGCTGGAGCGAGGAGGAGACCGGCGCCCAGTACTCCATCGACGTGCAGCGGCGGGACACGGGGGCTTGGATTGGCCCCTGTATCGACGTGAACTCCGTCAACCGTGCCCTCGCCTGGAGCTACACCGGGCGTTGCACCTCGCCGGGCATCGACGTGGCCCCGTCCAACATCAGCGCCTTCCGCGTCTGCTCGGCGGTGGGCGGCGATTGGTCCCGTGCTCGGTGCGGCACCACGGCCTATGACGGCAAGCGCATGGACGCGTCCGTCGTGATTCCCTGAGCGGGCGTCAGGCCCAGAGGCTCTGCTCGAGCGAGGCGAGCAGGGCCGCGGCGACCTCGGGGGTGGGCATGCCCGCCTCGGTGACGAGGTCGGCGTCGGGCGGCGTGGCCACCTCCGCACGGAGGGCCGCCACGGCCGCCCGGCGGGCCTCGCGCAGGGCGGTGCGCTCGGACTCGGACAGCCGGGCGTGGGCCCAGCGGTCGATGGCCCAGGACAGCTCGGCGTGCCGGGTCTCGTCCTCGGCGATGCGCGCCATGGCGCCGCGCACCTGCTCATCGCGCGCGTGCAGCGCCTGGTGGTGCGCCACGAGCGCCCCGTACGTCTCGCGCGTGCAGCCCTCCACGGCGTTGTCCAGCGCCACCTCGAAGAGGGAGCGGAGCGGCAGTGTCTCCACCTCGGGCCTGGGGGGCGTGGCGCCGAAGCGGTGGGCCAGCCGCGTGCTGAGCTGCGTGTGCATCACTTCTTCCAGCGCGCTCGCGAGCGCCGCGTCCTGGAGGGCCTCGTCCGCGCCGTGCAGGGCGAGTTCCTCGCGCAGGCGCAGGAAGGCCTGGATGGACGCGGCCTCCAGGTGGGCGGCCGCCGCGAAGTGACGCCCCAGGGCCTCGGCGCAGGCCACGCCGTCCGTGGCGCGCAGCCCTTGGGGCCTCCGTCCGATGGCGCAGCCGGGATTGCCCCGTTCGATGATCTTGCTGCTCTCCTCCCGCACGTCTCCGGAGGGGGACACGCTCAAGATGTGGCGTGTCACGTTGCTGCCGGCTCCGCAGGCGTGGCCCGTGGTGGTGATGACATGGAAGCCTCCGTCGGCATCGGCCCGCACCGCGCCTCGTTCCAGGTTGTTGCAGCTCAGGTAGTAGCCCTGGGCGAAGGCGAGCAGGGCGGCCTCCTGGGCCGTGTCGATGGTGCCCAGGAAGCTGCGCAGGCCCTCCAGCGTGTCGATGGCCGCCACGTCGTCGCCCCGCGTCGTCGCGAGGAAGTAGTTGGTGCAGGCGTCAATGCCGCAGCTGCGCAGGAAGCCGTTCTTGGTGGTGAGGGCGTCCAGCGCGGATTGACACGCCGCGGGCTGGGAGGCGCTCGCGCAGGCGGTGCCCGAGGAACCCCGCGCGTTGGGGCGCTGGGTGGGTTCTTCCGTCGGGTAGAAGTAGGTGTGGAAGTAGCGCAGCTGCACGAAATCGGTTGGCACCGCGGGATTCAGTCCAGTCACCGTGAGGAGGCCATCCTCGCAGGCGGGCGCGGAGTAGTCCGTCAGGTCGACGATTCCGCAGCCCGCGAGGACCAGCGGGGAAGCGAGCGAAGCGCGGAGGGTACGAGCGAAGAGGTGGCGCAGCCGGAAGGGTTCCATGGAGGACTCCTGGGTGAAGGGGCGAGGGATGCCTGAGCAATGTGGATGCCAGGAGTCGCACGACCCGTGTCCCGAGAGACAGGGACCCGCGTGTACCCTGGTGCCGCGGGCTCGAAATTCCGAGGCGCCCTGAGAGCGGTGTCGGGCTTCGCCGCCTGGACATTCCAGGACGGGCGGGGCTGCATGACAGCGCTGTCCGACTCCTGAAGAATCAGGAGCGCAGGGACATGAAAGCATGGAAGTATCGTTATTCTCGAATTCGATGAGTTGGGGAATGACGATGAGACTGCTGTGGCTGTGGGTGGCGCTCGCGGTGACGAGCGGCTTGATCGATCCCCTGGGGAGCCAGTCGGCCCGGGCCGCGAGTGGAAACCTGGCGCTGACCGCGACGGCCACGGCGTCCTCCTCGGGAGGAGCGGGCTCTGACGCGGCGAAGGCCCGGGATGGGAGTCCGTCCACGTCCTGGAAGGCCAGCGGCGCGACGACGCCCCAGTGGCTCCAGTTCGACCTGGGAGACCTGTACACCCTGAGCCGGGTGGAGCAGTCCTTCGACGCGCTGGGCACCTGGCGCTTCCGGATCGAGGCGTCGGTGGACGGTGCGAGCTGGGCCACCCTGGTGGATCGGACGACGGGGGTGGCGGGGCAGGTCTTCGCGGAGGGCGTCAACGGAACGTTCAGGTACGTGAAGCTGACGGTGACGGGCGCCCGGGAAGGTTTCGCCGCCTCGAGCCGGGAGTTGCGGGTGTTCGGCACGAACGAGGGCGACAACCTCGCGGTGGGCAGGCCGTTGTCCGCGTCGTCGAGTGTGGCGGATTACGAGCCGGGGAAGGCCGCGGATGGCAACACGTCCACCTATTGGGTCGCCGGCAGTGCGAGCGTGCCGCAATGGCTGCGGGTGGATCTGGGCTCTCCGAGCCTCGTGACTGGCGTCGAGCAGAACTTCAAGGATGTGGACACCTACAAGTTCAAGATCGAGGGCTCCGGGGACGGCACCACCTGGACGATGTTGCTGGATGGGGGAGCGGGGGTCTCGGGTCAAACGTTCTCGCGGCGGGTGAGTGGGACCTACCGGTATGTGCGCCTGACCGTTCTGTCCTCGGCGTCCTCCTATTGGGCCAGCAGCACGGAGTTCAAGGTGTATGGCTTCGCCAATCTGGCGCTGGGCCGGTCCGGAAGCGCCTCGACGGTTTCCCCGGGGTACGAGATCAGCCGGGCCACGGATGCCAACTCCGCCACCTATTGGTGCGCGACCAGCGCGAGCATGCCGCAGTGGATGATGGTCGACCTGGGAGGGTTGTCGAGGGTTCGGAGGGTGGAGCAGACGTTCGTGGACGTGGATACCTATCAGTTCAAGCTGGAGGGGTCCGCGGACCGGACGACCTGGACGGTGCTCCTGGACAAGACAGCGGGGGCCTCGGGGCAGACCTGGGGACAGGAACTCGGTGGGAACTACCGGTACATTCGCCTCACTGTTTACTCCTCCGCCGCCGGGCACTGGGCCAGCAGTCAGGAGTTGAAGGTGTTCGGGACTCCACTCGAGAGGAACCTGGCCCTGGGCGTCTCCGCTTCGTCCTCTTCCCTCGCGCCCGGGTATGAACCCGCCAATGCGGTGGATGGGAATCCGGTCTCCTACTGGGTGTCGAGCAGCGCGAACTGGCCGGAGTCGCTCACGCTGGATCTGGGCAATCTCAGTCTCATCAAGCGGATCGAGCAGTCGTTCGTCGATCTCGACACCCACCGCTTCAAGATCGAGGGTTCCCCGGACAAAACCACCTGGACGATGTTGTTGGACAAGACGGCGGGGGTTGCGGGCAAGGACTTCATCCAGGACGTGAGTGGCGGCTATCGGTACATCCGCCTCACGGTGTTGGGGTCCGCCGCCGGGCACTGGCCCAGCAGCCAGGAGTTGAAGGTCATCGGCCTCGGCTCACCGCTCCAGGGCCGGTGGTGGGAGAGCTCCTCGGGCGTCATGAGGTACTACCCGAAGTATTATCAAATCGATCTGAACACCATCGTCAGCGAGCTGGATGACCTGCGTGCACGGGGATACAGCGCGATCGAGCTGATGGCGCCGTACACCGGACCCGCCGACGTGTGGGCGGGGCTGGGCGCCACGGACAACTACAGCATCGATCCGTCCATCGGGACGATGGCGGACTTCCAGAACCTCATCGCCCAGGCCCATGCCCGGGGGATGCGCGTGTTGATGTTCGGCAATGTCGGGTATGCGCGCGACACCGCTCCGTTCTTCGTCAAGGCGCAGGACGACAACCGGAACAACGTCTACAGCAAGGAGCGCATGTGGTTCCACTTCCGCTCCACCCCGGGAGAGCGTTGGTACTGGAGCAGCCGGGCGGGGGCCTATTACTACGCGTTCTGGGGACAGAACATCCCGTCCTACAACTTCAACACCCAGGAGTGGCGCGACGAGACGCGGAAGTACATCAAGTTCTGGATGGACAAGGGGATTGATGGCTTCGCCCTGGACGCGCCCGATGTCTATGACGGCATCAACGTGGCCATCAACAACGCCCACATCACGGACATCCTGCGGGGCTATGACACGTGGGCCAATTCCGAGGGGGCTCGCGGCCCGGGCTACGTCAAGGACTGGCATTACAACAGCATCCAGGACTACACCCTGACCAACTGGGGCGGCGCTGGCTACAGCACCATCATTCCCGCGATCGACACCCAGAATCCCGATGGGCTCGAGGGGCTCTTGAAGTCGAACCGGGATGCCATCAACGCCATGGGAGGCATCACCCAGACGCCCCCGAGCTGGGAGATCGCCGGGGTGCCCGCCAACAAGCGCTTGCTGGAGATCGCGACGCTGACGACCCTGGGGACCTTCTTCTACCTGCACAATGGCCAGCACACCCTGCTGCCCCATGAGTCCATCATTCCCACCTGGTCCGCCGCGGATCAGGCCCGGCTGTGGAGCCTGATGCGGGCCCAGGGCAGCTACAAGGCGCTGTCCCCCTCCGGGCATCGGGTCAAGCTCAACACCCAGGACAACCGGAGGTTCTACGCCTACAAGCGCACGAACCGGGAGGGGACCGTCAAGGCGCTGGTGATTCTCAACTACCAGGGCTCGACCCAATCCATCACGGTCAACCTGGCGAACACGGACATCTCGATGTCACAGACGCCCGTGGACCTGCTGAGCGGCGGCTCGGGCCCGGCCATCACCTCGGCCAGCTACACGGTCACCTTGCCGGCCTACGGCTTCACCGTGCTGGGAGTGGATTAGCCCTGGAGTGCCTAGAACTGTCCGGACAACATCACGCCACCGGGGTTGCCCGACATCCGCATCGACATGCCCGACTGTGGTGCCGGGCCGCCATTGTCACTGGCGGCGCGTCCATGCAGCAGCAGGGGCACGCCCACGCCGAAGACAGTGCCCGCCGCGGCGCCCACCAGCACGTCCGTGAGGTAGTGCTTGTCCGCCCCCATGCGCATCAGCCCCACCGACGCCGCCGCGGGCACGCCCACCGCCCAGATGAGCCAGTTGTTGCGGTAGCCGCGCATCCCGGACACCGTGCCCGCCGCCGCCACGAGCGAGAACGCCAGGCTCGTGTGGCCGCTGTAGAAGGACAGGTTGTTGTCGCTCGGGTTGTGGCCGAGGCCCTTCTGGTCCTCCGGCAGCACGTGCACGAAGGGGCGCTCGCGGCCCACGGCGAACTTCACCACCTGGTTGGCCAGCGCCGCCACCGCCGCCGTCTCCACGATCGTCATCGCGTCCTCCGCGTAGTACCGCGCCGACGCTCCGCTCCCGGACGCCAGCAGGTACTGCGCGCCCAGCACCCCCACCGGCAGCACGCCGAAGCCGGTCACGTTGCTCCAGGTGTCCCACGTCTTGCGTCCCGCCTCGGTCTTCCCCGCCATGCCCCGGCCCCAGCGATCCACCCCATTGAGGGCGTCCTGGCCGTCCGGAGAGCGGTCGCACCACCGGCAGGTGTTCGGGGCCAGTTGGTTCTTGAGGAAGGCCTCGCTGGTGATCCACAGCGCGCCACTCACGCCCGTGATGAGCCCGTCCCGCGTCCAGTTGACGTCGAGCGCCCGCACCGTGGGTGCGTCCGCCGCCTGGCGCGCCCCGGGAAGCGCGGCGTCTGGAACGGGAGAGGAGGCAACCAGGGAAGCGAGTGCTAGAAAACAGAGGGCAGAGGGCATGGCGGCGAGCATAAATGCGCCCCCCTCATCGTTCTAGACTCCACTCCCCCCGTATGTCCGACCCCCGTCGTCCCCTCCAGGTCTTCCCCGATGCCGCACGCCGTCAAGCCGCCCTGCGCGCGGCCCGGCGGGACTCGGGAGTCGTGCGCGGAGACCTCTTCCTCGACTGGGTGGGGTTCCTCGACGCGCTCGGTGGCGTGCGAGAGCTGGGTCGGCGCCCGTGCCCGCCCTTGGCGGCGCGCACCGTGGTGGCCTCGCTCGCGCAGGGCCTGGGCCCCACGCCCCTGGGCGACTTCGTCCATGAGCCCGCCTTCGCCCGCGCCGCGCTCGAGGTGCTGTTGGATCTCAAGGCCGGGCGGCTGTCCCCTCGGGAGCTACAGGACGCGCTGGAGGTGCTTCCCCCCGAGCGGCGCGACCGCGTCCGGACGATCGCCCTGCTGCACCATGCCTACGAGCGGAAGATGGCGGAGCTGGGCCTCGCCGATCGTGAGGACGGCGTGCGAGGGGCCCGCGAGGCGCTGGAGCGCGGCGCGTGGCCCGAGGCCTGGGCCGACGTGGGAGAGATCGTGTTGCGCGGTGTCTACGATGTCCGGCCCTCGACGCTGGAGCTGCTGCTGGCCCTGGCGGCGGCGTGTGAGTCGCGCCGGGTGGGCCTGCGCGTGGAGACGCCGGTGGGTGGCTCTCCCGTGGCGGACGCGGCCCTGGCCGCCCTCTTCCGCGCCTTCGAGAACCGCGGCGAGGTGCTCTCACACGTGGACCTCTTCAAGGCGGACGTCTCCTTCGAGTCCCGTCCGATGAGCGAGCTGGGCCGTCATCTCTTCTCGCCCCGGGCCCCCAAGGACGCGCTCGTGGGCGCGGTGGAGGGCCTGAGCCTGTGGAGCGCGGCGACGGCGCGGGACGAGGCCCGGCTCATCGCCCGGGACGTGCGCCGCCTCGTGTCGGAGGGCGTGCCTCCGGGACACATCGCCGTGGCCTGGCGCGACTTGAGCCACGAGGCGCATTGGGTGGCGGAGGCCCTGGGCGAGCTGGACGTTCCCGTGCGCCTGCCCTGGGGCGAGCCGCTCGTGCTGACCGGGCCCGTGCGGCTGGCGTTGGATCTGCCCCTGCTGGTGGAGGATGGCTTCCCCGCCGAGCGCGTGGCGGACGTGCTCTCCAGCCGCTACGCGCCCCGGCTCTCCGCGGGCGCGCCCGAGGCCCCCGCGACGCTCCTGTCGCTCGCGGCCGTGCGCGATGATCGGCTGGGCGCCTCGCGTGGCAAGGGCGCGTATGACGTCCGCCTGGACGCCCTGGCGAGGCGGTTGACGCCGCTTCCGGATCAGGTGCGGCCCAAGGAGCAGCGCCGCGCCCACGAGGTCCGGGTGCTGCGCGAGCGGTGTCTCAAGTTGATCGAGGCCTGCCGCCTCATTCCGGAGCAGGGCCGTGCCTCGGAGCTGCTCACGGCGTGGTGGCAGGTGGTGCGGCGCCTGGGGTTGTTGGACTCGGAGGGCACGCCGGAGACTCCCGCCGAGGAGGGGCTGGGCGCGCTCGCGGTGGAGGCCCGAGCCCGGGACGACGCGGCGCGCAGGGCGCTCGTGGCGCGCGTGCGCGAGCTGGAGCGGATGCTCGCGGCGGTGGGCGGAGGTCCCCGGTTGCGCCGGCGCACCTTCGGCCGTTGGCTCGCGGACGCGATGCGCGACGTGCACCTGCCGCCCCGGGGCTCGGCGGTGGGGGCCGTGGAGGTGCTGGAGGTGGGCGAGCTGGAGGGCCGCACCTTCGCGCATGTCTTCCTCGGCGGGCTGGCCGAGGGCCGCTTTCCGGGCCACGAGGTGCCCAACCCGTTGCTCGGAGACTCCGAGCGCCATGCGCTCAACAAGCACCTGGGCCGCGACGTCTTCCGCCTCACCGGTGGCGAGTTCGAGGACCGCGCGCCCTGGCGGCTCACCGAGGACCGGCTCCTGTTCGCCAGCGTCCTGGTGGCCGCCGAGCACACGGTGAGTCTGTCCTTCTCGGTGGCGGGTCCGGGCGGGCAGGAGCAGGCGCCGTCCTCGTTCCTGGAGGAGGTGCGGCGCCTGACGGGAGCCACGTGGCCGTTGCGCTCGCTGCCGGCCATCGCGCCGCTGGACGAGGCGCTCACCCCGGCGGAGCTGCGCCAGCGCGTGGTGCTGGAGTCGCTCGCGATGGAGCGGCTGCGCGTCTCGGAGCCGGATCCCGCCCGCGCGGTGCTGCGCGAGCGCTTCTCGCACACGCCCTGGTTCCAGGCGGCCCGGGAGATGATGCAGGTGGAGATCGAGCGCCTGCATTTCTTCGGGGGTGGGGTCCAGGACGCGGGCCGCTACACCGGCGCCGTGGGGGCTCCGGACCTGGGCGAGTCGCTTCGCGAGGCGTTCCGCTTCAGTGCCGAGCGGCCCCTGTCCGCCTCGTCGATCGCGCGCTTCAGCAACTGTGGCTTCCAGGGCTTCCTGGCGTATGGGCTCAAGGTGCCCGAGCCGGAGCGGCCCGGGGAGGAGTTCGACAGCCGGGGGCAGGGCGTCTTCTGGCACCGGGTGCTGGAGGAGTTCTTCAAGCGGCTCAAGGAGCGCGAGCTGCTCGGGCGGGGGTTCAACGAGCTGCCGGAGGCGCTGTTGGACGCGGTGCTCGACGAGGTGCAGGAGCACTTCGAGAAACACCACTACGTGGGCCACCCCGCGCTGTGGCGCCTGGCGCGCGAGCGGGCGAAGAACATGGTGCGCCGCGTGCTCCTGGACGAGCGGCGCGGTCTGCCCTTCGAGCGGCTGGAGCCCTCGGGCTTCGAGCTGCGCTTCGGGCCGAAGAATCCGGCGGAGGGGTGGAGCGCGGTCACCCTCCAGCTCGGCGAGGACGTCATCCACTTCGAGGGAACCATCGATCGCCTGGACATGGCCGGGGGCGAGGTGGGCGTCATCGACTACAAGTCCGGCCACCTGTCGCGCTCGGAGCTGCGCAACAAGCTGCTGGACGCCTCGGACTTCCAGCTCCCGTTGTACCTGTACGCGGCGCGGGCCAGTGGGCACCAGGGCACGCGGCACGCCGCCTGGTTCTCGTTGAAGACGGGCAAGGCGATCCTCCTGTCGGAGGTGCTCGCGGACAAGAAGCAGGAGCTGTCGTTGGATCTGGACGAGCTGCTGTCCACCGAGCCCGACGTGCGCCAGCGGCTGGCGGCGGAGCAGAAGCCCAACCTGGCCAACGCGGTGGAGTCGCTGGTGCGCCGTGTGAGGGCGGGACAGTTCGCCATGCGGCCCAAGGACTGCGGGCGCTGTGGCTACCAGGCCGTCTGCCGCATCACCGAGCGGCGGATCGTGGGCGAGGAGGGTGCCCATGAGTGACGCGCTCGCGTTGGCGTTGGAGAAGAACCTCGCGCTGCTCGCGGGCGCGGGAGCGGGCAAGACGTACAGCCTGGTGACGATGACGTTGCACCTGCTGGCCGGGGCGCGCGAGGGCTTCACGCCCTTGAGGCCCGCGCGCCTGGGGATGGTGACGTTCACCGACAAGGCCGCCGCGGAGATGCGTGCCCGCGTCCGCGCGCGCCTGGATGTGCTCGTCCAGGAGGAGCCCAAGGTCTCGCAGGAGCCCGAGCTGCGCGCCTCGCTCGAGCGCCTGGGTCTGCCCTTTCCCTCGCGCGACACGTGGCGTTCGCTGCGCGAGGAGCTGGGCTCGGCCTCGATTGGCACCTTCCACTCGATGTGCGGGCAGATCCTGCGCCGTGCGCCCCCGGGCTCGGGCGTGGATGCCTCCTTCGACGTGCTCGATGAGCTGGAGGCGCGCTCGCTCGTGCTGGACGTGTGCGAGCGCGTGGTGCTGGATGCGCTGGAGTCCAGTGACACGCTCGTGCGCGAGCTGTGCGCGGAGATGACCTTCTCGGGATCCGACTTCACCGAGGGCCTGGTGTCCTCGCTGGCGGAGCTCTACGGGAAGTTGCGCGAGGAGGGCCTGCCCGCGGCCCGGGCGCGCGTGTCCGACCCCGGCGAGGCCCGGGAGTCCTTCGATGCCCTCGTCGAGAAGTGCCTCGAGCTGTGCGGCACCGTGCGCGAGCATGACGCCAAGGGGGAGTGGCGGGGACTGCGCGAGAAGCTCGAGCGCGCGCTCACGGGGCTCACCCCGGAGAATGTCTTCGCGCCCGAGCGGTTGTTCGCGCTCAAGGCGGCCTTCAATGAGGATGGCCGCGACGTGCGCCGGCTCAAGAAGGAGCCCGGCAACTCGATGAAGGAGCTGTACTGGTCCTTCTTCGGCAAGAGCGACGGCACGGTGTTGACGCTGGAGGACGTCGCCGCGGCGTGCCGCACGGTGCCTTTCGAGAGCACGTTCCGCGCGCTGCTCGAGCAGGTGGAGACGCGTCACGCGGAGGAACTCTCCCGGCGCAACGCCCTGGACTTCACCTCCCTGTTGGTGAAGACGCGGGACTTGCTGAGGGAGCTGCCCGACTTCCGCCGGCAGATGCAGGAGCGCTTCGGGGCGCTGATGGTGGACGAGTTCCAGGACACCAACCGCTTGCAGTTGGAGCTGGTGCTGCTCCTGGCCGAGAAGCGCGAGGAGGGTCCCCGGGCGGTGACACCCGAGGACGATCTGGTGGCCGCGCTGCCACTGGAGCCCGCCTTCCTGTGCGTGGTGGGAGACCGCAAGCAATCCATCTACGAGTTCCGCGGCGCGGACGTGTCCGTGTTCGAGGTGCTGGCGCGGAAGATCGAGCAGGAGGGCGGCGTGCGCGACTTCCTCCAGCACAACCGGCGCTCGGTGCCGCCGCTGCTCGACTTCTTCAACCAGGCGTTCGCGGGCGTGCTGGTGCCGGGCGAGGGTGGG
Organism: Cystobacter fuscus DSM 2262; assembly: GCF_000335475.2. NCBI lineage: Bacteria > Pseudomonadati > Myxococcota > Myxococcia > Myxococcales > Archangiaceae > Cystobacter > Cystobacter fuscus. Next base: position 600,340 of record NZ_ANAH02000005.1, on the reverse strand, counting down.
GCGCGTCCCTACGAGGTGGTGTATTCGCCCGAGGGGGATGATCTGCTCGCGGTGCGTCCGGCCCCCGTGGCCGCGCCGGTGGTGGAGCGGCTGCTCGTGGAGGACGAGAGCCTCACCACCACGGGCGAGCTGCGCCTGGAGGAGGCGGACGCGCTGGCCAGGCGGTTGAAGCTCCTGCTGGCCCCGGGCGCTCCGCCGCTCATCGCGGTGACCAAGGAGGGCACGGAGGTGCGTCCCCTGCGCGGGGGAGATGTGGCCATGCTCTTCCGGACCTTCAATCACCTGGAGGTGTACCGGCAGGCGCTCATTCGCCACGGCATTCCCCACCGTGTTCTGCGCGGCCGTGGCTTCTATGGCGCACAGGAGGTGCTGGATCTGGCCTCGTTGCTGTCGCTGCTCGCGGACTCCGAGGACACGCTGGCCTTCGCGGCGGTGCTGCGCTCCCCATTGGTGGGGCTGTCGGACGCCTCGCTCTTCCGCCTGGCCGGGCCCGAGGGCTTGTCCCTGCCCGCCGTGGAGAAGGCGGGCGCCTCGCTCCTCGAGGCTCTTCCGGAGGGGGAACGCGCGCGGCTCGAGCGCTTCCTCGCGGCGCTGCCCGCGCTGCGGCGCGAGCGGGATCGGCTCGGCGTGCGGGCCCTGCTCCTGGCCACGCTGGAGCTGACGGGCTTTCGCGAGGCGCTGGCGGCCACGCCCTACGCGGAGCAGGCGAGCGCCAACGTGGAGAAGCTGCTCGCGCTGGCGGGCCGGCGCGACGAGCGGGGCACGGGTGGTTGCGTGACGTTCGCGCGCGAGCTGCAACGCCTCGTCCACGAGGAGCCCACCGAGGCCCAGGCGGATCTGCTCGAGGCGGGAGACCCGCGCGCGGTGCAACTGCTCACCATCCACCGCGCCAAGGGGTTGGAGTGGCCGGTGGTGGTGGTGCCCGCCCTCGGTGGCTCGCGGCGCTCCAACAGTGGAGGCCGGGTGCTCTTCGAGCGCGCACGAGGCCTCGCCCTGCGGCCCTGGCTGCCGCCGGAGCTGCTCGACCGCGTGGACACGAAGTTCCGCTCGCCCCGCTTCGACGCGGTGAAGGCGGAGATCAAGCGCCGGGAGACGGCCGAGTACCGGCGTCTGCTGTACGTCGCGCTCACGCGTGCCCAGGATCGGCTCCTGCTGTCGGGCGGCGAGGAGCGCAACGCCGCGGACTCGTGGTGGTGCCTGCTCGGCGCGCGGCTCGAGGAAGATTCCCGGCTGCGAGGCCTGGTCGAGGATCTGGACGCGAGGACGCTGCCGGAGCCGCCCGAGGTGGACCTCTCCGAGGAAGTGGACGAGGCCGAGCAGGAGGCCCGGGTCGAGACGGCGTGGCAGCGGGTGCACGCGCGCCGGGACGCCACCGTCCCGGAGTCCGTGACGGTGGAGGCGGGAGCGGTGCAGGACTTCATCGCCTGTCCGCGCCGCTACCACTACGTGCACCGGCTCGGCCTGCGCGCCGATGGAGTCGCCTGGGAGGCGCCGCCCCGCCAGTCCGCGCTCTACGTCGAGCGGGACTCCTGGGGCGCACCGGCCCCGAGCGTTCCGGACCGGGTGCTGGCGCTCGTGCGGAAGGTGGACTTCCGCCTGGCGGGGACGCCCGCTGCGGAGCGGCGCTCGCGCCTGGAAGCCTTGGCCCGGGAGGTGGGCTGGGCGGTGGAGGAGGAGGGCGTGGAGGAGGCGCTCTCCACCCTGACGCGCTTCCTGGACACCGCGTGTGCCCAGGAGCTGGCGGCCGTCCCCGGAGCGCGGGTGCATCGCGCGCTGCCCTTCGTCCTGGACCTGCCGGGAGTCGCGCCCACGGCCCTCGAGGGGGAGTTGGACCTGCTCTGGGAGACCCCGGAGGGTGAGGCCCGGGGCGTAGTGTTCCTACCGGCCGGTAGGTCTCCCCGGGGACTCGAGGCGCATGCGGACTTCCTGGCGGCCGTGGCCTTGGCGGCCCGGCGGCTCATCCGCGAGGACGTCCCGCTGTGGGTCGGGGCCGTCTTCCTGGGCGGGGAGGTATTGGAGCCGGAGTTTTCCTCGGAAGAAGCAAACCTACAGCTCCCCGCCGAGCGCTTGAGGGACGCGGCCCGGGCCCTGGTCGAGGCGGATGTCCGAGGGCGCTGGCCCGGACGAGACGCCCCGGTGTGCGCGGGGCTGGCCTGTGGCTATATCGCACACTGCCACCCGGACGCCCCGGCGCGCTCCAACTCGGTGACGGACCGTGCGGAAGCGTGCTAAGCGGCCGCAACTATGCCGAACGTCGTCGTCATTGGTGCGCAGTGGGGAGATGAGGGCAAGGGCAAGGTCGTGGACCTGCTCACGGAGCATGCCCAGGTGGTCGTGCGCTTCCAGGGAGGCAACAACGCGGGCCATACCCTGGTGGTGGGTGGCCAGAAGACGGTGTTGCATCTCATTCCCTCGGGCATCCTCCATCAGGGGAAGACCTGCGTCATCGGCAACGGCGTGGTGTTGGATCCCGCCGTCCTGGTGAGGGAGATCGACACCCTCAAGGAGCGCGGCTTCCTCAAGGATGACGCGCACCTGATCATCTCGGACAACGCCCACGTCATCTTCCCCTGGCACAAGCTGCTGGACTCGACCCGGGAGAAGGCGCTGGGCGTGGGCGCCATCGGCACGACGGGGCGTGGCATCGGCCCGGCCTACGAGGACAAGGTGGCGCGCCGCGGCATCCGCGTGAGGGATCTGCTCAACCCGGAGCGGTTGCGCAAGCGCATCGACGAGCGGCTGCCCGGCATCCGTGAGGAGCTGCGCGAGCTGTGCGCCGCAGCCAGCGAGACGCCTCCCGAGCTGGACGCCAACAAGGTGCAGGCGGACTTCACCGTGCTGGGCGAGCGGCTGCGGCCCTACGTGGGCGACGTGTCGCTCTACCTGTCGGGCCAGGTGCAGCGCGGGGCGCGCATCCTCTTCGAGGGCGCCCAGGGCACGCTGCTGGACGTGGACCACGGCACCTATCCCTTCGTCACCAGCTCCAACTGCGTGGCGGGCAACGCCGCGGTGGGCTCGGGCCTGGGCCCCACGGCGATTGATCGGGTGATGGGCATCAGCAAGGCGTACACCACGCGCGTGGGCGGTGGTCCGTTCCCCACGGAGCTCACGGACGAGCTGGGAGATCGGCTGCGCAAGGTGGGTGACGAGTTCGGCGCCACCACGGGCCGTCCGCGCCGCTGCGGCTGGCTCGACGGCGTGGTGCTGCGCTACGCGGTGCGCGTCAACGGCCTGTATGGCCTGGCGCTCACGAAGCTGGACGTGCTCTCCGGCATGAAGTCGCTGCAGATCTGCAACGCCTACGAGATGGACGGCAAGCGCATCACCGAGCTGCCCGGGGACTACGAGGACTTGGCGCGCGTCAAGCCCCTCTACGAGACGCTGCCGGGCTGGGACGACAAGCTCGCCGGGGTGCGCACCTTCGACGAGCTGCCCGAGAACGCCAAGCGCTACGTGCGCCGCGTGGAGGAGATCTGCGGCGTGCCCGTCACCTGCATCTCCGTGGGCGCCGATCGCGGCGAGACCGTGTTGCTGCAAAACCCCTTCCGGAGCTGAAAGCCCGCTTTCAGGGCAAAGCACTGAACAATCGGGGAGTCCCGGAAGTCATGCGGTGGACTCCCCGACCGGAGGGCAGGGGAGCCGGTGGCGCGTGTCAGGGAGGCACCTTAATTTCAGGTGCATGGATCGGGGCGACTCGAAGGCAGGAAGGCAAGTATTCCGCCCACACGCCGTGCTCGCGGCCATCATGGGCGCCGCGACGCTGCTCTGGCTGGGGGTGTTGCTCTACCTCCTGCGCTTCGACGGGGTCCCGGTACAGACGTTCCTGTCCGCGCTCTTCTTCGTCCTCTTCTTCGCGGTGTCGGTGACCTACTACGGGCGCACCCGCATCGTCGTGGACGCGGGCGGCATCACGTACCGGGGCATGGTGCGCACCCGCCGCTTCTCCTTCTCGGACATCCGCAAGGTGGATGTGCTGCCCGGTCCGGTCACCGTGTACGCGGTGCGCGGCAGCCGGGGCCTCGTGCACTTCACCAGCCTCTTCTCGCACCACCAGCGCCTGGCGCGGCTGCTCATCGAGCGGGCCGGTCTCTCGCCGCTGCACGCCTGAGCTTCAGCCCGTCAGGACGTAGGTGGCCAGCAGGCCCACCAGGGCCAGCCCCGCGCCCAGGACGAGCAGTCCTGCGTCCCAGCGTCCCCGCGAGCGCACGGGCGCGTGCTCCCGCTGCTCGCATGGGCGCTCGGGTTCGGGCGTGGGCGCGGCTTGCTCCTCGGGAGGCGGCTGCGCGATGGGCTCGGCCGCCGGGGCCTGGAAGCGCAGCAAGGTCCGTCCCAGCTCGATGATGTCGCCGTCCTGGAGCGCCTGGGGGGCCTCCACGCGTTTCCCATTGAGATAGACGCCGTTGGGGCTGTCCTGGTCCTCCAGGAGGAAGGCGCCCTCCTGCTGGCGGATGCACGCATGGCGGCGGGACACGGCGATGTCCCTCAAGCGCACGGCCACCTCCAGGCTTCGTCCCAGCTCCATCCGGGCCTCCGCGAGGGCGAAGCAGCGGCCCACGTCCGCGCCGGTGAGGCACTGGAGGGACGCGGCGCGCGAGACCAGGGACTCCTCCATGTCCCCCAACAGGTGCTTGAGCACGGCCACCGTGCCCACCTGCCGCTCGGTGTCCGCGCCGGGCGCCAGCAGCTTCAGGCTCATTCCCTCGGGCAGGCCCACCTCCTCGCCGGGCAGCACCAGCCGCGCCACCCGCGGGGGCACCATCACCCCCGCCACGGTGAAGGTGCGACGGGCCTCCACCATCAACCGGGGCCCTTCGATGCGCAGCGTCAGCAAGCCGGGCGGCAGTCCTTCGAGGCGGACATGATCGTCCTCGCCGCCTCCCAGCAGGTGCACCCCCTCGGGAAGCTCGAAGGCGGTCGGGGTGCCCAGGTGCTCGAATTCGAAGTGCATGGCGTGGGGAGAGGATGGAAGGTGGTCTGCCCCTGGGACTACTTCGCGATCCGCGTGAGCGAGTTGTTCCGGACGAAGGTGCCCGGGAAGGACTGCCCATTGGCCGAGTACGTCAGTGTCCCGGATGAATCGAGTTGAATGCTCGAACCCGTGAGCACCGCGGTCCCGCTGGTGAAGGTCATCGAGAGCGAGACGCCCTCCAGCTCACCGGTACACGTCACCCCCGCTCTGAGCGTCGCCACGTTCCCTTCGACCTCCGCGGGCAGGGCGCACGTGCCGCTCGAGTCAACGATGACGATGTCCGAATCGATCCCTTCCGAGATCCGGTACGACGCCTTTCCGGGAAGGTTCGTGCTTCCCCTTCCGGGGAAGGACACGGTGAGCGAGTCCGGCCCGGTGTAACTGCCGTGGAACTGCTGACCGGCGGGGCCACAACCCAGGGCGAACGTGGCGAGCGGCAGGGAAAGCCAGAGCATCGAGCGCTTCATGTGAGGACTCCTCGTGAGGGGGGCGCGGCTCCTGGGGAAGGGCACGCGACGGGGTGGATGCCGGGGCCGCTCGTGCAGGACTCCTGCCAGTCCTCTCCTGAGCCGCGAGGACTCCCCAAGCCCCTGCGATTCAAGGACATGGCCGTGCGCCGATGGAGCGGCCGCGGTCTTCCCCATCCACTGAGTGGGATGCCCCATCATCCACGCCATGGACGGATGCGCTGGGACTAGGATGGGCGCCCCCGATGAGTCCCGCCCTTCGCCTGCTGCCCCTGCTGCTGCTCTCGCTCCTCTCCGCCTGCCGTGACGAACAGGCCGGCCCCAAGCCTCGTGCGAAAGCCCTGCCGCCCCCTGCCCGGCTGCGCGTCCTGGACGCGGCTCCGGCGGACCTGACCTACCGTGCGGGCACCACGTTCGCGGGAGGCGCGGTGCGCTACCTCGGCACGCGCGTGTCTCCCGCGGTGGCCGCGCCCGGCCAGCCCGTGCAACTCGCGCACTACTTCGAGGCCCTGCGCGCCCCGCCCCAGGGGTGGGAGTTCTTCGTGCACGTGGTGGAGCCCGGCTCCGGGCAGATGTTGATCAACGCGGACCATGGCTTCGCGGGCGGTGTGGGGCCCCTGGGCAGCTGGCCCGTGGGCAAGGTGGTGGAGGACGTGCACACGGTGGCCATGCCGTCCATTCCGGGACGGGTCGTGCTCGGCTTCTGGCGGGGTGAGGAGCGTCTGGCCGTGGACGAGCCGCGGGCGCACGCGGGAGACAACCGGATGTTCGGTCCGGAGTTGGGCGGTGCTCTGCCGCCCCTGCCCGAGTACACCGTGCACCGCGCCGCCCGGCCGCCGGTGCTCGACGGGGAACTCGAGGATGAGGCATGGAAGGCGGCCACTCCGGTGGTGCTGCGGGGCAGCTTCGATGGCCGTGCCGTGTCCCCGCGCACCGAGGCCCGGCTGACCTACGACGACCAGCACCTGTATGTCGCCTTCGACGTGGAGGATCCGGATGTCTGGGGCACGTTCCGCGAGCAGGACGAGCCGCTCTACACCCAGGAGGTGGTGGAGGTGTTCCTCGACGCCAACGCGGATGGGCGGACGTACAACGAGCTGCAGGTGTCCCCGCACAACGTGCACTTCGATGCCTACTTCCCCGCGCGCCGTCAGGGCATGGACTTGAGCTGGGACTCGGGCATGACGAGCGCGGTGAAGGTCCGGGGCACGCTCGACGAGGCGTCCGACCGGGACGAGGGCTGGCGGGTGGAGATGAAGATTCCCCTGGCCCGCCTGGCCGAGGTGCCTCACCTGCCCCCCCAGAAGGGGGACCGGTGGCGCTTCAACCTGTACCGGCTGGAGCACCCGGAGCGACGGGGAGAACAAGGGCAATCCTTTTCCCCGCTCTTCGTGGGGGACTTCCACGCGCTGCCGCGCTTCGGCTGGCTGATCTTCGACTGATCAGGTGCTTCCTGAACAGAAGTCCGCCGTGTTCATCCCCGCGATAGCCGATCCACGTCCTTCAGGAGCGTGGGCACGCGGTAGGGCCCATGCATCGTGCGGACGCGTTCAGCCGCCACGGCGGGTTCCATGCCGGGCACGCGGCGGTCGAGCGCTTCGTACAGGTGCGCGCCCAGCCCCTTCTCGGCCGAGGAGCCCAGCCAGACGTAGCCGTCGATGAGCACCGTCACCAGGGGCTGGTCGACCTGGGAGAGCAGGGCGAGCAACACCGGCAACTCGCGCTCGTAGAAATGTCCCGGCTGGTACTCGGCTGCCGCCGGCAGGTGAACCAGGCGCTGCTCCGTGGAGGCCGTGGCGGCCCAGTCGGCGAAGAGCAGCAAGGCTCCTCGCGTCTCGTGCTCCTGGTAGTGGACGTCGACGCACGCCAGCAGGCCGTGTTGGCGCTCCTCGTCGGTCCCCATGGCTACGCGTGCGGGGAGATCTCCCAGTGCGCGTCCGCCATGGATCGCTCGGTCGGGTTCCCGAGGAAGCGCAGGAAGCCGTTGAGCTCCAGGGTGTCGATGAGCTCCTCGGCCTCCAGTTGGGAGAAGCCCTTGGTGGTCACGAGCAGGTCGCGCATGAACGCCTTGCCGCGCAGATAGCCCACGGGTTCACCCGGAGGGAGCATGTGCTTGAGATCGGCGGTGAGCTGACGCAGGTCAGTGTCTTCGGAGATCATCGCCTCAAGGCTGGTGATGAGCGCGCGCGGGTGCAACCACATCCTCGTTCCTCTCCGAGGCGGGTAGGAAGGGGCTCAAGCGTACGTCGTGTCCGTCACTCTCCAGGGTGATGGCCCCGTGAAGGTCGGTGCGCAGACACTCCGTCCCCAGGGCCCGATAACGCGCCTCCACCTCCGGGTGCGGAAAGCCGAAGCGGTTGCGGCGGCCCACGCAGAAGATGGCGAAGCGCGGACGCAGCCGAGCAAGCAAGCCCTCGGTGGAGGAGGTGCGCGAGCCATGGTGGGGCGCCTTGAGCACCGCCACCGGTCCGAGCGCTCCCTCCGCGAGCAGGGCCTCTTCGCCCGCCTCCTCCACGTCTCCAGGGAGCAGCACGGTGACGTCGCCATGGCGCACGAGCAGCACCACGCTCGTGTCGTTCTGGCCCTCGAGCAGCAGGCGATCTTCCGGCGGTCCAAGCACCTCCAGCGTGGCCTCCCCGAGGAGGTACGGGGCATGGCCCCGCTGCACTTCCTCGACGTGGGCTCCCGCGGCCGCGGCGATGAGCTGCCGCGACAAGGGACCGTCCGCGCTGTCCGCGGGCAGCCACAGTCGCTCGGTGGGCACCTGTTGCAGCGCGGAGATGAGACCGAGCGCGTGATCCGGGTGGGGATGGGAGAGGACGGCCAGGTCCAACCGCTCGATGCGGGAGGCGCGCAGGAAGGGGACGACGACGCGCAGCCCGGGATCCGCGCCGCCGGGCACACCGCCTCCATCGAGCAGCGCGTGGTGTCCCGCGGAGCTGAGCACCATCGCGTCTCCCTGGCCCACGGACAGGAAGGTGATGCGCAGGCCCGGCTCGGGAAGGACGCGGGGGAGCAGCAGGGCGAGTACCAGGCTCGCGGGCACGAGGAGTCCTCCCAGGCGCCAGCGCCGCTCGCCCAGGGCCCAGCACACGAGCCCCACGCCATAGAGCAGCGAGGCGGCGGCGCCGAACGAGGGCAGCTCCACCGTGGCCAGGGGCACGTGGGCGAAGAAGCGGGTGAGCCAGAGCAGCACCTGCGAGGCCCACGCGCCGCCCCACAGCAGCGGGGTGGCCAGCACGGGCGCCGCGACGAAGAGGGCCGCGCCGCCCGCGGCGAAGCCGGTGAGCAGGCCGCACAGGGGCAGACAGACGATGTTGGAGACGAGCCCCGCGAGGCTCGCGCGGCCAAACGTTCCGGCCACCAGCGGAAGACTCGCCACGGTGACGGCGGCGCTCGCGCAGAACGTCTCCAACACCGTCTCCCTCGTGCTCGCCAGCAGGCGCCGCAGCCGGTGCGGCTCGCGCGGGTCGGGCGGCGGCAGGGGGACGGCCTCGCGCAGCGCGGGGGTGAGCAGCAGCAGGCTGAAGACGGCGAGGAAGGACAGTTGCAGCGAGAGATCGGCGACGCTCGAGGGCGTCCAGACGACGAGCAGCGCGGCGGCGGCGGCGAGGCTGTTGAGCCCATCGGCCCGGCGCCAGAGCGTGAGCCCCAGCAGGACGACGGTGGCCATCACCGCCGAGCGCACCGCGGGGGGCTGGTTGCCGGTGAAGACGACATAGGCCCAGACGAAGGGAATGGCGGCGGGGGCCGCGAGCCGCCGCGCATCCACCCGCCGCGACATGGGCAGGGCCGAGCCCGCGCGCACGAACAACCCACGCAGCAGGGCGAGCGTCATGAGCGCGAGCGCCGCCACGTGCAGCCCGCTCACGCTCAACACATGCGCCAGCCCGCTGCGCGAGAAGTCCTCCTCCAATGCGTCATCGAGCGCGGCGCGCTGTCCGGCCGCGAGGGTGAGGAAGAGCGTGGCCGCGTCGGGCGACGGCGCCACGGCATGCACCGCCCGGGCGAGCCCCTCCTGAAGCTGGACCAGGGCCTCACGCCAGCGTGGGGCGGGGGACAGCACGAGCAGCCGCGCGGGCTCGAAGCCCCCGGTGAACGCCATCCCCAGTCGCCAGCGTTTCGCGGAGAAGTCCTTTTCTCCTGGATTCGCCGCGGGCTCGAGTGGCTTCAGCTTGGCTTCCAGGCGCAGGCGCTGTCCTGGCAGGAGCACGGGAAGCGCGCCTCGCGCGGACAGGAGGGCGCGGAAGCGGGCGGGGGTCTCGGCCCGGGGCCCCACGCGGACAACAGCCAGCAACAGGCGTGTGGACTCCGCGGTGGCCTCCACGCGCTCCACCTCTCCCTCCAGGACCGCGCGGCCTCCTTCTCGCAGTCCGGGAGGCACCTCCACCCCGGCCTCCAGGGACGCCAGCCCCGCGCCCGTGAGCGCCAGGGCCCCGAGCACGCCCAGATGGGCACCAGGCAGGCGAGCGAGCCCCAGTGCGCCCACCGCCACGGTCGAAGCCATCAGTAATTGGAATGCCCCCTCGCCCGCGCTCGTTCGTATCCACAGACCCGCGCCGAGCATGAGGCTCACGGCGGGAAAGAACAGCGGACGTACGGTCAAATCTCGCCACGACGAACGGCCCATCACCCACCCCCCACCCACTCCGTCCAGTCAGGGTGTAGCACTCTACCCAAGAGGACACCCACGCAAAGCGGCGCAGGCTAGTCCGGGAAAACCCGCCGGGTCAAGACGCCAAAGTTGCTGGAGGGGTTGGATTGTGGTACGAGTGGGACGTTTTCCGAGGCCGGGTGTCGAGACCAAGCCATCCTAGAGGAGGCGGTAACGAGTGCAGACGAGCTTCAAGACCGGCGATAAGGCTGTGTACCCCGGGCAGGGTGTGGGCGAGGTGATGGGCATCGAGCACACCGAAGTCGCCGGGCAACGTCAGTCCTTCTACGTGCTGCGAATCCTGGAAAATGGGATGCGCATCATGATCCCAATCAACAAGGTGGGCTCGGTTGGCCTCCGGGAAATCATCAGCGAGGAAGACGTCAAGCAGGTCTATTCCATCCTGAAGGAGAAGGACATCTCGGTCGACTCCACGACGTGGAACCGTCGCTACCGGGAGTACATGGAGAAGATCAAGACCGGCTCCGTGTTCGAGATCGCCGAGGTGCTGCGCGACCTGTACCTGCTCAAGGGTGACAAGGATCTCTCCTTCGGTGAGCGCAAGATGCTGGACACGGCGCGCTCGCTGCTCATCAAGGAACTGTCGCTGGCCAAGGACTGCTCCGAGGACGAGATCGAGTCGGACCTGAAGAAGATCTTCAACATCGCCTGAGCCTCCTCGGGTGGACGTTGAAAACCCCGGCTCCCCATATGGGGGACCGGGGTTTTTCTTTGGCCCCTGTTTCCTTGCCCCATGAGGGGGCCCGCCCGGGCGGCTACGGGCTCTGGATCTGCGCCTGGGCCTGGGTCAACGCCTGGCGGATGCGCGGCGCGTACGCTCCCCACCCCTGGGCGATCTGCCGATCGAGGGTGTGCGCCTCGGTGAAGTGGCGGATGGCGGCCGGGGCGTCCCGGGCCTCCATGGCGGCCTGACCCGCCTTCCACGCCTGCTGGAAGCGCTCCAGCAGCAGGGCCAGGTTCTCCACGTGCTCGCGCCGGGCGAGGCTCAGGGCCGCCTCGACGTGTCCCGACTCGTATTGGGCGAGGACTTCCGCCTCCGCGTCGGGATTCGGGGCCGCGTGGAGCTCGGGCGGCGGAGGCTTCGGGGCGGTCTTGACGGAGCCCTCCTTCACGGTGCGGCCGGTGTCCCGTCCCGGACGGGTGGTGGGAGCGGTGGGCCGGGCCTCCTCGGCGAGTGCCTGGGCACTCGCCGTGGGGGGCTCGGCCTCGGGGCCTGGAGGAGGGGGCTCCGCGGTCACCTCCACCTCGATGTCCGGCTCCCGGGCGTGGAACGGCTCGGATTTCTCCACCCGCGGCTCCTCGCGCATCAACCGGACCGCCGAGAGCGTGAGGAACACGGCCACCAGGCCACTCGACGCGGCGGCGAGCAGGACGAGGCGCTGGGCGCTCAGGCCCACCCGGAGGGGCGAGGCGCGCCGGCCGTCGGCGCCGCGGCGCGAGGGCATGGGTCCCGGCCCTCTCACGCGCAGCAACGCGTTGCCCAGGGCTATTTCATCTCCCGAGCGCAGCTCTCGCTCGCCCGTGAGCCGGACGCGGTTGACGTAGGTGCCGTTCTGGCTGCCCACGTCCTTGAGCAGGAGCCGGTCGCCCAGGCGGGTGAGCTGGGCGTGGCGCCGACTGATGGAGGGGTGCTGCAGCCGCAGGTCGGACGAGGAGGCGCGGCCCAACGTCAGCACCCCCTGCTTGATGGGGACCAACTGGCCCGTGCCGGGACCGCGCTCGACATAGAGGCAGGCGCGCTCGTGGCCGGGATCCTCGTACTCGCCGGAGGAGAAGCGGGCGGGAAACTCGCGGTCCCGCTCCTGGCGGGAGGTGCCCGCCGCGTGCCGACGCGAACGGCGCGGGCCCATGGGAAACTGGGGCACGCGCTGGGGTCGCGGATCATCGGCCTGCAGGGGCGCCACTTCGTCATCATCGAAGGGCAGGTCCACATCATCCGCGGGCGCCGTGGTCTCTCCCCCCTCCGCCACGGAGGGCGGAGCGGAGCGGGGCGGGCGCTTGGGATTCGGAGGACTCATGGGGGTGCTTCTCCCAGGATTCGATGGCCGGGCGAGACGGGGGGTCTCCCAGGGCAGCAGGATAGTCTTTTTTCGGCCGGGAAGGGGGAGCGAGGGCCCATCTATGTTGACTGAGTCGTCGGGCCGTTGTGAAAGTCCCGTCTTTCCGACTGCGCGTCGGAATCAGCAGTCGGAACTCGAGAATCGACCGCCCTGGAGGTTCGTGCACGTGGCCGCCGCATCCATCCGCCTTTTCAACACGATGACGATGCAGAAGGAGACGCTGGTGCCTGTCGTCCCGGGCAAGCTGGGCGTCTATGTGTGTGGCCCGACGGTCTACAGCTACGTCCACATCGGCAACGCGCGCACGTTCACGTCCTTCGATGTCGTGGTGCGTTATCTGCGCCACCGCGGCTTCGAGGTGACGTACGTGCGCAACTACACCGACGTGGACGACAAGATCATCAAGGCCGCGCAGGAGACGGGCGAGGCTCCGGTGGCGCTGGCGGCGCGGTTCGTGGAGGCGTTCCGCGAGGATGCCCGGGCCCTGCACCTGCTGGAGCCGGACGTCTCACCCAAGGTGAGCGATCACATTCCGGAGATCCTGCGCATCATCGGCAAGCTGGTGGACAAGGGCGTGGCGTACGCCTCCCAGGGCGACGTGTACTTCTCCGTGCGGCGCTACCCCGACTACGCGAAGCTGTCCAAGCGTGACCTGGATGAGCTGTGCGTGGGCGAGCGCGTCCAGCCCGGTGAGCAGAAGCACGAGCCGCTGGACTTCGCCCTGTGGAAGGCCGCCAAGCCGGGCGAGCCGTCCTGGGACAGCCCCTGGGGCCCGGGCCGGCCCGGGTGGCACATCGAGTGCTCGGCCATGAGCGAGCGCTACCTGGGCGAGACCTTCGACATCCACGGCGGTGGGTTGGATCTCATCTTCCCGCACCATGAGAACGAGCTCGCCCAGAGCGAGGCCGCGAGTGGCCACACCCTGGCGCGCTACTGGATGCACTGCGGCTTCCTCGATCTCGAGGGGGCGAAGATGTCCAAGTCGCTCGGCAACGTGGTGCGCCTGCGCGAGGCCCTGGAGCGGGTGGACGCCGAGGCGCTGCGCTTCTTCTTCCTCTCCACGCACTACCGCCATCCCCTGGCCTTCTCGGACAAGGGCCTGGCGGACGCCGAGCTGCGCATGGAGTACTTCTACGAGACCCTGCGCAAGGTGGACGAGCGCGTGGGTGGCAAGGAGTTCGCCCCGGGCCCGCTGCACGGCGACGCCGCGCGCTTCATGGCGGACTTCGAGGCCCAGATGGACGACGACTTCAACTCGGCGGGCGCGCTGGGAGTGCTCTCGGGCCTGTTCGCGATGATGAACGAGCTGGTGGACAAGCCGCCGGTCAAGGACAAGGCCGTGGTGGGCCGCACCCTGCGGGCGTTGCGCGAGGACGTGCGCAAGGTGTCGGGCATCCTCGGCCTGTTCGAGGAGGCGCCGGCGTCCTGGCTGCTGCGGCGCCGGGACCGGGCCGTGAAGGAGCGGGGGCTCGACGTGGCGCGGGTGGAACAGTTGATGGCGGCGCGCGCGGAGGCCCGCAAGGCCAAGGACTTCGCCGAGGCGGACCGGCTGCGCGTCGAGCTGAAGTCCCTGGGCGTGGAGATCATGGACACCGCGGCGGGCACCCTGTGGAAGGTGGCCGCGCCCGCGTAGGGCTCCCTCCTTCGCGGGTATCCATCTGCCCGTGAGCGACGATCCCTTGGGGCTCGTCGCTCGCGATGACGCATCGCTTCCGACTCCACCTCGACAGAAGCGGATTTCCCGCGTTTATCAAATTCCAAGAAAAAGCTAGGATTGGACGCCTGCTCACTCACCGGGAGTCCATCCATGCGCTCGAGGCCGCGGTCCATCTTCATGACGATGATGTGGGGAGTCGCGCTCGCGGGAGGCTCCGCGTTCGCGCAGAGCCCCCAGCTGCCCGACGCGGCGTCTTCGCGGGTGGCCCTTGTGGCGAGTGCCAGCACCTCGCGCTGGACGGAGGAACTCGCCACCGGCGAGGGCACGGGTGAACTCGTGCGCACCTCGGAGGGGTTGCTCTTCGAGCCCTATGCCGTCATGCGCAGGCCCGAGGGGTTGAGCCGGCTCATGGGCCTCTACACCTTTCCGGCCCGTCGGTTGGAACAGCCCGTGGACACGATCCGGCCGCTGCTCCAGGCGAGCGCATCCCCGGAGATGGGCGTCGAGGTGGATGTCCGGGTGCGTACGCCCGATGGAGCCTGGAGCGAGTGGCGCACCGCCAGCGCGGGAGAGGCCGCGCGCCTGCCTCGCGCCGGCACGGAGGTGCAGGTGAGGCTCGCGCTCCTCGCGGACGAGCGCGGTCGCGGTCCCGTGGTGCGGGAGGTGCGGCTGGAGGGCTCGCTGGAGGGAGACCCGTCGCGGGAGGAGTTCCAATCCCTGGCGGCGCTGAGCTACCGCGTCTTCGCCACGCGCGAGGGCCTGGTGGGGGGCACGACCGCCAATGGCCATGTCATCAAGTCCAACGATCGTTTCGTGGCGCTGCCGTCGCGCCGGGCGCTCGCGTCCAATGGCGGTTCCGAGTACCAGGTGAAGGTGTGCTACCCGAAGACGGGCAAGTGCACGACCACCTCCGTGTGGGACGTGGGGCCCTGGAACACGAAGGATGACTATTGGAATCCCTCGAGTGTCCGCGAGATGTGGAAGACCCTGCCGCAGGGCAAGCCCGAGGCCCAGGCCGCCTATCAGGACGGCTTCAACGGTGGGTTGGATCAGTTCGGGCGCCGTCCGGCCAACCCCGCGGGCATCGACATCGCCGACGGCGCGTTCTGGACGGACCTGGGGATGAGCAACAACGACTGGGTCGACGTGACGTACCTGTGGACGTCGGGAGGGAGCACCCCCACGGGCCTGGTCATCGACAGCAACAACGCCAACAACGACAGCACCCGGGGCTACATCCAGCTCTCGGGTACCAGCTGGGCCTCGTCCACGAACGTGGCGGGCTACTACGGCTCGAACTACCTTGCCTCGCCCACCGCGGCCGTCTCCGAGCCGGCGACGTTCTGGTTCTACCTGCCCACGGCGGCCACCCGGACGATCGACGCCTGGTGGACCGCGGCGGGTGATCGCTCGACGACCGCGCCCTTCATCGTCTGGGACGCCAATGGCACCCAGCTGGCCACCGTGAAGGTGAACCAGCAGGCCAATGGCGGCAGGTGGAACACTCTCGGCACGTGGAGCTTCCCCGCGGGCTGGAACAAGGTGCAGTTGAGCCGCTGGACCACGGCGGGTTCCTACGTCATCGCCGACGCGATCCAGGTGCGGTAGCGGTGTCCCCTTTCTGGGGGCTCGTCACGGTCCCGTGGCTCCAGCGAGGGGCGAGAGCCCTGCCTGGGGTTCGAGCTGGTCGAGCTGCTTCTTGACGAGGACGCGTTGGTAGTTTGTCGTCGCGTCCTTCAGCTGCGTGGTCAAGGCGTCCAGGGTCTCGGCGGTTTGTCCATGAAGGCGGCCCGTGGAGCACAGCGCATACTTCAGACGATCCAGCCGCCACTGTTGGGTCGTGCCGAGACTGGAATCGGCCGTTGGCTGGGCTGGGGCGGGCACGCACTTCACCGGCCTCGTGGGCCTCGCGGGCGGGGGGGATTTCTCCTGCTCCACCCTGGACGACTCCGCTGCCTGGAGCTTTTTCGCTGATGCGGTGGCTTGAGTGTTCAGGGCCTCGGCGGGCCGCGGGTGCTTCGCTTCTTCCTCGAACTGGTCGATCTGCTTGCGGATGAGAATGCGCTGGTAGTTGGTTGTCGCCTCCTTCATTCGCGTGCTCAAGGTCGCCAGGGTCTCGGCGGTCTGGCCATGGAGGAGGTCCTTGGAGCACAGCTCGTACTTCAGACCGGCGAGCCGCCACTGCTGCTGGCCGCTCATGCTGGTATCGGCCGACTGTGGAGGCACGGGCTCGCACTTCACCGGGCCCACCGGCTTCGAGGGCGCGGGGGGCTGGTTCTCCGCCAGGGCCTTGGGAGACGGCTCCGCCACGCGGGAGGGGACTGTGGACTCGAGCGTTGGTGCGATCTCCTTCTTGACCTTGCGCCGCATGTCCTCGAAACGCGTTCTGACCTTGGGGGCGATCTTCTGCTCGGGAAGGGCCACGTCGGGCCTGAGCAACAGGGCGGCCCGGAAGGCGGTGAGCGCCTCATCCTGCTTGCCCATGTCATACAGGATGAGCCCCTCGTAGAGGGACAGCGTGACCTCGTCCTCCGTCCCCCGCTGCATCTGGCGCGCGAGTTGGATCTGACTCAGCGCATGCTCGTAATCCAGACTCTTGTACAGATGCCGGATCGAGGTGATGCAGTTCTTCACCTCGCTGTCGTTCGCGGCCGGGACGGAGCGAGGCAGCAGCAAGGCCAGCGCCACCACCATCGCGGAGGCGCTCCTCATGTCGAGACCGGTTCTCAAGTGGCTACATCCCTTCGAAACGGAGCAATCCTGGAGGGGATGAGCAAAGGGCGAAGTCGCCCCGGGTGCAAAAATATCGCCGCCCGGAGCCCCCTCGGGACTCCATGGCGGCGGACGCCCCCGTTCCTCCGCCTACTTCGCGGTGAAGGGGGTGTCGTTGCGGTAGAGCAGGGTCTTCGACCAGTCGGGCAGGAAGATCAACGTGTCGACCCGGTAGGTCCCCGCCGCGAGCGACGTCGGAATCGTGAACGCTGTCGTGTACGCGCGCGTCTGCCCGGCGGTGAAAGCCTGGGCCGTGTAGCTCTTCTCCGACACCAGCGCCGTCGTGGCGGCATTGCGGATCTCGTACTTCACCACCAGGCTCCTGGCCGTGGACGAGGTGACCGAGCCGGAAACCTGGAAGCTGGTGCCCCGCGTGACGGTCGTGGGGCTCACCGTCGCCTGGGTGGTCGACACGGCCTCGGTCGGCTCCGGCTCGGTGGGCGTTTCCACGTAGTAGCTCTTGAACAGCGCGGCCGCGTTCGGGAACTCGGTCTGGAAGTCGTGGCCGCTCCGGCTGTCCACGTCGGAGAGCTGGTGATGGCCGTCCGACGCCTGATAGTCGAAGTACGAGTGGTAGCCGACGTTGTTCGCCGGATTGAAGATGAACTCGAGCATCTGCCCGACGTAGTAGGTGTTGTCCCCCCCGCCATGAGTGGCCGCGTCGTTCACGCCCCACTCGGGAACGGACAACGGCTTGCCATGTGCTTGCGCGAAGGTGCGGAACTTGCTCAGCGCCGGAGCGAACTGCGCGTTCCAGACCGATTGCCAACGGCTCAGCGCGCACGAGCCCGTGCAGCCCGCGGGAACCGGATAGGCCCCGTTCCAGCCCTGGTCATACAGATCGAATCCGATGTAATCCACATACGCGTCCCCCGGGTAGGTGGCGGCCAGATCGCTGGACGAGATGTCGTAGTTGGGATTCCAGTCGAACTTGAAACCGGCGGACGGCTGGGCGGCGCGCATGGCCGTCACGATCTTGCGGAAGCAGGCGGCGAAGTTGGCCTGCTGTCCATTGCCGGAGTACCACGGCATCCAATTGCCGCTGAACTCCCAGCCCAGGCGGATGATGGTGTTCTGGAGCTTGTAGGAGACCAGGTTGTTCGCCAGCGTCTTGAACCGGTAGTCGTAGGTGCCCTGCGCGCACTGCGCCAGCGAGCCCTGCCCACTCGGGAACATGGCGACCGAGTAGTTCAGGCGCCGGCCCGGTTTCGCGTTCACCCATGTGCTCCAGGAGCTGAGCTGCCAGGAGGGATTCTCGATGTTGCCCCAGGTGTCCTTCGCCTGATGGCCCTGTCCCAGGGTGACTTCATGGCCGAGCCAGGTTGAATAGGCGTTGACGACTTCGGGATTCGAGTAGACCTCGCCCCGGTACACACCCGTCAGGGGCTCCGCGGCCGCACTCGCGCTCCAGCCCAGGACCGACATGGCGGCGAGGGAAGAGGCGAGCGTGAGTCCGACGGTTCTTGCACCAATGTTCAAGACGATTCTCCAATTTTACTGTTCTAAGAGGATTATCGGTTTTGCCCGGGAAAGGTTGCTGGTGCTCGCCACGTCATGTGGCGGGCGGGCGCTCTCTTGTCGGCGCTTTACCCCGAGTGCTCCCGTTGTTGACAATCCGTTCCATTCACTGCTGCTGTTGGATGTGTGTTGCAGAGAAGGAGCGTGTTTCGAAATGAAGACCGTCATCCTCGCGCTTGTCGCCCTGTCGTTCGCCCTGCCTTCGACGGCCTCCGACAGGAAGGCGTATCCCAACGCCAGACAGAGCTATCCCTTCGTGATGAAGATCAGCGACTTCTACGGGGTGGAAGGGTTTGGCTTCGATTACTACCTCGACACCTCGAGGCTGGTGGTCGTCTTGTGGGACGACCTGGGAAGCCCCCGGAAGGAAGTCCTCGCGAAGTCGCTGACGAAGGCCGAGGCCAGGGAGTGGGCGAGCTATCTCCAACGTCTGCCCATGGATCAACTGAAGAAGGAGTATGTCAATTCAGGCGCCGACGACGGCTTGCAGCAGACGTTTACCTTCAAGTCGGGCGGAAGGGAGAAGACGGTGGACGTCCGGAACATTCGAGTCGAGGAGCTCGAGAAGCTCTGCCGGAAGCTGAATCTCCTGATCCCCGACAAGCACCTGCGGCTGCGAGTCAGTGACGGGTGAGGAGCGCGAACCCGAGGGACTCGACCGGCACGCGCCGCAGCAGCGAGGCGAAGGGAGAGGGCGCATGGTTCGACAGCACGGCGACCCCGGTGTCCGTCTCCATCGAGAAGCCCAGGAAGCCCGAGTAGCCGCCCATCGCGGAGGAGCGCCACACGAGGGGCTTGCCCCACCCTCGTGACACGTTCCATCCGAGCCCCACCCGCTTGCCCCAGGCCTTCACGCGCGGGGTGTGCGCCAGCCGCGCGGCATGGGTGAGCCCGACCTGCCAATGTCCCAGGTTCGCGTCGAGGAAGCGCAGCAGGTCGGGCACCGTCGAGTAGAGCGCTCCCGCGCCGGGCAACGCCGGCCAGGTCCAGGCGGGCACCGGCTCGCCCCGGGCGGTGTGGCCGCGAAGCACGCGCGGTTCCTGGGTCTCGGAGGGCCGGGCGGTGGTGTCCCCCAGCTTCAGCGGCGTGCACAGCCAGTCGCGCACCGCGTGTGCGTAGTTGAGCTTCAATCGGCGCGAGAGCGCATGGCCGAGCACGCCCATGCCGAGGAGGGACTCGGCGTACCTTCGCGGCGGCGGACGCGGGGGGTGGTAGCCGCGCAGGAAGTCCCCGAAGAGCGTCGCGTTGTAGTGGCCATAGGGGTCGGCCGGGTTCCACGTGCCCGTCCACAGGTTCGGCGGCTCGTACGGCATGCCCGAGGTATGCGTCGCCAGTTGCTCGAGCGTGATGCGGCCGGCGGCCTCGTCCGGCAGGAGCGAGCGGGGAATCAACTCCTGGAGCGGTGTGTCGAGCCTCGCCTCGCCCCGGTCCACCAACAGCGCCAGGAGGGTGCCGGTGAAGACCTGGGTGAGCGCGCCCAGGGCGTACAGGGACTCCTCGGCGGGGGGCTCCCCCTGGCCGCGCAGCATCCGCACGTGGTGCTCGCCCCGGTGCGTGATGCCCACGCACAGCGCGGCCGAGGGATACGCGCCCACGTAGCGCCGGGTGGCGAGGAGCAGGGCGTCAGCGGGTGAGCCAGGGGGGGGACGAAGGTTCATGGGGCCGGGGGTCGACGCGCTCACGCGCATGGGATTGTCGGGCGGACGAATATCCCATCCGTTGGAATGACGGCGAGTGCTCCGTCCAGGGGCGGAGTCTTTCGCGCCGGGGGAGGGGATGTTGTATGTCCGTCGCCCGCGGGCCCGAGCTCCCGCAGTTTCCCCGGGAGGCTCCTTGGAGACACGCACGACCAGTGTCCTGCTCGTTGATGATGATCCCGCCAACCTCTCCACCCTGGAGGCCGTCCTCGAGCCGCTCGGCCAGCGGCTGGTGCTGGCGGATTCCGGGCGCGAAGCGCTCCGGTGCGTGCTCGAGGAGGACTTCGCCGTCATCCTCCTGGACGTGCGCCTGGGGGACATGAGCGGCCTCGAGGTGATGGAGATGTTGCGCGAGCGCGAGCGCAACTGGCGCACGCCCATCCTGCTCATGACGGCGGCGGACATCGCGGTGCCGGAGTTGCTGGAGGGCTACGCCCACGGCGCGGTGGACTACCTCAGCAAGCCCCTCATCCCCCAGGTGCTGCGCGCCAAGGTGGCCACCTTCGTGGAACTCCAGCTCGCGCGCGAGCAGGTCCGCCGTCAGCAGGAGGCCCAGCGCGTCCTCGAGCGCAGTCAGTGGGAGGCCGAACAGAGCGGCCGGTTGCACGCGCTGCTGCTCCAGGCCCCGGTGGCCGTCGCGATCACCCGTGGCCCCGACTTCATCCTCGAGTTCGCCAATGCCTTCTACGAGAAGGTCATGGGCCGCCCCGTGGAACTCGGTCAACCGCTGCTCACGCTGTTCCCCGAGCTCGAGGCCCAACCCGGGCTCCTGGAGAGCCTGCGGCGCGTGCTGGAGACGGGCGAGCCCTTCTTCGGCAATGAGTTCCCCGTCACCCTCAATCGGGGAGAAGGGGGCGCGCCGGAGGAGGCCTACTTCGATTTCATCTATCAGGCCGCCCGCGATCCGACCGGGCTCATCACGGGCGTCATCTCCATCTCCGTGGAGGTGACCGGCCACGTCCGGGCGCGGCTCCGCTCGGAGCGCCTCGCCGAGGAGCTGCACTCGCGCACGGAGGCGCTGCGCGAGAGCGAGGAACGGTTGCGGCTGGCGGTGGAGTCCACGGCGCTCGGCACCTGGGACCTCAACCCCCTCACCCGGGTGCTGAGCTGGGACGCACGCTGCAAGGCGCTGGTCGGGGTGCCACCGGAGACCCAACCCGACCTCGAGTTGTTCTTCACGAAGGTGCACCCCGAGGATCGCGAGCGGGTGTTGGCCGCGATGCGGCGAGCCATGGACCCCACGGGGGACGGTCACTACGACGTCGAGTACCGCCATGCCGAGCGGCGCGAGGACGCGGAGTGGTGGATGCGCGCCACGGGCCGGGTGCACTTCGAGCAGGGCCGCGCGGTGCGCTTCACGGGCACGGTGCAGGACATCTCCGAGCGCAAGCACGCGGAGCGCGAGCGGGGCCGGTTGCTGGACGAGGCGCGCCAGCGGGCCGAACAGCTCCGGGGGCTGACCGAGGCGTCGCTGGCCATCAACGCCGTGGAGGGCCTCATGCCGGCGTTGTCGCTCATCGCCGAGCGGGCGCGGGCGCTCGGGGGCGCCCAGCGGTGCACGGTCAGCCTGACGGACGGCCACGAGGGCGTGGAGTCCATCACCGCCCTGTCGCTCGCGGATCCTTCCCTGGCCCGGCGCGGCGATGAGTCCTGGAGCGAGGAGGCGGGCCTGGCCGCCCGGGTCCGTGACTCGAACCAACCCCTGCGTCTGACCCAGGAGGAGCTGCGGGGACGTTCGCCCCTCCCACCCCCGCGCGGCTGGCTCGCCGTGCCCCTGGTGGGCCGCGATGGCGCCAACCTCGGCCTGCTCCAGTTGTCCGACAAGGAGCGGGGCGACTTCACCGCCGAGGACGAGGCCATCGTCATGCAGCTCGCCCAGATGGCGAGCGTCGCCGTGGAGAAGATCCGCCTGTACGAGCTCGCCCGCACCCAGCGCCGCAACCTGTTCGCGGCGCTGATGCAGATGCCCGAGCCTCTGGCGGTCTTGCGGGGCCCGGACTTCCGCTTCGAGATGGCCAATCTCACCTTCTCGCGCTCCGTGGGCGGGCGGCCCCTGGAGGGCCGCCCCATTCGCGAGGCGATGCCCGAGCTGGAGGGACAGGGCCTCTTCGAGACCCTGGAGCACGTGTACCACCAGGGCGAGGCCGTGCTGCGCAAGGAGGTGGTGGTGCGCTGGCGGTGCTCGCCGGAGACCTTCCTGCGTGAAGGCATCTTCAACCTCGCCCTCCAGCCCCTGCGCGATGGGGAGGGCCGGGTGGAGGGCATCATCGCCGTGGCCTTCGCGGTCACCGAGCAGGTGCTCTCCCGGCGGGAGATCGAGGCGCTCGCCGAACAGCTCAGCCTGAGCGAGCAGCGGTTGATCACCCTCGCCGTCGACCTGGAGGACCGGGTGCACGAGCGCACCGCCCAGCTCCAGGCCGTCAACCAGGAGCTGGAGTCCTTCAGCTATTCGGTCTCGCATGATCTGCGTGCCCCGCTGCGCCACATCATCGGCTTCGCCCAGCTCCTGGAGCGGCGTGCCGGCTCCGTGCTGGACGAGGTGTCACGAGGCCACCTCAAGACCATCACCACCGCCGCGCGCGATGGCGGCACGCTCATCGATGATCTGCTCGAGTTCTCCCGGATGGGCCGCGCGGCGCTGCGCCAGTCGCGCGTGGACCTGGGGGAGCTGGTGCGCGAGGTGCTCCGCGGCCTCGAGCCCGACATGAAGGGGCGGAGCCTGGAGTGGCGCATAGGGCAGCTGCCCGCGGTCAAGGCCGATCCGGTGCTCGTGCGCCAGGTGCTGCGCAACCTCCTGGCCAATGCCCTGAAGTACACCCGGCCCCGGGCGCATGCCCTCATCGAGGTGGGGGCCCGCGACGCGCAGGGCGAGGTGGAGGTGTGGGTGCGCGACAATGGGGTGGGCTTCGACATGCGCTACGCGGACAAGCTCTTCGGCGTCTTCCAGCGCTTGCACACCGTCGAACAATTCGAGGGAACGGGGATCGGATTGGCCAACGTGCGGCGCATCATCTCCCGGCATGGGGGCCGTACCTGGGCGGAGGGCGCCGTGGATCAGGGGGCCACCTTCCACTTCACCCTGCCCCGGGCCGCTTCCTGATAAGACGGACTCCTCCGTGAGTGAACTCGAGAGAACCTTCCTGGTGGATGCTCCCCCCTCCAGGCCCCTGTCGCTCCTCCTGCTGGAGGACAGCGCGTTGGATGCGCAGCTCATCTCCGCGCGCTTCGAGGAGGCGGGGCTCGACGTGCGGCTGGTGCGCGTGGACAGCCAGACCGGGTTCACCCAGGCACTCGAGGGGTGCCCCTTCGATCTCATCCTCTCCGACTACAACGTCCCGGGCTTCGATGGTCTGGCCGCGCTGAGCGCCGCCCGGAGCGCCTGCCCGGACACGCCCTTCGTCTTCGTCTCCGGTGCGCTGGGCGAGGAGCGGGCCATCGAGCTGCTCAAGCGCGGGGCGACGGACTACGTCCTCAAGGATCGGTTGGAGCGGCTCGTGCCGTGCGTGGCGCGGGCCCTGCGCGAGGCGGAAGGGGAGCTGCGGCGCAAGCGCGCCGAGGAGGCCCTGCGCAAGTCCGAGGAGCGCTACGCGCTGGCCATCCGGGCCACCTTCGATACCATCTGGGATTGGGATCTGGAGACGGACTTCCTGCACTGGAACGACACGCTCCAGCAGGTGTTCGGCTACACCCCGGAGCAGTTCGGCTCCCATCCCGACCATTGGGCCGAGCGCGTCCACCCCGAGGAGCGTGAGCGGGTGGTCCAGGGCCTCCGAGGCGCCATCGGCTCGAGCGCGGAGCACTGGATGGCGGAGTACCGGTTCCTGTGCGCGGACGGCGCCTGGCGCCATGTGCTGGATCGCGGCTACATCGTCCGGGAGCCCGGCGGCAGGCCCGTGCGCATGGTGGGCGCCATGCAGGACATCTCCGAGCGCAAGCGCACCGAGGAGGAGCGGCAGCGGCTGCTCCAGGAGGCCCACCGCCGGAGCGAGTTCGAGCAGCAACTCATGGGCATCGTCAGCCATGATCTGCGCAACCCCTTGAGCGCCATCCTCATGGCCGGCACGCTGCTCTTGCGCCACCAGGACACCCAGCCCTGGCAGACCAAGATCGTCACCCGCATCATGTCCTCGGCGGATCGTGCCCACCGGATGATCCGGGATCTGCTCGACTTCACCCAGGCGCGCCTGGGCGGTGGCATCCCCGTGAGCCCCGCGCCGCTGGACCTCCACGAGCTCGCGGCCCAGGTGGTGGAGGAGGCCCGCACGGCCCACCCCGGGCGCGAGCTGCTGCTGCTGCGCACGGGCGATGGTCTGGGGCGCTGGGACGCGGATCGCATCGCGCAGGTGCTCTCCAACATCCTCGGCAACGCCCTGCGCCACGGCCTGGAGGGCACCCCGGTGCGCGTCGAGACGGAGGGGCTGGAGGCGCAGGTGCTCCTGCGGGTGCACAACCTGGGCGCGCCCATCCCCGCGGATTTGCTCCCGCACCTCTTCGAGCCCCTCACGCGTGGCGGCACGCGGCCCGGGCACTCCGATCGGAGCATCGGCCTGGGGTTGTACATCGTGCGGCAGATCGTCCTGGCGCACGGGGGCCAGGTGGAGGTCCACTCCACGACCGACGCGGGCACCACGTTCACGGTCCGCCTGCCCCGGCTCGCCGACGCGCGGCCGGCTTCCACCGACGAGGCACGTTCGACATGACGCGGATCTCCCTGCTCGGGCCCGGGACGTTCTCCGAGGAGTCCGCCCGCCACTTCCTCGGGGCGGTGCCCCACCAACTGCTTCCCTGCACGCTCATCGCGGAGGTCTTCCAGGCGGTCGTGTCGGGCCGGGCCGACCTCGGGGTCATCCCCATCGAGAACACCCTGGAGGGCTCGGTCAGCCAGCACCTGGACTGGCTCGTGCACGAGGTGGATCTGCCCATCCAGGCCGAGTGGGTGTACCCCATCACCATGAACCTCATCGGCCGTGGCCGGGTGGGGGAGGGGGATTCCCAGGCCCGGCTGGCGCTCGTGCGCGAGGTGCTCTCGCATCCGGTGGCGCTCGGGCAGTGTCGCGAGTTCCTGCGCACCCGGCTGCCCCATGCCCAGGTGGTGCCGGTGAGCTCCACGGCGGAGGGCGCGCGCCAGGTGCGCGAGCGTGCGTCGGAACAGGGCCTCGCCGCCATCGGCAGCGCCGCGTCCGCGACCCTGTATGGGTTGGACATCCTGGCGGCGCACATCGAGGACCACCCCGACAACGCCACGCGCTTCGTGCTCGTGGGACCCCGGCCCTTGTCGCTCGCGCGGCCGGGACGCCCGAAGACGAGCCTGCTCATCACCCTGCCCGCGGACTTCCCCGGGGCGCTCCACCAGGTGTTGTCCGTGTTCGCCCGTCAGCAGGTCAACCTCGTGCGGATCGAGTCCCGGCCCACCCGCAAGCGCCTGGGCAACTACTTCTTCTTCATCGATGTCGATGCCGCCCTGTCCGCCGAGCCCCTGTCCACGGCCCTCACCGAGATAGAATCGCTGGGTTGTTCGGTCCGGGTGCTCGGTTCGTACCCCAGTCACGGAGTGTAGGCCGCCATGTCCGATGTCGTGGATTTGCAGCAACTGCGTGTCGCCATCGAGCAGGTGGACGAGGAGCTCCTCGACGCCCTGCGCCGCCGCATGGATCTGGCCGAGGAGATTGCCCGGTCCAAGCTCGCCACCGCGTCGCCCATCCGGGATCAACGGCGCGAGGATCTGCTCCTGCAGCGCATCCGGGCCGCGGCGCTGGCGCGCAAGCTGGACCCGCATGAGGTGGAGCGGCTCTACCGCTTCATCATGGAGATGTCCGTCGCCCGGCAACACGCCTGGGTGACGGGGTTGGACACCATCCCGCTGCGCGTGGCCTACCCCGGCATCGAGGGCTCCTACAGCCACCAGATGGCGCACAATCGCTACGCGGGCCGCTCCGGGGGCGTGCTCCTGTCCGGCTTCGACACGCCCCGCCAGGCGGTGGACGCGCTGCGCCAGGGCGAGGTGGATCTGGCCCTGCTGCCCATCGAGAACACCACCGCGGGAGCCATGTACGACACGTACGACGCGCTCGCGGAGGAGGGTGTCACGCTCATCGCGGAGCTGGTGGACGAGGTGCACCACCGGCTGCTGGGCCTGCCCGGCGCGAAGCTCGAGGCGCTGCACTCCGTGCGCTCCCATCCCCAGGCGCTCATCCAATGCGAGTCCTTCCTGCGCGAGCGGCTGCCCCATCTGCGGATCCTGCCGGAGCTGGACACGGGCATCGCGGCGCAGCGGGTGCGCGAGTCCAATGATCCGGGCATCGCGGCGATCGCGAGCGACTCGGCGGCGCAGCGCTTCGGGTTGGTGGTGCTGGAGCGCGACCTGCAGGGCGCCAAGGGAGACTTCACCCGCTTCGTCGAGGTGGCGCGCGAGGCCTCGCCCCTGCCGGCGGAGGTGCCCTGCAAGACGTCCCTGGTGATGGTGCTGGAGAACAAGCCCGGCACGCTCGGCAAGGCCCTGCTGGTGCTCGCCGAGCGCGGGGTGAACCTGGCCAAGCTGGAGTCGCGCCCCCTACCGGGTTCGCCCTGGGCCTACCGTTTCTTCCTCGACCTGGAGGGCCATGCCGCCTCCGCTCCCCTGGAGGCGGTGCTGCGCGATCTCCAGCCCTATACCCAGTCCATGCGCCTGCTCGGCACCTACCCGCGCGTGGATCTGAAGCCGGCGTGAGTCCTCCCGGGGACGGGCGGTCAGGTCCAGCTCCCGTCAGCCCTCGACCGTGTAGGTCTGGTGCTGCACCTGTCCGTCCCGCTCCACCTCCAGCTCGATGCGTGGGGCGTCGCGCAGGCGCGTGAAGGCCTCGAGCGCGTGCTCCATGCTGGTCAGGGACAGGCCATTGATGCGCCGCAGGACGTCCCCGTTGCGCAGCCCGAGCCGTGTGTAGAGGGAGTCCGGGCGGATGGAGAAGAGCTTGAAGCCCTTGGCCACTCCGTCCTGGAAGGCGGGGACCACCCGGGCCTGCATGGCGACCTGGTTGAGGTTGGCGAGGGTGTCGGCCACTTCCTGGCGGGAAATCTTGTAGTTGCCGGGACTCACCTGCCGGATGGACGAGGATGGCGCCAGGGGGGCGGGAGCGGCCGGGGCGTCGAGCGCGATGGCCGACCGGGACTCGATGGCCTCGAACCGCCCGTCACGCGAGAGCAGGACCCGGGTGCGATCGATGGCGATCACCCGCGCCCCCTGCCACTCCCCGCCGAGCCACAACGAGCGCGTGCGTTGGGTGGGAGTCTCGAGCACGGAGGCGAAGGTGTGGAGCGAAGAGGCGCCACGCATCGTGCCCAGCAGCCGCAGATCCGTGCGCGTGGGCACGGACTCCGGGTGGGAGGGGATGACCTCCCGGCGTAGCTTCTCCGGAAGTCCGAGGTAGCGACGCAGCGGGACGAGGGCCAGGGGCGTGGGGATTTCTTCCCGGCGTGGAGACACCTTCCGGACCACCGCGTCCGGGTCGGGTGGAGGGGGTTGCAACCAGGCATCCACGACGGAGTTCAGCGCGGAGGCGAGCATCAGGCACGCGCAGGCCACGCACAGCAGGCAGAGGGCGGGAAAGGCACGGCGGAGCAGGAGGTTCATGCGGCGCCTCCAGAGCAAGCCCGGGACCAACGGCCGCTCCCGAGGGGTACGCTTCCCCTCTCACCCTTCCGATGCGCCGGTTTGTCAGGAGCGCGCGCGCGGGAGCTGACAGAACGTCGGCCCTCAGTCGATTCCGTCCTCGGGAGTTGGCATCCGCATCAGGTGGGCCCGGATGTCCTTTCGTATCCACGCGTGCGGCAGCCCGTCGTGCATCGGGCGCTCACGCCTGTCATCCTGGCGGCGATACGCTGGCAGTTCCGGTCTGGTCTTGCGTGCGCGAAGGTACTCCGCTCGGGACACCTCCTCGTCGTCGACGAAGTAGTGCGGGTATCCCGGCTCCAAGGTGGACCCCTTCCACCGCCGGGAGATCCCCGCTCGCCTGCCGCGGAGGTAGTGATTTTCCTCGTATGGGAACAACGGATGTCCCCAGCGCTCGACACCATGCAGCTGGCTGTTCTCGTGCTCGCGAAGCTCGGAGATGAAGCCACCACTGACCCACAAGTCGATTCCCGAGCCACGGATGAAGCGCGTCCGGACGAGTTCGCGTCCCGCCTCATCGAACTGCCGCGCGAGGCCGTGCATCTGTCCCCTGACCCAGGGAACCCGCCATTGCACCGTCCCGTCGTCGTGGCGGGACACCTCGAGCCCGTGCGCCCGGCCCTGGGCGTCGAAGTAGCGCTCCGAGAAGATGGTCCCCTCGGAGGACCATGAAATCGAGGCTCGCCCCCTGGCGTGGATGAACTGGCCCCAGAGGCCATTGTCGTTGCGCCCGAATTCCTCGAACCGGGCCGAACGGGGAACACCCGGTGGCCAGACCAGACGCCTGCCCGCCAGGCGCACACGTGATGGCCGGCTCTTCGTCAGCGGTGTCTTTCGCATCGGGGCCCCTGACGGGAAGCTCCTGGTGACCTGACTGGATTCTCCCCGTGAAGACGGGCGAGACCCGCGCCATCATGTCCCATGTCCATGTTAGGGCTTCTCTTGTTGTGCCTGGGGGCGGCCCCCGTGACGGTCTCCGCCGCGGGCGATCTGCACCTGGGTTCCTCCTCCACCGAGGCGCACGTGAAGCCGCTGTCCCGGCTGCTCCAGGGCGACGTGCGTCTGGTGAACCTCGAGGGTCCCCTGTCGACATCGGGCCGTGAATCCGGAATGGCGGCGGATGGGACGCCCACGGGCCCGCTGCGCTTCAACGGGCCTCCGGCGGCGGCGAGGTGGCTCGCGGGCCGCGTGGATGCCGTCTCCCTGGCCAACAACCATGCGCTGGACCAGGGGCCCGAGGGCCTCGCGGAGACGGTCTCCGTGTTGCGCGAGCAGGGCATCCAGGCGGCCACCGGGACCACGGACGCGGAGTTGGTGCGCGGGGGCCGGCGGCTGCGTCTCATCGCGCGCGAGCTGCCCGAGTCCTGGTCCCCCGAGGACGAGTCCGCGCTGGAGTCACGGGTGCGCGAGGCGCGCGCGGTGGGCCCGGTGCTGGTGTCGCTGCACTGGGGCCGCGCGGGGGAGCTGTTGCCCACGGTGGATCAGCGCCAACTGGCGGCGAGGCTCATCGACGCGGGGGCCACGGCGGTGCTGGGGCATGGCCCGCACACGGCGCAAGGCATCGAGCGGCACGGGCGCGGCATCATCGCGTACTCGCTGGGCAACCTGGCCTTCGCCTGTGGCTGCACGGACGAGCGCGACGCCTACGTGCTGCGCTTCCGCATCGATGGCGCGGGGGCGGCGGTGGACGTGGAGGCGGTGCCGCTGCGGGCCGGACTGCGCGAGCCTCCCCGGCGCGCGGACGATCCGGGCGTGGCCCAGCTGCTGCGGAGCCTCTCGGAGGACCTCGGCAGCCAGGTGCGCCTGAAGGGCGGACGGGTGCTCATCCGCTGACCGGAGCCCGGCGCGGCGTCTGCTGTCTTCTCTGTCTCGGCACCACCCACACGGGGCGGTCAGGGGCTCATCAAGCCCCGGAGATGAAGGCGGGGTCGGGCGCGCGCTGCTCGGGGTCGGCGATGAGGAAGTCCTCGTCCTTGAGGGCTCCGCCGAGTTCCTTCTCCACCGATTGGATGAGCTTCGCGTTGCGCTGGTCGTTCTTCGTGAGGCGCGCGTCGGTATAGGTGGGGTCCGGCTTGTACCAGGGCATGCGCGCGAAGTGCTCCTGGAGCAGGGGGGATTTGAAGGGCCGTCCCCGCCGGGCGTAGATGGTGTTGCGCAGCAGGCGCAGGTCGCGCAGCGACAGCTCGCGCAGGTCCTTGAGCGAGAGCACCTCGTCCAGGGACCTCTCCATATACCCGCGCGAGGCGTCATCCGAGGCGAAGCTCCCCAGGGCCCGGCTGATCAGCCCCAGCTCGATGCGCTCCTCGGCGGAGAGCTTCTTGATGTCCGGTGCGACGGCGTCCACCTGCTGGCGCTTCTCGCGCGCGGAGAGCTCGGCCTCGTGGTACTTGCAGTCCTTGGACTTCTCGGCGTCCTGCTCGAAGGACCAGACCCAGCCCAACGGATGGCCCAGGACTTCGTCCTCGGTCTGTCCCGTGTAGCCGCGTAGGGAGCACGCGTAGACGGTGCGGCCCTTGACGTCGTCCTCGTAGGAGGGGACGTCGCCCCACCACTTGCCGGCCTCGCTCAGCAGGGCATCCTGTCTCTCCTCCAGGTCCTGATAGGTGAAGCCCAGCTCGTACCTCGCGATGTGCTGCACGTTCTCGCGGTCGACGGGTGACAGGAGCTTGTAGGTGAAGTTCTTGTTGGGCTTGAACCAGGGCTGCTTCTGGAAGTGCTCGCGCAGCCAGGTCTTGCGGAAGCCGGCCCAGCCATAGCGGGCGAAGATGGTGTTGCGCAGCAGGGACAGCTCGCGCAGGTTCTTTCCCTCCAGGCTGGGGCAGAGGGGAGGCGTCGACTCGTCGTCATCGGTCTCCGGGTCGTCTTCCTTTCCCGGTGTGCATAGGGGGGATTCGGAGTACCCGGGAATGTCCCGGGCCGCGGCGGGGACGTAGGGCTCCGCCCCGAGGGCGGGCGCCGACGCGACGAGGGTGGCCAGCACGAGGACGCGCATGTGTGTCACGCTAGGTCAATGCATTGGCGGTTGCACAGTCCCTGGCCCCTCCTGTTCTCGCTCGTGGTGGCGGTCCGTGCCGGGGGGGCGGAGCCTTCCGTTCCCGCCGCATCCGGGGCCGACTCCCCCCCACGCGCCCTGGCGTGTCTGGCGAAGTGGTACCCGGTGGAGCCGGTGAAGGTGGAGGGCGCGTGGCACTACAAGCTCGGCGCGGCCACGTACCCCTGGGATGACGGGAAGACGAAGTCCTTCGCGCAGAAGCTGGAGTCCCCGGACCTGGAGGACACGTTCTCCATTCCCTATGTCTCCGGGCCCATCCAACCGGTGACGCGCGAGAACGAGGACCCCGGACGCATCCGCTTCGATCCGCTCTTCCACGCGGCCTACGGAGACTCCGAGGCGAAGGTGGACGTGGTGGGCATCGACTTCCTGGGGCAGACGCTGAAGGTGCACCGCGCGGTGGCGCCGGCCTTCGGGCGCGTGGCGAAGCGGCTCGACGCGGTGTTGAAGCGGGAGCCATCGCTGCGGCCATACCTGCGCGGCCTGGGCGGCACCTTCGTGTGGCGGAAGATCGCCAATACCCAGCGACAGAGCGCGCACTCCTATGGTGTGTCGATCGATGTGAACGTGAAGCGCTCGCACTACTGGGAATGGGCGAAGCCGAAGGAGCCGGTGCGCTGGGCCAACCAGATTCCCCAGGTGCTCGTGGACGCCTTCGAGGCCGAGGGCTTCATCTGGGGCGGGCGCTGGTATCACTACGACACGATGCACTTCGAATACCGGCCGGAGTTGTTGGATCCCGCGTGCCGGTAGGATGAAGCGGTTGGAACCCGAGGGGGATTGAATGCGACGGATGGACCTGCGGCCGGTGGGGCGCGTGTTCGTGCTCCTGGTGGCCACGATTGTCTTCACGGGGGCGGCTCCCCAGGGCCAGGCGGCGCGGGAGGCGGAACTCACGTCATTGCTCCGCCATCTCGCGACGCAGGGGGCGGATGCGTCCGATTCCAAGGGGTGGAGCCACCTGGCGCTGCCGGGTCCGAACGACGTCATCCTGGGAAAGGGCGCCAGGACGCTCGGGGCCGCCGCGGCTCGTCTCCAGAAGGCCTACGCCCTGACACCCGAGGCCGCCCGGCACTTCCTGGCCGCGCGGCTCTGGCTCGTTCCACCGGGTGAGTCGTGGGAGTCGCTGTCCGAGGAGCAGGCCCTGCGCGCGTTGGAGGCCCACCGGGCGGCATTGCACGAGGCGCCGGGACATCCCGCGCTCGTTGCCTCCCTGATCGACAATGTGTCTGAACTCCTCAACGTTCCCGGGTATGCGCGAGCCGTGGCCGAGGCACTCGACACGGCGCCCGATCCAGCGGCGCTGGCGCTCCGATTGGCCCGGCTCGGACATTACACCTGGTCCTCCGAGTTCGCCGCGTACGCGGTGAGCCGCGAGCCCGAGACGCTGCCCCAGGCCCTGGACATCTTCGGACTGGACTCGCATGACGAGCGGGCGACCCAGTTCTACCTCGCGGCCTGGCGCGCGCTCACCGCGAGCAAGCAAGCCGCCTTCCCGCGGGAACTCGCGGAGCGCCTGGTCCGCAACCTCCTCGCGCAGTCACGGCCAGCACTGGCATTGAAGGTGCTGGATGCATTTCCGGCCGACGCCCGTCAGGCGCTGCTCGCGAAGGACGGGGAGGCGCTGTCGGAGAAACAGCGGCTGGCGCGGGACGAGCTGGGCCTGAGCATCGCCCTGACGTTGTTGGCCTCGGGCCGGGAAGCCGAGGCGCGCCTCTGGCACGAGGCGGTGAGGGCTCGGCCGGTGGTGGCTCCCGAGGAGGAGGGTGACGACGAAGGGCTCGGGGAGCGCGCGACGCTCCATCGCGAGCTGGCTGACTTTCTCTTCGCGTGGAAGCCCGGGGCGGATTCCTTCGAGCTGCTCCTGCTGCGAGTGGATGACGCGTTCGGGACGGCGGGCGCCATTCTCTGCGCGCGAGCGCTGGCTGCTCGCTTCCCGGAGCATGCGCGTAATGAGTTGGACTGGGCAGGGCGAATCGGTGACCGTTCCATGGTCAAGGAGTTGTTGTTCCTCCCGGCTGATCGTTTGAGCTTCCTCTCCGCCGCGCGAGCGGAGATGGAGGCGGCGCTCCAGGAGGAGCGGGCCCGGCTCGAGAAGGCACGCGCCCAGCTCACACCGCCCACCGAGCCGCGAGGCACGGCCGCACCGGACCCGATGGCCGCGCGCATCTCGGCCCACCTGGCCACTCCCGCCCTCCAGGTCTTCAGCGAGAAGGAGCTCCCGAAGGCGCGCGGGAAGACCGCCTGGAAGCCCATGAAGACACTGACGTTGCCGGAGGGCTTCCGGCTCGTGCGGGCCGAGCGCTCGAACCAGAAGGTCGTCGTGGTGGCGCTGTCGCAGCGGTTGGATCCGGTGGGTGAGCTGTCGGGTGGAGGGTACTGGGTGTTGCTGTCGGAGGACGGAGGCCAACACTGGGAGGCGCCGCTCTACACCGGTCTGCGGCAGTACCAGCCGTACGAGCTGGAGAAGGCGTCGCCCGTGCCCCTGCTGGACGGGCAGGTGTTGCGCCTCGCCGCCTCGGTGCGACAGCTCGACGAGAAGTCCGTCACCTTCCCGCCCATCGATCTCGAGGTGAAGCGCGAGGTGAAGAATCGGATGCTGGAGGCGCCGCTCGCCGCGCTCCGCCAGGACACCGATGGTGATGGACTCACGGACCTCGTGGAGGACCGGTTGCTACTCGACGCGAAGGCCGCCGATACGGACGGAGATGGCACGCCCGATGGCAACGACACGCTGCCGCAGGTGCCCGCGGTCTCGTCGGCGCCGCCAGCGGATGTGCGGGCCGAGCTCGTGTCCACGCTGCTCTTCGAGCTGGCCGGGAAGAAGGATGTCCCACCGGGCCTGGTGACCGGAGTTCCCCCGGGGGAGTCGCGGGCGGATCCCCTCCGGCTGCCCCAATTCCAGGCGCCCACCTCGCTCGAGGATCTCTCCTTCCTGTCGCTGGACCGGTCGGAACTCCGAGGCGTCCACGCTCCGGCCACGACCGTGACGTTCAGCGAGGCGGAGCTTCAACGTGCCCGGGAACGCTTCGGCATGTTCTTCCCGCTGGACATCGAGATCCACGTGAACCTCGCGGGGGATC
The DNA here is from genome assembly GCF_000335475.2 of Cystobacter fuscus DSM 2262. Lineage (NCBI taxonomy): Bacteria > Pseudomonadati > Myxococcota > Myxococcia > Myxococcales > Archangiaceae > Cystobacter > Cystobacter fuscus. The sequence continues at coordinate 566,745 of NZ_ANAH02000005.1, read as the reverse complement.
GGGCGCTCCTCGTCTGGAACGAGCGGTGGCGCGGGGGGTCCTTCCTGGCGCGTCGCGACAAGGGGCGCTGGGTGCTCGAATCGCGCGGGAACTGGGTGACCTGAGCAGGCGTGCTCCCCTGGCGGTTGCCCACTTCGGAGCGCACGAGGAACGCGTGCTCCGCCGCCGGGCGTGGTAGGGCTTCGGGGATGAAGCGATTGCCGTTGCTCCTCGCCCCCCTGGTGCTCCTCGCCTCCGCCGCCCGGGCCCAGTCCACGCCCCCCGCGGAGAAGGCCGCGGCCCGGTCCCTGGACGCTTCCCGGCTGCGCGCCCATATCGAGTTCCTGGCTTCGGATCTGCTCGAGGGCCGGGGGCCGGGCACGCGCGGCGACGCCCTGGCCCAGCTCTACATCGCGACGCAGTTCCAGTTGCTCGGGCTCCAGCCCATGCCCGCGGGGCGGGGCTACCTCCAGCCCTTCGAGCTGGTGGGCATGACGGGGCATCCCGAGACGATGGCCTTCACCGGCCCCTCGGAGACGCTGCGGCTCCAGTCCGGCGCGGACTTCATCGCCCACGCCGGGCAGCCGTCCGAGAACATCGAGTTGAAGGACTCGGAGCTGATCTTCGTGGGCTACGGCATCCAGGCGCCGGAGTTCGACTGGGACGACTTCAAGGGCGTGGACGTGCGGGGCAAGACGCTGCTCATCCTGAACAACGATCCCGAGGATGACCCCTCGCTCTTCGCGGGGAGGACGCGGCTGCGCTACGGCCGGTGGGACTACAAGTACGAGCAGGCGGCGAAGGTGGGCGCGGCGGGGGCGATCCTCCTGCACACGACGCCGAGCGCGGGCTACCCCTGGCAGGTGGTGCGCACGTCCTGGTCGGGAGAGCAGTTCGAGCTGCCCTCGGGAGATGTCCCTCGCCTGCGGGTGAAGGGCTGGACGACGGAGGAGGCCACGCGCCGGGTGCTGCACCTGACGGGCAAGGACCTGGACGTGCTGCGCGCGGCGGCCCAGAAGCGCGACTTCCAGCCCGTGCCGCTGGGCGTGAAGGTGTCCACGCGCTTCGCCAATCAGGTGCACCGCCGTCCCACGGCGAACGTGCTGGGCCTGCTGCCCGGGAGCGATCCGGTGCTGTCCAGGGAGGTGGTGCTCTACACGGCGCACCATGATCACCTGGGCATCAAGGAGGACGCGCAGCCGGGCGAGGACGCCATCTACAACGGGGCGGTGGACAACGCGTCCGGCGTGGCGGCGATGCTGGAGGTGGCGCGGGCCTTCACCGCGCTGCCCAGGCGCCCGGCGCGCTCCATCCTCTTCGCCGCGGTGGCCGCCGAGGAGCAGGGCCTGTTGGGCTCGCGCTACCTCGCCGAGCACCTGCCGGTGCCGCCCGGACGCGTGGCGGCCAACCTCAACATCGACGGGCTCAACATCCACGGGCGCACCCGGGACGTGACGGTCATCGGCCTGGGCAAGTCCTCACTGGACAAGCCCCTCATCGCGCTGGTGCGGGAGCAGGGCCGGGTGGTGAAGCCGGACCAGTTGCCGGACCGGGGCTTCTTCTACCGCTCGGACCAGTTCAACTTCGCGAAGCTGGGAATTCCCGCCGCCTATTTCAGCAGTGGCCTGGACTTCATCGGCCGCCCGGCGGGCTGGGGGCGCGAGCGCCGGGAGAAGTGGGAGGCCGGGCACTACCATCAGCCCTCGGACGAGGTGGGTCCGGAATGGGACCTGTCCGGCGCGCTGGAGGACGTGCGCTTGTTCTTCCTGCTGGGGGCTCATGTCGCCCGCACCCGGGAGGCTCCGCGCTGGAATCCGGGCGACGAATTCGAGGCGCCCCGCCGCCAGGCGCTCGAGGCGCTGGACTCCGGGGGAGCGAGGTAACGAACGCTTTCCATTCATCCCTACGGCACCCACTCACTCTGGGTGTTAAGGCTTACAGCCATGCCTGAATTCCAGATCGTCAGCGACTACAAGCCCCAGGGCGATCAACCGCGCGCCATCGGTGAGCTCACCGAGGGGATTCTGCGGGGAGATCGCTACCAGACGCTGCTGGGCGTCACCGGCTCGGGCAAGACCTTCACCATGGCGAACCTCATCGCCAACGTGAAGCGCCCCACGCTGCTCATCGCGCACAACAAGCTGCTCGCCGCCCAGCTCTACGGGGAATACAAGGCGCTCTTCCCCCACAACGCCGTCGAGTACTTCGTCTCGTACTTCGACTACTACCAGCCCGAGGCCTACATCCCCACCTCGGACACCTTCATCGAGAAGGACTCGTCGGTGAACGACGAGATCGAGCGCATGCGCCACTCGGCCACGCACTCGCTGCGCACGCGTGACGACGTGCTCATCGTGGCGAGCGTGTCGTGCATCTACGGCCTCGGTACGGCGCGCTCGTACGTGGATCTGGCGGTGACGGTGAACGTGGGCGCGGAGCTGGGCCGCGACAGCTTCATCCGCCGGCTGGTGGAGAGCCAGTACGAGCGAAACGATCTCGACTTCCACCGCGGGACGTTCCGGGCCCGGGGCGACACGGTGGAAGTGTTCCCCGCCTACGAGGAGGAGCGCGCGGTGCGCGTGAGCTTCTTCGGCGACGAGGTGGAGAAGATCACCGAGTTCGATCCGCTGCGCGGCGTGACGCTGGGCGCGCTGGAGAAGGTCGTCATCTTCCCCGCGAGCCACTACGTCACCGAGGCGGACACGCGCAAGAACGCGCTGCAGACCATCCGCGACGAGCTGAGCGAGCGGCTCCAGGAGTTCCAGCGCGAGGGCAAGCTCTTGGAGGCGCAGCGGCTGGAGCAGCGCACGATGTACGACCTCGAGATGATCGAGCAGATCGGCTACTGCAACGGCATCGAGAACTACTCGCGGCACTTCTCGGGGCGGCGGACCGGAGAGCCACCGCCGTGTCTCATCGACTACTTCCCGCGCAACATGCTGGTGCTCATCGACGAGAGCCACCAGACGGTGCCGCAGATTGGCGCCATGTACCGCGGGGATCGGGCGCGCAAGGAGACGCTGGTGGCGCACGGCTTCCGCCTGCCCAGCGCCCTGGACAACCGTCCGCTCAAGTTCACCGAGTTCGAGGAGATGGTGCAGCAGGCCGTCTTCGTGTCGGCGACGCCGGCCGAGTACGAGCTGCAGAAGTCCAAGGGCGTGGTGGTGGAGCAGATCATCCGCCCCACGGGCCTGACGGATCCCGAGGTGGAGGTCCGCCCGGCGCGCAACCAGGTGGACGACGTGCTGGAGGAGGTGCGCCAGCGCGTGACGAAGAACGAGCGCGTGCTGGTGACCACCCTCACCAAGCGCATGGCGGAGGACCTGACCGAGTACCTCACCGAGGTGGGCGTCAAGGTGCGCTACCTGCACTCGGACATCGGCGCCATCGAGCGCACGGCGATCATCCGCGACCTGCGCAAGGGCGAGTTCGACGTGCTGGTGGGCATCAACCTGCTGCGCGAGGGGCTCGACATCCCCGAGGTGTCGCTGGTGGCCATCTTCGACGCGGACAAGGAAGGCTTCCTGCGCAGCCACGTGTCGCTCATCCAGACGATCGGCCGCGCGGCGCGTAACCTGAATGGCCACGTCATCATGTACGCGGATGCCGTGACGGACTCGATGCGCGTCGCCCTCGAGGAGACCAACCGCCGCCGCGAGGTGCAGCGCGCCTACAACACGGAGCACGGCATCACCCCCAAGGCGGTCAAGAGCAACATCCTCGACCTGTCCGAGCACCTCTACGACGGCGACCCCACGGCGCTGCCCATGGCGGCCGACTCGGCCAACGACGTGCTCGAGCCGAAGGAGATCAAGAGCCTCATCGCGCAGACGACCAAGGACATGCAGCACTACGCGGACGAGATGGAGTTCGAGAAGGCCGCGGCGATGCGTGACCGGTTGCTGATCCTCAAGGACATGGACCTGGGGCTCAAGGCGCCCAGCCGCGCGCTGCTCAACGCTCCGGCGAAGGCGGACGACGAGCCCAAGGCGGGCACTCCGGGAGGCCGCAAGGGCAAGGGCTACAAGCGCGCGAGCGGCTCCTCCCGGGGGAAGGGTGGGGGACCGCCCCACGGCAAGACGGGAATCGGCCCGAGGAAGAGCCGCTAATCACCCATGGACGCGAAGCTCGAAGCCAAGCTGGAAGCGCTGCCCACCGAGCCCGGCGTGTACCTGATGAAGGACCGCCGGGGCGAAATCATCTACGTGGGCAAGGCCATCAACCTGCGCAACCGGGTGCGCTCCTACTTCACCCGCACCGGGGACGCGCGCGCCTTCGTGTCCCTGCTGGACAAGTTCCTCGGGGACCTGGAGACGGTGATCGTTCACAACGAGAAGGAAGCCCTCCTCCTCGAGAACGAGCTCATCAAGAAGCACAAGCCGCGTTTCAACGTCCTGCTCAAGGACGACAAGCAGTACATCTCCCTGCGGTTGGACAGGAAGCAGTTCTATCCGCGGTTGGAGGTGGTGCGGCGCTACGAGAAGGACGGGGCGCGCTACTTCGGCCCATACTCCAGCGCGAGCGCCATCCGCGAGACGCTGCGCGTCATCAACCGCTTCTTCCACCTGCGCACGTGCACGGACCACGTGCTGGCCAACCGCAAGCGGCCCTGCCTGTTGCACCAGATTGGCCGGTGTCCGGCACCGTGCGTCTACCCTGTACCGGAGGACGAGTACCGCAAGAGCGTGGACGAGGTGGTGCTCTTCCTGGAGGGCAAGGCGGGAGAACTGGTGGACGGGCTGCGCGCGCGCATGAAGCAGGCCTCGGCGGAGCTCAAGTTCGAGGAGGCCGCGCGCATCCGCGACCAGTTGCGCGCCATCGAGCGCAGCCTCGAGCGGCAGAAGGTGGCCACCACCGACTTCAAGGATCAGGACGTCTTCTCCTTCCACCGGGAGGGCGACCGTCTGCTCGTCTACGTTCTCTACGTGCGGCAGGGGCGGCTCAATGGAGGCCAGGCGTTTCCCCTGGGCAGCCAGGAGTTCCCCGACGAGGAGCTGCTGCCCTCCTTCGTGAACCTCTACTACGACCAGGGCAACTTCGTGCCCGAGGAGGTGCTCATGCCCCTGGACGTGGAGGAGCGCGAGGGCCTGGAGGCGCTGCTGACCGAGCGCAAGGGCGACCGGGTGCGGGTGATGGTGCCCAAGCGCGGCGAGAAGCGCGACCTGGTGGAGATGGCGCAGAAGAACGCCGAGCAGGCCGCGCTCGAGCGCCGCCGCACCAAGGACGAGACGGAGAACGTGCTGCGCCGGCTCCAGGAGCGGCTGGGGCTGCGCCGCCTGCCTCGCCGCATGGAATGTTTCGACATCTCACACTTCCAGGGCGCGAGCATCGTGGCCTCCCAGGTGGCCGCCACGGATGGGGAGATCGACAAGTCGCGCTACCGGCGCTACCGCATCAAGACGCTGGAGAAGCAGGACGACTTCGCGAGCATGCACGAGGTCATCACCCGCCGGCTCAAGCGGGGCCAGGAGGAGGAGGACCTGCCGGACCTGCTGGTCATCGACGGAGGCAAGGGACAGCTCGCCAGCGCGCTCGCCGCCGCGAAGGACCTGGGCGTGGAGGGGGTGGACATCGTCTCGCTGGCCAAGAGCCGGGACCTGGAGGTGCATGACCGCGACGAGGAGAGCGCCCAGAGCCCCGAGCGCGTCTTCCTGCCCCACCGCAAGGATCCCATCGTGCTGCGTCAGAACTCGGCGGAGCTCTACCTGCTCACGCGGCTGCGCGACGAGGCCCACCGCTTCGCGATTACCTTTCAACAGAAGAGCATGCGCCGGGGCAATTTCCGCTCGGCGCTGGACGACATTCCGGGCGTGGGCGCGACGCGCAAGAAGCTCCTGCTGCGCCACTTCGGCTCGCTCAAGCGCGTGCGCGAGTCGACCATCGAGGAGCTGGCCGAGGTGCTCGGGCCCACCGTGGCCGAGCGCGCTCACGCGGCGCTCCATGGCCATCAGGACGAGGACGAGGCCGACCCGATCCGCGAGGCGTCCCTGGCGGATGCGGATGATTTGATCAACGAAAAGTCAGAAGAAGGCTCGCCACCCGGCTCGCCGTGATTAATTTCCGGTTTAACGCGGGGCTGATGAGGCCGCTGCATCCGCGAAGTTCTTGGGGTTTTTCATTGCGACCGGGCTCGGCGCTGATTTATAGCGGAAAGGTCCAGTCGAGACGTCTTCAAGGGGCGAGGGACCTAATTATGAGGCTCTATCCGAAGGTGATCCCAATCATCTCCCGGGAGGTCGTCCAGAGGCTGATGCAGGACGGCGATGTCGAGGTGGAGCAGATGCGCGTCGCCGACGCCGAGATGGATCTGTCCGCCATCATGCGCGAGTACCTGGCGAACGAGGAGCGTGTGAATCAGGCCACGCGCGAGGCCCTGGAGCGCCGGGGCTACGACTACTCCAAGTTCAATCAGGTCAAGCGTGAGATGGCCGACGTCCGCGGCTTCAAGATGGGCGACGAGGGCATCGAATACGTCATCAACCAGATGATTGAATTCCTGCTCATCAGCCGCAACGTGGAGGAGGTCTACGCCGCCGATAACGTGCTGCGGCAGAAGATCCACGTGGTGATGAAGAAGCACCTGGACGTGGACGAGGAGATCGACCGCGAGGCCCGCTCCCGCCTGCGCCACCTGCAGGAAGGCACGAGCGCCTTCGACATCGAGTACAACAAGACGGTGGAGCAGATCCGTCGGGCGCGGGGCCTCATCTAGTCGGAGAGGAGGCAGGCGCAGCGGGCCCCTCGTTTTCCGGCCCCCCCCAGCCTCCATCCGCTGCCTCCGCTGCTTACCCTCTTTTCAGAGGAGGCAGCGTCGATGGTCGGAATCTTCTCCCCCTTCATGGTCGCCGGGTTGCTCACCGCCAGCCCGGCCGGCTTCACCTTCGATGGTCCCGAGGTCACCGCGCGCACGGTGGGGAACGTCGGCTACTTCACTCAAGGTCCCACGCCCTTCGCGGACCTCTTCGAACGGGGAGCGGGCTCGGTCCAGTTCTCCGCGCGGGAGCGAATCGCGGACCCGCGGGCCACCTACGGGGACGCCGGGCGCCTGGAGGCCACCTTCACTCTCGGGGCCACCACGTACCGGGTGGAGTTGGATCAACCGGGCTTTCCTCCCGCCCAGGGCACCGGCTCCCTGCCTCCGCCTCCCGCCCAGCCCATCTCCGGCGGGGTGGTGGTGAACCAGGCGCTGCATGGAGGGGCGGCGCTCGGCTCCCCCGCCATGTCCCGGGTGCATGCGGCCGCGGCGCTCTGGGGGGTGGGGCGACTGTGGCGCAATGGCCAGTTGATCACCGACAAGGCCATCATCCACGCCGCCGCCCTGTCGCACGGCGCCCATGCGGACGATGACACCTTCCGGTTGCTCCCGGTGGCGCGCGAGGGAGACACGGAGCTGAGCGTGCTGGTGTGGAACCTGCCCCTCCAACTCGAGCCCCGCGGCTTCATCCAGTTCGACTTCGATGACGTGGCCATCTCCGTGAATGGGCTCGAGGTGCCCGCGCTCGCGGCCGTGCCCACCGCCGGGGCGTTCGTCGGAGTCTCTCCGCCGAGCACGCCGGTTCCGGGCGGTGTGTTCCTCGGGGGCGTGGCCACCCCCACTGCGTCCTCCCCGACGTCGCCGCAGCAGGGAACGGGAGGCTCGGGTCTGGCGAACGCGGGACAGGGAACGGCTGGCTCGGGCACGGTCCAGACCGCGACCTCGCCCCTGGCGGGCACGGGGCAGACCGGTGCCTCCCCCCTGGCGAGCACGGGCCAGGCCGGTGTCACGCCCCTGGTGAACACGGGACAGAGCGGAGCCACGCCCCTGGCGAACGCGGGACAGACCGGGACGTCCGCGTTGGATCGGCAGCGCCTCGGGCCGGAGGTCTTCGATCGGACCACGGAGCGGGTGGCGACCGCCACCTCCAACGCGCTGCCGACCGATGTGGCGGCGAGCACCACGAGCTCGGCGAACATCTCCGAGACCTTCCAGAGTCCGGAGCGGGTGGCGATCTCCACCCAACCCGCGGGGGGGACCGGTGTCATCTCGCCCCCCACGGTGCCCAACGGCTTCCTGAATGATCAGCGGGTGAGTCTGTCCGACAACCGGCCTCCGCCCGCGCTCAATGGCTTCGTTCCGCTCTCCCCGGGCGCGTCGGGCGTGCCTTCCGCCGTGTCCACCCAGGGCTCGTTCTCCGTCGTCCCGCTGGTGCCAGGGGTGGCGGGTCCGGAGTTCGCCTTCGGGGGCAATCGCGTGTCGACCGACGTGGTGGCGACGCCGGGCCCGCTGACTTCTCGCGCGGTGGCGGTGCCCCTCGTGGCCACGCCGCAGCCGCTCAATGGCCAGCCGCCAGCGCCCCTCGTGGCCACACCGCGGCCGCTCAACGGGACGGCCGCGGTGCCGCTCATCGCCACGCCGCCGCCGCTCAACACGCAGCCCCTGTCCGTCGGGGCGGCCGGTGGCGCCGTGGTGCCCGGGAGTGCCGTGGCGCCCGGTGCCGCCGCGGCGCCCGCCGTGGGCGGCTCGGGGCGGTGAGGCTCCGGCCCGGCTCCGCTCGAGGGGGGAGCCGGGCGAAAAATTGACCCCTCGCTACGCACCTGTAGCTTGATGGGCATGACGACACCCGCTCTCGCTCGTGGTGCCGCTCCCGCGAAGCTGCGCCGCGTGGGGGCGGATCCGCTCCGCCAGTCCATGCTGTACTTGGCCCACCTGCTGCCCGAGCGGGCCGATGCCACCGTGATGATGGACTTCCTGGAGGACGATCTGCGCGAGGGGCTCGACGCGCTGAGCGACGTGGAGGCGCACTTCACGGAGCTGCTCGAGGCGCTCCGGCCAGAGGCCGTCTGCCCGAGGGGGCTGATCGAGGCGGGGGATGATCTGCTCGTGCAGGAGCGGCTGGAGCTGCTGATGGACGTGGTGATGCGCCTGCGCCGCCGGCTGTCGCAGGCGGCGGGGCTGATGCGTCAGACGCCTACCACTTGAGGGCTTCCTTACCCTGGGACTGCCGCGCCTGTTCGCCCGGACGGGAGAACGAGGTGAGCGTGGCGCGCACGGCGCCCAGGTCGATGCTGCCCACGGCCGCGAGCGGCAGGCGGCGCGCGTCGTCGGAGATCCACACGTGGACCTCGCGCGACTGCGAGGGCTTGTCCAGGCGCACCGCGGTGCCCGACAGGTGCCAGGCCTCGAACTCACCCAGGGGCATGGACACGTGCTCACGCTTGAGCACGGTGCCCGCCATGCGCCACATGCGGCGCACCCCGTAGACGTCGAAGCACACGGGCAGGCCTTCCTTGAGCGGCAGCTGGCGCAGCATGTAGATGGCGCCGGCCACGTCCAGGCCATCGTGCTCGTAGGTCAGGTCGTTGTGGCCCTTCTTGCCCTTGAGCGTGTAGTCCACGCGGACGCTGCGCCGGTTGGGGTTGAAGGCCACCTCCACCGTGCGCCGCACCTCGTTCTCCATGGCGTCCTCGGTGTAGCGCGAGCTGCGCAGCGTCTTGGGGTGCAGGTAGCTCACGGCGGTGGCATCCACCCGGCGCACCTTGGAGAAGAAGGAGTTGGTCTGCACCTTGATCTGCACGGGCAGCACGCCGTCCTGCTTCTTCTGCACCTGCATGGTCATCTTCCCGGCGGTGGCGCCCATGGCGTCGAGGTCGAAGTCGAGCAGCTCGCCGGGAGCGAACGCCATGGGGTTGCGCGGCTGGGGCAGGACCTGGGTGCAGCGCGGCACCGAGACCGGAGCCGCGGGGGCCGCCGGGGCCGCCGTCACCGGTTGGGCCTTGTGTTCCTCGGGCCCATCGGTGTCCGGAAGCTGGGCCCAGGCCGCGGAGGAGAAGCACAGCAGCAGGGGGGCGAGGGCGGTACGCATGGGGTTCATCCTTGCTTCTCCAGGTGAGGGGGCTCCAACGTCACTTCGGATGGACGCCCGAACGCTTCGCTTCTTCAGCCGCGTTCCAGCGCTGGCGCAAGCGCGCCGTCATCTCGCGGCGCACCTGCTCCCATCGGCCGCCATTCAACTCCACCTCGTACCCCGAGCGGGTGAGCCGTCGAGCGGCCTCGCGGGCGAAGGCGCGCTCCCCCAGCGACTCCAGGAGCTGGAGGTACTCGTAGTCCTCCAGCCCATCGCGCAGGTGCTTGAGGCGCAGGGACACCACGGGCTGGTGGCGGGAGAGGCCCGTGTGCGCCGGGGTGCCCGGGTAGAAGAAGGTGCCGTCGCCGTTGCCGCCGAACTCGAACACCTCCTTCCAGGGGTCCTTCGTGTTGTAGGCGAAGACGGTGTCGAAATAGAGCTCGCCGTCCACGCCGGAGAGGAAGGCCAGCGGCCCCATGGCGCGGTTGAGCGGGGCGGGGTGATCCACCATGTACGAGGCCCAGCCGCTGTAGGCCTTCTCCGTGGCGGAGTCCTTGGCGGGGCCGCCCGTGCAGCCGTGCGAGTTGCAGCTCTGGTACCACCACACCTTCACGTTCGGCGCGAGCTTGCCGCGCAGGGTCTGCAACGGGACGACGTTGCGGCACGTCTGGGGGCCGGGGCGGGGGAAGAAGCAGTTGAGGGTGGGGGCGAGGATGTCCGCCGAGCCGCGCAAGGCCTCGTCCAGGGGCGAGGTGACGAGCACCGGCACGTCCTTGCCGGCCGTGCGCACGCGCAGGGCCTGGGCGCGCACGAGCGGCACGTCCTCGGGCTTGGGCTCGTCCTTGGCGTAGAAGAAGAGCTGGGCGGGCCAGCCCTTGTCCTTGGCGTGCTCGGCGAAGGCCCGGTAGTACGCGGCCTTCTGCTCGTCGGTGCGGGCGGCCTTCGAGTCGCGCACGTCCACGGTGGTGAAGCGGGCGCCCGAGGGCAGCGCCGAGCCGTCGAGGAAGGGCCCCACCTCGGCGTCATAGGCGCGGAAGTCCAGCACCGCGCGGCCCTCCTCGAAGCGCACCGGCGGGGGCTCCATGCTCATGCCATGGGCGCTGACGCGGTGGGCGAGCAGCGCCGTCACGTAGTCGCGCAGCAGCGTCTGGGCCTCGGGTGACTCGGGCTTGAGTCCATGGCCCTTGGCGATGCTGTAGAGCGAGATGCCGAAGCTGTTGGGCAGCGACGAGGTGGCGGGCAGGACGAAGGGTTGCACCTCGGCGGTGAAGGGCACGCTCGCCGCGGGCGCGCCTTCCATGTCCAGCTTCAGCGCGCCCTGGTAGGTGCCGGGCCGCTGGGTCTTGGGTGCGCACAGCTCCACGTAGAGCACCAGGGGGGCCTGGGTGTCCTTCCGGGGCGCCTCCACCGGAACGAGCGGGTCCGGCCACGCGCCCGTGCCTCCCTGGGAGTTGGAGGGCGTCTTCACCTCCAGGAATTCCTCGCGCCACACCGAGGCCTCCAGGGGCGTGCCCGGTCCCCGCAGCGCGAGCGGCGCCACCTGGACGCGCGACACGCCGGGCGGCAGCACCACCTGGGCCCCCTCGCACTCTCCGCGAGCGAGGCTCAACCGGGCTTCCTTCTCACCCGGGAGGGACACGCCCGGCCGCACCTTCTCCAGGGCCGACACCACCCGTGGCGCGGGCGCCACGGTCATCATCCCCGCCAACCACCAACCGACCATCCCCACTGCCGCCATGTCACCCCTCGGTTCGCGGCCGCCGGCGTGCCGCGCTAGATGCCGTTCTTGGCCGTCACCGCCGGCGCTGGCGTGACGACCTTGCCCTGCTTGTAGTCCTGCAGTTCCGCCACCACCGCGCCCAGGGCGAGCTCCGCCTCGATGCGCACGGGCAGGTGCCGCGCGTCCGCCGTCAACCAGGCCACCATGTCGCGCTTGGAGGCCATGTTGCCGGAGAACTCGGTGTGCACGCGCAGCCGCAACACCTCCTGGCTCCCCTGCGCCGTGGTGAGCGTTTCCTTCGCTTCCACCTTCGCCTTCATCACGAAGTTCTTCGAGCCGGTGAAGACGGGATAGGTGTACTCCTGGCCCACCTCCAGCACGCGGTTGCGCAGCGCGAAGGTCGCCCCGGTCACGTCGAGCGCGCCCTCGAGCACCTCGAGGTTCTTCTCCGAGGGGGCCTCGCCTTCCTTCTGCTTCACCACCTGGGCGCTCCGGCCATCGTCGCTCAGCTTCACGCGCACGCGGCGGCGCTTGTGGTTCTGGTCCTCGTGCATGTCCGAGCCCAGCACCCGCTGCGAGTTGAAGTCCCAGTAGCTGACGTACTTGTCCTTCACGGGCCACACGCCCGCCACCGCGTCCGACTTCGCCAGCGACACGATGGGCCACACGTCCTTGCCCCACTGCCGCATGGGGGCGCCCACCGTCACCTGCGCCGAGCCCGCCGTCATCCCAAGGTAGTGCACCCGGTAACTCGCTTGTTCACCGGGGCCGAACGCGGACACTCCCGTCGTCCCCTGGGCCAACGCCCCTCCCGCCCCCAGGAGGCTCAACAGCACGCCGCTGAACACTCCCTTGAACTGCTGATGCATCTGATGGCTCCTGGCTCGGTAACCCCGCCACCTGGCCAGTGGGCAGGTGCGGAAGGTAGGTAGCGGTATCCTGGCATGGCAACGCCTCGTCACCAGTCCGCCCACCGGCTGATTCCTCGTGGACGAATCGCCGGAGCCGCCATTCAATCCCGGATTGGTCCGGCCGTGTGCGTCTCACGCGGAGAGTGTGAGTTCCTGGCGGCACAGCTTCCGGCCAGCCAGGCCTCCCCCTCCCGGGCTCGCCGGGCTGCTAACGTCGCCCGGCTGGCCCAGGAGGGACGCGATGCCGCTGGACTACTACGACGACGACGAGGACAAGGCCTCCGCGGGCAAGGGCGCCCGGAAGGACTTCGACTGCCCGGAGTGCTCCGCCAACAACCCGACCGATGACGCGCTCAAGGACGGGCAGGAAGTGATGTGCAACTACTGCGGCTGCTCCTTCCTGGTGAAGGCCACGGACGACGGCCGCTTCAAGTTCCGGGAAATCTGAGCCCCCGGAGGCCTCACGCGCGCTCGCCGAAGAGGGCGGTGCCCACCCGGACCAGGGTGGCTCCCTCCTCGATGGCGAGCTCGTAGTCATGGGTGGTCCCCATGGACAGGCCCGGCAGTCCATGGCGCTCCGCCAACGCCCGCAGGGCGCGGAAGTAGCCGCGCGCCACCTGCTCGTCGTCGGTGGGAGGTGGCAGCGACATGAGGCCGTCGATCCGCAGCCCGGGCAGGGCGCGCACGGTCTTCAGGAAGGACTCCACCTGCTCGGGCGCGAGACCACTCTTGCTGGCTTCCCCGCCCACGTTCACCTCCACATGGCAGGGCAGGGGAGCCTCCAGCCGGCGCCGCGACAGCTCCTCGGCCACCTCCAGCCGCTCCAGCGCGTGGTAGGCGTGCGCCGCCTTCGCCACGTACTTCACCTTGTTCGTCTGCAGGGGGCCAATGGCGTGCCAGCGCAGCTCCTTCAGGTCCGCCAGCTCCGCGGCCTTGTCCCGCAGCTCCTGGGCGTAGTTCTCCCCGAAGTCGCGCTGCCCCGCCGCGTATGCCTCGCGGATGAGCGCCGCCGGCTTGAGCTTGGACACGGCCACCAGGGTGACGGATCCGGGCGGCCGGCCCACCCGCGCACACGCCGCCGCCATCCGCTCGCGCACCTCCGCCAGGCGCTCCGCGATGCCGCTCATGACGCGCTCCAGGGAAGTACCACGCCCGCCCGGGCGAGCAGCTCGAGCGTCTCGCCCAACGGCAGGCCAATCACGTTGGTGGGGCTGCCCTCCACCGCCGCCACCAGGAAACCGCCCTTGCCCTGCATGGCGTAGCTGCCCGCCTTGTCCAGCGGCTCCCCCGTCCCCGCGTACCAGGCGATTTCACCGGGACCGAGGGTGCGGAAGGTGACGCGGGTGCGCACCAGGGTGGACTGCCCGGCGCCGGGGCCCGCGAGCGCCACGCCGGTATAGACTTCGTGGGTCCTGCCCGACAGCCGACCCAACATGTCGCGCGCCTCGGCGGCGTCCCGGGGTTTGCCGAGCAGTGCCTCTCCGAGCGACACGGTGGTATCCGCCGCGAGGACCCAGGCCTCCGGGTGCCGGAGCGCCACCACGCGGGCCTTCTCCTGGGCCAGCCGCAGCACGTAGGCGCCGGCGGGCTCGCCCGGCTGGGGGGTCTCGTCGATGTCCGCCGCGGAGACCTCGAAGGTGAGGCCGAGCTGACCGAGCAGCTCGCGCCGCCGCGGCGAGGCGGACGCGAGAACGAGCCGAGTTTGACCCACTGGTGTGTGCATGTTACGGCTCGCCTCTAGCAGAACTGCGCCCTGGAGTGGATCTGGATGAACTCCGCGGAACTCCTCGCGGCCATGACGCGTACGGTGGAGCAACTGGCCGCCTACAACGACATCGCCAAGGCGCTCACCTCGACGCTCGAGCTGCGCGAGGTACTCAACCTGATGATGGAGAAGATCCGCAGCCTGTTGCGTCCGCGCAACTGGTCGCTGCTCCTGCAGGACGAGCGCACGGGCAAGCTCTACTTCGAGATCGCCGTGGGCGAGGGCGCCGAGGTGCTCAAGGGCCTGCAGCTCGCGCCGGGCGAGGGCATCGCCGGCACCGCGTTCGCCACGGGGACGGCCCGGCTGGTGGAGGACGTGTCCCATGACCCGGCCTTCGCCTCGCGCTTCGACGACGCGTCCACCTTCCGCACCCGCTCCATCGTCGCCGTGCCGCTCATCGCGCGCGGCCAGGTGCTCGGCGTCATCGAGCTGGTCAACGGCGTCATCGACAGGCCCTTCACCCAGGAAGATTTGATGGCGCTCACCGCGATTGCCGACTTCGCGGCCATCGCCATCGAGAACGCGCGCAACTTCCGCCGGGTGCAGGAGCTCACCATCAAGGACGAGCACACGGGCGTCTACAATGCCCGGCACCTGCGCGCCCAGCTCGAGCACGAGGTGCGGCGCTCCCAGCGCTTCCACCACCCGGTGTCCCTCATCTTCCTGGATCTGGATCGCTTCAAGTCCATCAACGACGCCCACGGGCACCTGGTGGGCAGCGCCGTGCTGCGCGAGGTGGGCGAGCTGCTCATGTCCTGCTGCCGGCAGCTCGACTATGTCTTCCGCTATGGCGGCGACGAGTTCGCCCTGCTGCTCGTGGAGACGAGCACGGATGGGGCGGTGACGACCGCCACGCGCATCCGCGATGCCTTCCGCAAGCAAGTGTTCCAGCAGGCGGCGGAGCTGGAGCTCCGGGTGACGGCGAGTCTCGGGGTGGCCACCTACCCGGAGCACGCCCTGTCCGCGGTGGACCTCGTCCGGGCGGCGGACTTCGCCATGTACGCCGCCAAGGCCCGGGGCCGCGATGACATCTGCGTCGCCGTGCCCCAGGGGGAGCGGCCCTCCGGGGGGCCGGGCTCCATGATGGGCAAGAAATGAAACAGGGGGCGCTCCCCGGAATGGGAGACGCCCCCTGGGGTGGCGAGCCACGGAGCCCGCCGGGGCTCAGCCGCCGGCCACCTGATCGAGCGCGGCGGGGTTGGTCTCCACCTTGCCGCTCTTCTTCAGCGCCTTGATGAAGGAGTCGGCCACCTCGTACTGCTTGGCCTGCTGGGCCTGCTGGCGCAGCTCGTCGCGCTTCTCGGCGAACTTCGCATCATCCGGCAGCTGGCGCTCGGTCACCTGGGCCACGACGAAGCCCTCGCCCACGGGGTAGACCTGCTCGAGCACGCTCGGCCCCTGGGTGGCGAACACCGCGGTGAGCAGCTCCGGCGCCGGGCCGAGGTTGGGCACGTTGGGGCTGGCGGCGTTGAAGGTGTCCGTCTGCACCGCCTCCGGACGCGTCTCCTGCTCGAAGCGCAGGAGCGCCGGCTGGCCCTCCTTCTCCGGGGGGAACAGGGCGGTGAGCGTCTGGCCGCCCTTCACCGTGGCGAGCGCCTTGTCCGCCTCGACCCGGGCGAGCTCCTTGGCCTTGTCCTTCTTGTACAGGGTGGTGGCGATCTCGTCCTGCACCTCCTCGAGCTTCTTGTCCTGCGCCGGCTTCTTCTCCTCCACCTTCACCAGGTGGATGCCGTACTTCGTCTCCACGGGCTGGGTGAGCTTGCCGGGCTCGAGCGCGAAGGCGGCGTTGGCGAGCGCGGGCTCCCAGTTGCCCCGCTCCACCCAGCCGAGATCTCCCCCGCTGGCCTTGGTGCCCGGATCCTCGCTGCTCGTGCTCGCCACCTCGGCGAAGTCCTTGCCACCCTCGATCTCCTGGCGCAGCGCCTGGGCGCGCGCGAGCACCTGGGCCTTCTGCTCCGGCGTGGCGTCCGGGGCGAGCTTGAGGAGGATCTGCCGCGCGTGGACGCGCTCGGGCTGCTGGTACACGAAGCGGTTGGCCTCGTAGTACTCCTTGATGGCCTTCTCCTGGGCCTGCTTGTAGGCGGTCAGGTCCGCCGGGGTGGGGGCGGGGACCTTGTCGGCGTACATGGAGGGCAGGAAGCGGGCGAACACGACGCGGGCCTGGTTGCCCTCCTTGGCGAAGCGCGTGCGCACCTCGTCATCGGAGACGACCACGCCGGCCTGCACCACGCCGAGCAGCTTCTGCGCGGACAGCCGCTTGCGCAGGTCCTCCTCGTAGTCCGCGGGCGACTGGCGGAAGAAGTCGCGCAGCACCTGCTGGTAGGTGGCGTAGTCGAACTGGCCGTCCTTCTGGAAGTCCGGGCTGCGCTGCAGGATGCGGAGGATCTCCTCGTCCGACGCCCGCAGGCCCTGGCGCGCGGCGGCCTGGGCGAGCAGCTCCGTGTTCACCAGCCGGTCCAGCACCGTCTGGGGGAGACCGAACTGCCGGGCGACCGCCTCGGTGATGGGCTGGCCCTGCTGGCGCAGGTACTGCAACTGTCCGGCATACTCGCGGCGGAACTCGTTGATGGGGATTTCCTTGCCGTTGACCACCGCCGCGGCCGCGGGGGCGCCGGCGGGGTTCACGTCGCTGAACCCGTTGCTCCCCGGGCCGAACTGCACGGTGAACACCACCGCGATCGCGATGATGAAGAGGAGCGAGACGACCTTTCGGAGATCCAAAGAGCCCATGATGCCGTAACCGTTTCCGTACCTTGAAACGCGCCGATCAGCTCTTCCCGTGGAAGGTTTCGCGGCGCGCGTGTGTTGGGTGCCCGGTTCGGATGGTGGACGTTGTGACGCCCCCCACCGTGAAGACCTTGACTGCCTAGAGCAACACCCCGGAAAATGCAAGCGATTCAGAGTAGTTAGCGAGCCCCCCGACCCATCCGTCGCCCCCCCCTCTCCCACACGGACCTCCACGAAGTGCTGTCGCTTCTCAAGCGCTACCGGACCTTGCTGATCGTGAGTGCCCTCCTGCTCTACCCGTTCGGGGCCTTCCTGACGACGGGTGGCCGACGCGGGCGGGATCCCAATGTCGTGGACCGGCTCGTCATCGGACTGACGGCCCCCGTGCAGCGGGGGCTCGTGGGGCTCATCGACGGGGTGAAGGCCGTGGTGTTCGGCTACATCGACCTGCGCGAGGTGCGTCAGGAGAACGAGCAGTTGCGCGCGGAGAACCTCCAGTTGAGGGCGAGCGTGCACGCGCTGGGCGAGACGCGGATGGAGAACGAGCGGCTGCGCGGCCTGCTCGCCTACGCCGAGGCGTCGCCCGGGCCGGACATCCCCGCGCGGGTCATCGGGGTGAACCCGGTGGCCAAGCTGCTGTCGGTGCGCATCAACCGGGGCGAGTCGGACGGGGTGTTCCGCGGCATGTCGGTGGTGACGCCGGACGGCATCGTGGGCCAGGTGGTGCGCACGACGGGCGGGTGGGCGGACGTGGCGCTGGTGACGGACGTGCAGAGCCGGGTGGCCGCGCAGGTGCAGCGCTCGCGGGCGCGAGGCACGGCGGCGGGCGCCGGCAAGGGGCCGCTGCAATTGGAGAACATGTTGCGCATCGAGGACGTGCAGGAGGGAGATCTCATCATCACCTCGGGCACGGACGGCGTGTACCCGCCCGGGCTGGTGGTGGGCAAGGTGACGCGCCTGGAGAAGACGGAGCACGGCATGTTCCTGGGCGGTCACATCGTGCCCGCGGTGGACACCACGCGGCTGGAAGAGGTGCTCGTGCGCGGCAATCCCTTTGGCGCCAGCGCGCAGGGTGGCGCGGGTGAGGGGGGCGGACGATGAAGTTCCTCGTCACCCTGGCCCTCGCGCTGCTCTTGCTCACCCTGGAGTCGGTGCTGGTGCAGCAGCTCGGCCTGGCCATCAGCCGCATCGACGTGACGGTGGTGCTGGTGGCGTTCCTGGCGCTGCGCGCGAGCCTGCTCGAGGGCTCCTTCTCCGCCTTCGCGGTGGGCTACCTGCTGGACTTGATGAGTGGCCAGCCCACCGGGCTCTTCACCTTCCTGGCCGTCTTCACCTTCCTGGCGTGCAAGCTCGTGGTGCGCCTGACGGACGTGCGCAGCCGCGCGGCCTTCGTCCTCTTCGCCATGGGCGCGGACCTGGGCCATGGCGCCCTGGTGAGCTTCTTCACCTGGCTGACCATCAAGGATGGCTCGGCCTCGGCGCTGCTGCCGGGCCTGCCGCTGCAGGTGACGCTCACCGGCGTGGCGGCCGCGCTGCTCTATCCGCTGCTGCGCCGCTTCGAGGTGTCGCAGGATCGCTCTTCTTCCGCGGGGTTGCTGCGTTGACGCCTCCTACTCTGTCCGAGACGACTCCTGGGCGCGACCTCAGGCACCGCTTCCTCTGGCTGGGTCTGGCCATGGTGGCGGGCCTGACGGTGCTCTCCATCCAGCTCTACCGGCTGCAGATCACCCAGGGCGAGGAGTACGCCGCCAAGAGCGTGGCCAACTTCGTCAAGGAAGTGCGGCTGCGCGCCGACCGCGGCCTCATCATGGACCGGCGCGGCACCATCCTCGTGGACAGCCGCCCCTCCTTCGACGCCTTCGTCACCCCGGCCTTCTGCGCCCAGTGCTCCGAGGCGGTGCTGCCCCGCCTGGGTGAGCTGCTCGGGTGGGATGACGCCACGCGCAAGCGCATGGACGATCAGGTGCGCGTGGCGCGCCGCGCGGCGCCCTTCCTGCCGCTGCCCGTGCGCGTGGACCTCACGCGCGACGAGTACGATCGCATCAACGCCCGGCGCGACATCCTCGACGGCGTGGAAGTGGTGCCCGTGCCCCACCGCTACTACCGCACCGGCAGCGTGCTCTCGCACGTGCTCGGGTACATGAATGAAATCAACCCGGACGAGCTCGAGCGCCTGAACGCGGATGGAGCCCACTACGCCCTGGGGGACTACGTCGGGCGGCGCGGCCTGGAGCGCACCTTCGAGTCCACGCTGATCGGCACCGACGGCGTGCGCAAGGAGGTCGTCAACGCGCGGGGCCGGGTGCTCGAGGAGTTCAACGACAAGCTGGGCGAGGACTCGGTGGTGCCGTCGCGGCCGGGCAACAACCTGGTGCTGTCGCTCGACATGCGCCTGCAGGAGGAGGCCGAGCGCGCGTTTCCGGGCTCGGCGGGCGCCCTGGTGGTGGTGGACGTGAAGACGGGCTTCATCCGCGCGCTGGTGTCGCGCCCGGGCTTCGATCCCAACCTGCTCACCGGCCGCATCACCCCCGCGCAGATGGCGGCCTTGTCGAGGGATCCGCTCCAGCCGATGGTCAACCGCGTCTCGGCCAACCACTTCAGCCCTGGCTCCACCTTCAAGGTCATCTCCACCCTGGCCGCCTACAAGTCGGGCCTGTTCCGGCCGGAGTCGCTGGTCAACTGCACGGGCAGCTACCGGCTCGGCGCGCGCGCCTGGCGCTGCCACAAGGACAGCGGCCACGGGCCGGTCAACGGCAAGACGGCGTTGCAGTACTCGTGCGACTGGTGGTTCTACAAGGTGGCCGACACCATCGGGTTGGATCCCATCGCGGACATGGGCAAGGCCCTGGGCATGGGCTCCCCCACGGGCATCGGCGTGCTCGCCGAGGTGCCGGGGATCATGCCCTCCAGCGAGTACCACGACAAGGTCTCCCCCGGGGGCTACACCAAGGGCATGGCGCTCAACAGCGTCATGGGCCAGGGCGACGTGAACGCCACGCCGCTGCAGGTGGCCATGATGTACGCGGCCATCGCCAATGGCGGCACCCTGCTCAAGCCGCAGCTCGTCGAGCGCGTGGAGGGCCTGGATGGCGGGGTGCTCGAGAAGTTCGAGCCCCAGGTGGTGCGCACGGTGGAGATCCCCGAGGCGCACCGCAAGTCGGTGATGGAGGCGCTCGTGTCGGTGGTGCAGGAGCCGGGCGGCACGGCCTTCCGCTCGTGGCTGCCGTACCGCGAGCGGCTCGCGGGCATCACGGTGGCGGGCAAGACGGGCAGCGCCCAGGTGGCGGCGATCGGCGCGATTCGTCTCAAGGAACACCAGATGGACTTCTTCCAGCGCGACCACGCGTGGTTCGCGGCGGTGGCGCCCGCCAATGATCCGGAGATCGCCGTGGTGGTGCTCAACGAGCACGGAGGCCACGGTGGCGTGGACGCCGCGCCCGCCGGCATGGCGGTCATCACCCGGTACTTCGAGCTGAAGAAGGATGACGCGGCCCATGCGCCGCCGCGCCAGAGCACCCCCTATGTGCCGGGGCTGCCCACCACGCCGGCCCAGGACGGCGCGGCGCTCACCCGGGGCGCTGTCAAGGCCACCGGTGGGACGGGAGGCTCGGATGCAACTGCGGATTGAGCGGCGCATGCTGCCCCACGTGCCGTGGGGCCTCATCCTGAGCGTGCTCGCGCTGATGGGGCTGGGCATCTTCAACCTGGCCTCGGCCTCGCGCTCGCAGGCCTCGCCGGTGTGGACGAGCCAGGCGGTGTACGCGGGCGTCAGCGTCCTGGCCGCGCTCATCGTGTGCCTGGTGGACTACCGCGTCATCAAGAACCTGGCGCTGCCCATCTACGTGCTCAACATCGCGGCGCTGCTCGCGCTGCGAGTCATCGGCCACAAGGCCAAGGGCGCCGAGAGCTGGTTCGTGATCGGCCCCATCCGCATCCAGCCGGCGGAGTTCATGAAGATCGGCGTGCTGCTGATGCTCGCCAAGGTCTACCACGACGACTTCAAGCCCGGAGACGGCTCCTATGGCCTCAAGCGCCTGGTGAAGCCGGTGCTCGTCGTCATGGTGCCCACCGCGCTGGTGCTGGTGCAGCCGGACCTGGGCACCGCGCTGATGATCCTCCTGTCCTCGGCGACGGTCATCCTGTTCGGCAAGGTGCGCTGGTACCTGGTGGCGGTGCTGCTGGTGGGCTTCTTCGCCGGCGCGGGCATCATCTGGAACGACTACGTGCGGGACGTGCCCGAGCCGCGCACCACGATCGTGCGGCACATGCTCAAGCCGCACCAGAGCAAGCGCATCTCCGGGTGGTTGGATCCCGAGTCGGACCTGCGCGGCAGCGGCTACCACGCGGCCCAGTCGAAGATCGCCGTGGGCTCCGGAGGGCTGCACGGCAAGGGATGGAAGGAGGGGACCCAGACGGGCCTGTCCTTCCTGCCCGAGCAGCACACGGACTTCATCTTCTCCGTGTGGGCCGAGGAGCACGGCTTCGTCAAATGCGTGATGCTGCTGGTGCTCTACGGCTTCCTGTTCATCTTCGGGCTGGGCGTGGGGTTCACCGCGCGCGACCGCTTCGGCGCCTTCGTGGCCGTGGGCGTCGTGGCGATGATCTTCTGGCAGGTGTTCGAGAACATCGGCATGGTCATCGGCCTCTTGCCGGTGACGGGCATCACCCTGCCGCTGCTCAGCTACGGCGGCTCCTCGCTGGTGAGCGTCATGCTGTGCATCGGGCTGCTGGTGAACATCAGCATGCGCCGCCACATGTTCTGAGCTACAGCACGCGGCCGGTGAGGATGAGCGTGGCCACGGTGAAGTAGATGACGACGCCGGTGACGTCCACCAGCGTGGCCACGAAGGGGGCGGACGCGGTGGCGGGATCCAACCCGAGCCGCCGCAAGAGGAAGGGCAGCATCGAGCCGCACAGCGTGCCGAACGTCACCACGCCCACCACGCTCAGGCCCACCGCCATGCCCACCCAGGCGAAGTGCGGCCCGTAGAGCGACTCGTGCTCGGGCCAGACGAGGATGCGCAGGAAGCCCAGCGCCCCGAGGAAGACGCCCAGCGCCACGCCACTGGTCATCTCCCGCGCGGCGACCTTCCACCAGTCCTGGAGCGTGACGTCGCGCACCGCCAGCGCGCGGATGATGAGCGAGGTGGCCTGGGAGCCCGAGTTGCCGCCCGAGGAGATGATGAGCGGCACGAAGGTGCCGAGGAACACCGCCTGGGCGATGGCGTCCTGGTAGTGCGCCATGGCGGTGGCGGTGAACATCTGCCCCACGAAGAGCACCGTCAGCCACCCCACGCGCTTCTGCAACATGCCCAGGATGCCGATGTCCAGGTAGGGCGCCTCCAGGGCCTCCATACCGCCGATGCGCTGGATGTCCTCGGTGGCCTCCTCCTCGGCCGCGTCCAGCACGTCGTCCACCGTGATGATGCCCACCAGCACGCCCCGCGAGTCCGTCACCGGCAGCGCCACCCGGTCGTACTTCTCGAACAGGCTGATGAACTCCTCGCGGTCCGCCGTGGCCGGGATGCTCACGAGCTGCCGATCATGGATGTCCGTCACCGGCGTGGAGGGCGCCGCGAGCACCAGCGACGCGAGCCGCACGTCGTCCAAGAGCCGGCCCTTCTCGTCCACGATGTAGAGCACCGCCAGCGTCTCGCGGCCCTGGCCGTGGGTGCGCACGTACTCGAGCGCCTCCCCCGCGGTGAGGTTGCCCGGCAGCGTGAGGTACTCGGGCGTCATGTAGCGCCCGGCGCTCTTCTCCGGATAGCCCAGCAGGGTGCGCGCCAGCTTGAGTTGCTCGGGCGACAGCGACGTGAGGATCCGCTTGGTGACTTCCGCCGGCAGCTCCTCCAACAGGCGCGTGCGATCGTCCGGCGCCATCTCGTCGAGCAGGTTCTTGAGCTGTTCGCGGCCCAGCGTGTCGACGATCTCCGTCTGCTGCGAGGGCGGCAGGTACTCGAACACCAGCGCCGCCGAGTCCCGGGGCAGCAGCCGGAAGAGGATGCCGCTCTCGTCGGCGGGGAGATCCTCGATCACCTCGGCCATGTCCGCCGGGTCCATGTCCGAGAACGCATCGCGCAGCGCGTTCCAGTCCTTGGCGGCGATGAGCGCGTCGAACTCGGGCTTCAGGAGGTTTCCCAACATCTCAAGACTCCACGCGCGGACGAAGTGGCGCATGGTGTATGAATCCCGGCGCCGGGGGTATGCAAATCTGTCCGGGTCCCCCAGGAGGTAGAAGATGGAGCGCAAGGGCTCGAGAAAGAAGGTTCCCGCCCAGGCCGTGGCCCCCGAGCAACCGGCGGCCGCCCCGCCGCCCCCCGTGGTCCGGCCCGAGCCGCCGCGCACGGTGGTGCCTCCCCGGCCCGAGCCCCGGGCGGAACCCTTCTGGCGTCCAGCGTCCTCGCTGCCCGCCGCGCGTCCCGGGTCTCCCTCCCGCTTCTCGCCGACCCCCATCGCCGCGCGCAGTCCCTCCGCTCCCATCATCGGGGTGGGGAGCGAGGAGGAAGTGGAGCACCGGCGCTTTCCCCGCGCGCAACTCGCCACGAGCTTCGAGTTGTGGATCGACGAGGGGGGAGCGAGGCGCTTCACGGCCACGCTGCGCTCGGTGAACGTGAGCGTGGGGGGGGCCTTCCTGGAGAGCACCTTCTTCCTGCCCCTGTCCACGGAGCTCCGGGTGCGCTTCTCCCTGGCGCCCGGGGCCGCGCCCGTGGAGGCCCGGGCCCTCGTGGTGCGTGAGCAACGGCCGATGCGGGACGGGATGCCCTCCGGCTTCGGCATCCATTTCGAGGAGTTCTACGGCCAGACGGAGGTGGCGCTGGCGCGGCTCTTCCTGGACCTGCGGCTGCGCGCGTTCGCGGAGGAGTACCTCGCCTCGCCCCGGGCCCGTGGGCTGTCCGACGGGCTGGAGCGGGTGGTGGACGCACTCGCCGCGTGGGAGTTGCTCAAGGCCCAGACGTCCACGGACCTGTGGCGGGGCGAGTGAGTCCCGCGCGGAGCCCCGAAGGCAACCCCCCAGGGGAAGCTCAAGGGGTGCTCCGCGCGGAGGACGGCGGGAACTACAGGGCCTTCTTCACGGCCTCTTCGATCTTCGACCGGGGCACGGAGCCGACGATCTGATCCACCACCTTGCCGCCCTTGAAGACGAGCAGGGTGGGGATGGAGCGGATGCCGTACTGCTGGGGGGTGTCCTGGTTCTGGTCGATGTCGATCTTGGCCACCTTGAGCTGGCCCTTGTACTGGGTGGCCAGCGCGTCGATGGCGGGCGCGATGGCGCGGCACGGGGCGCACCACGTGGCCCAGAAATCCACCAGCACGGGCTGGGTGGAATCCAGCACTTCCTTCTTGAAATCCCCATCTCCAACAGTCAACACGTCAGCGCCTGCCATGGTGTCTCCTCTCGCTCGTGGGCCGCTTCGGCTGGCGCGTCCTCTAATACGCGCCTACCTGGCCTGCAAGCATGGGACCTCGCCGGGTCCATTGCCTGCCTACGTAGATGCGGACGGGGCTCGGACGTCGCACCCCATCCGCCTCCGTGTGGTAGTTGGCACTTCGGCCCAGGGCCGGGCGGTGTAGAATGGGACCTTCATGAAGCTCTTCCTTCCCCAGACCCAGCTCGAGGAGTGGGCGCTGGAAGACAAAGCGGACGTCAAGGACGGGGTCCTGGTGGTGACGGGTGAGCCGGGTGTGTACCCGGTGGTGCCCGCCGTCCACATCGTCCAGTTGGTTACGGGCGAGGACACCAACCGCCTGGTGTCCAAGGTGAAGACGGAGGAGCAGCTCGAGTCCCTGGGGGCCGAGCAGATGGCCGACTCCGTGTTGCTCGGAGAGACGGCATATGAGGTGGTCCCCGGTTATGTAGCCGAGGTTCCATCCCCCTCGGATGCTTCCTCGGAGGACGGCAAGGCAGGCTCGGAGACGGACCTGCTCGCCGCATTTCTTTTGAACAAAATGGGCTGACGCGCTCAGTCCAGTGGGTTGTTAGCCGCCATGAACCACGCGTTGGTCTCACTCGCCTGCCACGCCTATGTCGTCGCGGCGCTCGTCTATCTGGTGTACCTCGTCCGCCAATGGGAAGCGCTGGCGACCGCGGGCCGCGTGCTCGTGGGCACCGGGCTGGTGCTGCACGGAGTGGCCCTCTTCGGGCTCTTCGGCGCCCAGGGAGGCCGCCCGGTGGGAATGGCCCAGGGCTTCTCCACCTTCGCCTTCCTGCTGCTGGCCATCTTCCTGGTGGTGGATGTGCGCTACCGCCGGCCGGTGATGGGGGCCTTCATCACTCCCCTGGCGGTGGCGGTGCTCCTGCCGGGGCTGTTGCTGGATGGGGGCACGCCCCTGCCGCCGTACGTGCAGCGGCCCCTGTTGCCCGTGCACATCACCATCGCCCTGTTGGGCGTGGCCGCCTCGGCGGTGGCCGCGGGCGTGGCGGGCATGTACCTGCTCATGGAGCGGCAGGTGAAGGGCAAGCGCTTCGGCCTGCTCTTCGCGCGCCTGCCCTCGCTCGAGTTCCTCGACACCCTCAACCGCCAGC
Source organism: Cystobacter fuscus DSM 2262 (assembly GCF_000335475.2). Lineage (NCBI taxonomy): Bacteria > Pseudomonadati > Myxococcota > Myxococcia > Myxococcales > Archangiaceae > Cystobacter > Cystobacter fuscus. The sequence goes on along the minus strand of NZ_ANAH02000005.1, from coordinate 541,295 downwards.
TCGTGGTGGTGGGCTTCATCGCGCTGTCGGTGACGCTGGTGACCGGGGCCTTCTTCTCCAGCGCGGCGCCGGGCTTCGTCTGGTCCTGGCAGTCCAAGCAGATCGCCACCCTGGTGGCCTGGGTCGTCTTCGCCGCGCTCGTCAGCGCGCGCTCCTTCGGGGGGTGGCGGGGCCGGCGTGTCGCGCTGCTGACCATGACGGGGTTTGGCTTGTTGCTGCTGTGTTTCCTGTCGTCGTACGACTTCACGCACGTGGGTGGAGGCTGGCGCTAGCTATGGAGTTCCTGTGCATGGGTGTGTCGCACCGGACGGCGCCGCTGTCCGTGCGCGAGCGGCTCGCACTGCCCGAGTCCCAGCAGGTGGAGTTGTTGCGGCGCCTGGCCCAGGCGCCCCACGAGGCGATGCTCGTGTCCACGTGCAACCGGGTGGAGCTGTACATGGCCTCGCCGGACGTGGCCCAGGCCCGCGAGGGCGCGCTGCGCGAGCTCCAGGCGCTCGGCGGCCCCGAGACGATGGAGCACCTCTACGAGCACCGGGGCGAGGACTCGCTGGTGCACCTCTTCCGGGTGTCGGCGAGCCTGGACTCCATGGTGCTCGGCGAGGCGCAGATCCTCGGTCAGGTGAAGGACGCGTTCGAGCGGGGGCAGGGCTCGGGGGCGGTGCGCGGCGAGCTGACGCGGGTGTGCGCCGCGGCGTTCGGCTGTGCCAAGCGCGTGCGCACCGAGACGGCCATCGGCCGCTCCGCCACCTCCATGGCCAGTGCGGCCGTGGCGCTCGCGAGCAAGGTGTTCGACGGGCTGCGCGACAAGACGGTGTTGCTGGTGGGCGCCGGGGAGATGTCGGAGCTGGCCGCGCGCCACCTCAAGCAGGCCGGGGCCACGCGGATGCTGGTGACCAACCGCACCTTCTCGCGCGCCGAGGCGCTCGCGGCGGAGGTGGGTGCCACCGCGCGGCCCTTCGAGGAGCTGCTCGCGCTGCTCGCCTCGGCGGACGTGGTGGTGTGCAGCACCGCCTCGCCCGTGCCCCTCTTCACCCAGGAGAACGTGGCCTCGGTGGGCAAGGCGCGCCGCTTCCGCCCGCTCTTCATGGTGGACCTGGCCGTGCCGCGCGACATCGCCCCCGAGGTGGGAGCGCTGGACTGGGTGCACGCCTACGATCTGGACGACATCCAGAAGTTCGTGGCGGACAACGCCGCCGCCCGCGCCGAGGAGGCGCAGAAGGCGGGGGTGCTCGTGGCCCAGGAGGTGGCCCGCTTCGTGCGCGAGCGCGCCGTGCGCCAGGGCGTGCCGGTGCTCGCCCAGCTGCGGCAGCGCGGCGAGGCCATCGCCCGCGCCGAGGTGGAGCGCACGCTCGCCGCGCTCGGTGAGAGCCTCAACGACAAGCAGCGCAAGAGCGTGGAGGCCATGGCGCGCGCCATCGTCAACAAGCTGCTGCACGAGCCCACCGCGCGGCTACGGGCGGTGGGGCCCGAGCACGAGGGCAACCGGTTGGCGGGCGCCGCCGCCGAGCTCTTCGGGCTCGAGGGCTCGCCCAACGCGCCGGACGCCTCCGCTCCCAACGTGGTGGCCACGGGAGGCAAGGGATGAAGTCCATCCGCATCGCCACCCGGCAGAGTCCGCTGGCGCTCTGGCAGGCCCGTCACGTGGGCGCGCTGCTCACCCGGCTCCATCCCGAGCTGCAGGTCTCCTTCGTGGAAATGACCACCGCGGGTGACCGCTTCCTCGCCGCGCCCCTGTCCACCGTGGGCGGCAAGGGGTTGTTCGTGAAGGAGATCGAGCAGTGCCTGCTCGATGGCCGCGCGGACCTGGCCGTGCACAGCCTCAAGGACATGACGTCCGTGCTGCCCCCGGGCCTGCTGCTCGCGGCGCTGCCCACGCGCGAGGATCCCCGCGACGCGCTCTGCGGCCCTCCCGGCTTGTCGCTGGAGCGGCTGCCTCCGGGCGCGCGCCTGGGCACGTCCTCGCTGCGGCGCAGCTGCATCCTGCGCGCGCGGCGGCCGGACCTGGAGATCGTCAGCCTGCGCGGCAACGTGCAGACGCGGCTGGCGCGCATGCGCGAGTTGCAACTGCATGGCGCGGTGCTCGCCTTCGCGGGCCTCAAGCGCCTGGGCCTGGAAGCGGAGATCGCCGAGGTGCTGCCCACCAGCGTGAGCCTGCCGGCGGTGGGGCAGGGCGTGCTCGCCATCCAGTGCCGCACGGAAGACGCCGCGGTGCGCGGCCTGCTCGCGCCGCTCGAGGATGCCACCACGCGCGTGGCGGTGACGGCCGAGCGCGCCTTCATGGCCCGCCTGGAAGGGGGCTGCACCGTCCCACTCGCGGGACATGCCACCGTGCAGGGCCAGACCGTCCACTTGCGTGGACTGGTGGGGCGGCCGGATGGCACGAAGGTGGTGCTGGGCGAGCGCAGTGGCCCGGTGGAGGCGGCGCTCGCGGTGGGCGACGCGCTCGCGGAGGAATTGTTGTCGCGTGGCGCGGCGGACATCCTGCGTGATTTTGGTCGCCTCGCTTCCGCGCGGGAGTCCTAGAGTCGAGTCCGTGGACAGGCGACTCGAAGGTATCCGCGTTCTGGTGACGCGCCCCCGTGACCGTGCGGAGGAGCTGTGCTTCCTCCTCGAGGACGAGGGCGCGCAAGTGCTGCACGTGCCGTTGCTGGAGCTGGTGCCTCCGGAGGATTCGCGCCCGTTGATGGCGGCCGCGGAGTCCATCCAGCGCTACAAGTGGGTGGTGTTCGCCAGCGCCTCGGCGGTGGACGCGTTGATGGAGGCGCTGCGCGAGGCGGGCACGACGCAGTTGTTGTCGCCCGTGCGCTTCGCCGTGGTGGGGCCGCGCACCGCGCGCGCCGTGGAGGGCTACGGGCTCAAGGTGGCCGCCGAGTCCCCCAGCGGCACGGGCGAGGCGCTCGCCGAGGTGCTGCGCCCCGCGCTCAACCCCGAGGACGAAGTGCTGCTGCCCGCGGCGGAGGAGGGGCGGCGCGAGCTGGAGGACGCCTTGCGCGAGCACGGCGCGCGGGTGACGCGGGTGACGGCCTACCGCGCCCGGCCCACGGTGCTGCCCGACGAGACGCGGGCCCTGCTCGAGGCCTCGCCGCCCGACGTGGCCCTCTTCGCCTCGCCCCGGACGGCGGAGGCCTTCCTGGAGGACGCGGGCCGTGAGCGGCTCGGCGCGGCCCGGCTGGTGGCCATTGGCCCCACCACCGCCGCGGCGCTGTCCCAACTGGGGCTCGTGGTGGCCGCCGTGGCCGAGCGTCCCACCCCCGAGGCGCTCGTGGAGGCGACCGTCCGGGCGGTTCGCGGATAGACTGCTCCTCCGGGCTGTCTCCGGAACAGGAGCAAGTGGCTGGAAGCCCGGGTCCCGGGTGTGGTTGCCTGGGAACCGCCGTGAACGCGCCGGGATTGCCTGGCTCGCTGGCCGTGTTGCTCGTGGCCGCAAGGAGATGCTTTTGCCCGCGCCCGTGACCCCGTCCGCTCCCTCTCCGAACCGGAGCAGAACCGACTTCTCGCTGTCCTTCGTGCTCGACGCGCTCGTCTCCCAGCGGGTGCTCACCGCCGAGCAGGCGCAGAACATCCTCGCGCGCGAGCAGGCCGCCCGGGCCCGGGTCCTCAAGAACCAGGGCGTCGCGGCCAAGGACACGACGCGCTACGACGTGTCTCCCGTGGAGATCGTCGCCGCCTTCCAGGTGCCGCTGGCGGAGGGCCGCGGCGTGCTCGACGAGGACCGGGTCACGGAGATCGCCGCGCGCGCCGCCGGCATCCCCTACAAGAAGGTGGATCCGCTCAAGCTGGACATGGCGCTGGCCACCCGCACCGTCTCCCGGCCCTTCGCGCAGAAGAACGTGCTGCTGCCGCTCGAGCGCGGCCAGGACGGCCGGCTGGTGGTGGCGGTGGCCAACCCCTTCGATCAGGAGCTCTTCGAGAGCATCCACGTGCTCACCGGCATGCCCATCGATCCGGTGCTCGCCTCCAAGGGCGACATCCTCCGGGCCATCGCGGACATCTACGGCTTCAAGCGCACGCTGGCCAAGGCCGCGGATGACTTCAGCGCCAATCCGGGCAACTCGCCGCAGGTGAGCAACTTCGAGCAGCTCGTCACGCTCAGTGGCCGCCAGGAGCTGGACGCCGCGGACCAGCCCGTGGTGCAGGCGGTGGACTACCTCTTGCGCTACGCCTTCGACAACCGCGCCTCGGACATCCACATCGAGCCCAAGCGCAACACCTCGCTCGTGCGCCTGCGCATCGACGGAGTGCTGCACCCCGTCTACACCCTGCCCGCGGGCGTGCACCCGCCCATCGTGTCGCGCGTGAAGATGCTCTCGCGCATGGACATCTCCGAGAAGCGCAAGCCCCAGGACGGCCGCATCAAGACGGAGAAGGACGGGCGCGAGGTGGAGTTGCGCGTGTCCTGCCTGCCCACCGCCTTCGGCGAGAAGGTGGTCATCCGCGTGTTCGACCCGGAGACGCTGGTGCAGGACATCGCCCAGCTCGGCTTCGATCAACAGGAGAAGGGCGTCTTCGAGTCGTGGATCGATCAGCCCCACGGCATCATCCTCGTCACCGGCCCCACCGGCAGCGGCAAGACGACCACGCTCTACTCGGCGCTCAAGGCCGTGGCGGGGCCGGACGTGAACGTCACCACCATCGAGGATCCCATCGAGATGGTGTGGGACGGCTTCAACCAGGTGCAGGTGCAGCCCAAGGTGGGGCTCGACTTCGCCAACGCCCTGCGCAGCATCCTGCGCCAGGACCCGGACGTCATCATGGTGGGAGAAATCCGCGACGAGGAGACGGCGGAGAACGCCGTGCAGGCCGCGCTCACGGGCCACCTGGTGCTCTCCACGCTGCACACCAATGACGCCATCGGCTCGGTGGCCCGGCTCAAGGACCTGGGCGTGCCGCCCTTCCTGCTCGCCCAGAGCCTCATCGGCATGATGGCCCAGCGCCTGCTGCGGCGCGTGTGCCCGCACTGCGCCCAGCAGACGTCGCTCACCCAGGACGAGCTGGCCATGCTGGGCACCCCCATCCCCCTGCTGCCCAACGGGGTGCGCATCGTCAAGGGCGTGGGGTGCGTGCGCTGCCGGGGCACCGGTTACTGGGGCCGCACGGGCGCCTTCGAGATCGTCAACATGAACAACGAGCTGCGCGAGTTCATCTCGCGCGGCGCCAACCACACGCAGATCCTGGACGCCGCGCGCCGGGCGGGCACGCGCACGCTGCGCGAAGCCGCCGTGCGAAAGCTCGCCATGGGTCTTACTTCCTTCGACGAGGTGGTGCGCATGACGTCCCTGAGTTGAGCCGGGGCCGCTGGGAAACTCCCGGTGGCGACCTCCTGGTTCCACCGGGGTGCGCGAAGATGGGTACTCGAGAAGTGCACGGTAGGAGGAGACACGGGATGACGCGACAGGACCTGGTGGGTGGCGGCACGGACGAGGCACTGCTTGGCGGTGCGGAGGCGGAGCGGACGGGCACTCGAGGGCCCGCGGAGGGAGTCGGGTACTTCGCCCGCTTCGGCGTCACCGAGACGCTCATCCGCGAGACACTCGCCGCGGCGCTGTCGCGCGGCGGGGACTACAGCGACTTGTTCTTCCAGCACCGCGTCTCCACCTCCATGTCCCTGGAGGACGGCGCGGTGAACCGGGCGTTCACCACCGTGGAGCTCGGCGTGGGGGTGCGCGTCGTCAAGGGAGACCAGACGGGCTACGCCTATACCGAGGAACTGTCCCAGGAGGCGATGCGCAGCGCCGCGCGCACGGCGGCGGCGATCGCGGATGGACCCTCGCGCGCCGGCCCCCAGCACTTCCACGTCTTCAAGGATCTCCCCCAGCGCTACGTGCTCCAGGCCGGCTGGGACGCGGTGCGCCCCGAGCAGAAGCTGCCCATCCTCGAGGGGCTCAACTCGGCGGCCTTCCAGGCCGACGGCCGCGTCGCCAAGGTGAGCCTGTCCTTCTCGGATGAGCATGGCGCGGTGCTCGTGGCCGACAGCACCGGGCGCATCGTCGAGGACGTGCAGCCGATGACGAGCCTCTACCTGTCGTGCGTCGCCGAGCAGAACGGCAAGCGCGAGCAGAACGCGTACGGCGTCGCCGGCCGCGCGGGGTTGGAGTTCTACTCGCGCGACAGGCTGGAGCGCATCGTGCGCGAGGCGGTGGCGCGCACCACCATCCTGTTCGACTCCGTGCAGCCGCCGGCCGGGGAGATGCCGGTGGTGCTCGCCGCGGGCTCCTCGGGAATTCTCCTGCACGAGGCCATCGGCCACGGCATGGAGGCCGACTTCAACCGCAAGGGCACGTCCATCTACGCGGACAAGCTCAACAAGCCCATCGCCCACCCCTTCGTGAACATCGTCGACGACGGCACGAACGAGCACGCGCGTGGCGCCATCAACGTGGACGACGAGGGCAACGTGCCGGACAAGACGATGCTCGTGGAGAATGGGGTCCTCACCACCTTCCTCCACGACTCCATCTCCGCCCGCCACTACAAGGTGAAGCCCACGGGCAACGGCCGGCGCGAGAGCTACCGCCACGCCCCCCTGCCGCGCATGCGCTCCACGTACATGCTGCCGGGGCCCCACACGCCCGACGAGATCATCGCCTCCGTGAAGAAGGGCATCTACTGCTCCAACTTCACCAACGGCCAGGTGAACATCGGCGCCGGCGACTTCACCTTCTACGTGAAGAACGGCTACCTCATCGAGGACGGCAAGCTCACGCGCCCCATCAAGGACGTGAACATCATTGGCAACGGGCCCAAGGTCCTGGAGAAGGTGGACATGGTCGCCAATGATCTCGTCATCGACGAGGGCGGCTGGACGTGCGGCAAGGATGGACAGGGCGTGCCCGTGTCCCAGGGCATCCCCACCGTCCGGGTCGCGTCCATCACCGTGGGCGGGCGCAACGCGTGAAAGAGGCCGGCATGAGCACGACGAACAGCACGAGTCTGGAAGAGACGGCGCGGCAGGCGGTGGACCTGGCGCGCCGGCACGGGGCCAACGAGGCCTCGGCCACCGCGGGCCGCATGCGTGAGCTGGAAGTGCAGTGGCGCGATGGCCGCGTGGAGAAGGTCTCCGAGGCGACCACCCGCGGCCTGTCGCTCCAGCTCTTCGTCGACGGGCGCTACTCCGCCGTCTCCACGAGCGACTTGCGCCCCGAGGCACTCGAGCGCTTCATCTCCGACTCCATCGCGATGACGCGGGTCCTCACCCCGGACGAGCACCGCCGCCTTCCCGAGCCCGAGTTCTACGCGGGGCGCGCCAGCGTGGATCTGACGATCGAGGATCCACGCCAGGCGCAGCTCTCCTCCGAGGAGCGCCAGCGCTTCGCCCGGGAACTGGAGGAAGGTGCCCGCTCAGCGGAGGGCAAGGGCGCCATCCTCTCGGTGACCACGGGCTTCGGCGACCTGTCCCGCGAGGTGTTCCGTGTTACCTCCAATGGCTTCGAGGGAGGCTCACGCTCCACGCAGTTCGCCGCCTCCGCGGAGGTGAGCGTGCAGGATCCGGATGGACGCCGCCCGGAAGAGGGCGACTCCGGCTTCGCGCGCTTCTTCGAGGACCTGCCCTCGGCGACCGCACTGGGCCGCCGTGCCGGAGAGCGGGCCCAGGGCCGCATCGGCTCGGTGAAGGGGGCGTCGGCGGTGCTGCCGATGGCCGTCGACAACAAGGCCGCGGGCCGGCTCGTGTCGATGCTCCTCTCGTCCATGGTGGGCGCGGCCATCCAGCAGAAGCGCTCGTTCCTCGACGGGAAGCTGGACCAGCAGGTGGGCAGCTCGCTGCTGTCCCTCTCCGACGATCCGCACCTGAAGCGGGGACTCGGCTCGCGCCTGTTCGACGGCGAGGGCCTCACCTCCCGCCCGATGGCGCTGTTCGAGGAGGGCGTGCTGCGCACGTACTTCATCGACAGCTACTACGCCCGCAAGCTCCAGACGCGTCCGACGACGGGGGGCCCCTCCAACCTCTCCTGGAAGCTGGGAACGAAGGACCGGGCGGGGCTGCTGACGGACCTGGGCGAGGGCATCCTCGTGACGGGCTTCCTCGGGGGCAACTCGAGCGCCCTCACCGGTGACTTCTCGCTCGGCATCCAGGGCTTCCGCGTGCGCGGAGGACAGCTCGCCGAGCCCATCAGCGAGATGAACATCTCCGGCAACCAGTTGGACCTGTGGAAGCGGCTGGTGGCCGTGGGCGGCGATCCCTACCGCTACAGCACCTCGCGCACGCCCACGCTCGTCTTCGAGGGCGTGCAGTTCGCGGGCACGTAGCCAGGGGCCGCCGGGCCCTCACGCGGGCTCGATGAAGTTCAACCGGTAGCCGTCGGGATCCGAGAGGACGACTTCCCGCGTGTGCCACGGCTGCCGGGTGGGGCCATCCACGCTCACCCCGAGCGCCTGGGCGCGCGCGGCCACCTCCTCCACGCTCAGCGCGCCCACCCGGATGCCAATCAGCACGCCCGCGCCCCGGCGGCCCTCCACGGGCAGCGCCGCGGGCGCCTTGACCAGGTACACCTCGGCCTGGTTCTCCCACCGCAACTGGAGGAAGGGCGGATCCGAGCGCAGCCGCTTGAAGCCGAGGGCCTCGTAGAAGGCCGCGGAGCGCTCGACATCCGAGACGAGCAGCTTCACGAAGGACGACAGCAGGGTTTCAGTCTCCATGCGCGCCGTCTGTATCACGCGCGGCGCGCTGGAGGGCCACCCGGTCAGCGCTTGGCGCAGTAGCCGAAGTTGGTGCTGGCCCCCGCGGACAGTTGATTGTTCCAGGACTCACCGGTGAACGAGACCACGCTGCCGGACGCGGAGGCGTAGGAGCTCCAGGCGCTCGTCAGGGTGCCCACGATCGTGATGGAGACCTTCCAGGTGACCGTGGTCGTGCCCTTGTTCGTCAGCTTGACGTTGTTGCAGTAGCCGGTTCCCCAGTCGCTCTGGACGGTCTGGGTGATCTGCAGGCCGCTTGCGGGAGGGGGCGTGCCCGCGTCGGTGCCCGTGCCGCCGTCGGGGGGACGCGTGCCGCCGTCGGTGGTGCCCGTGCCGCCGTCGGTGGTGCCCGTGCCGCCGTCGGGGGGACGCGTGCCGCCGTCGGTGGTGCCCGTGCCGCCGTCGGTGGTGCCCGTGCCGCCATCGGTGGTGCCCGTGCCGCCGTCCGTGGACGGAGGAGGCGGCTGCTGCGTGACGTCCTCGCCCCAGCGCTGGGTGAAGCGGGGCAACTGGGTCACGGAGACGATCAGCTCCGGAATGCTCAGGTTGTTCTGGAGGAAGCGCTTCGTGAGCTGGCTGGCGGCGCAGGTGTTCTCCTCGCCCGCCACGCCGTAGGCGAAGCGCAGCCACTGCAGGGAGAAGCAGTCCGCCACGTCCGGGCTGCTCGCGAGCTTCACCTGGAGCCCATCCACGCCCACGAAGGTGCCCTGGGTCGACTTGGAGGCCAGCACCTCGCCACTCGCGTCCACCAGGCTGCCGTTGGCCATCTTCGGCTTGTAGCGGCCCACGCTGTCGAACTGCTCGAAGCCGAAGCCGATGGGATCCATCAACTGGTGGCACGTCGCGCAGGCCGCGTTGCGCGAGTGCTCCTGGAAGCGCTCCCGGTTCGTCTGTTGCGTCCCCGTGTCACCCAGCTCGAGATCCAACCCCGGCGGCGCGGGAGGCAGCGGCTGGCACAACAGGCGTTCGCGCACGAGCTTGCCGCGGCGCACGGGAGAGGCGGCCTGCGGCGTGGCCTGCGCGGAGAGGATGCCACCATGGGTGAGCAGTCCGCCGCGGCCCGTGCCCTTGAGCGACCACATGTTCGCCCCGCTGGGCGAGGTCGTCCCGCCCACGGGCATGTTCAGTCCGTAGAACGTGGCCAGCGTGTTCGAGGCGAACGTGTAGTCCGCGGAGAACAGCTCGGAGAGCTGGCCACTGCCCTGGCGCACGATGTGATCGAACAGCTCCAGCGTCTCCGCCTTCATCGCCGTGCGCAGCTCGGGGCTGAAGTTGGCGAGGACGAGGGGATCCTTCTGCACCTGATCCACCCGCTCCAGCTCCATCCACTGGCTCACGAAGTGGTTGAGCAGCGGGCGGCTCCGGGGCGAGGTGAGCATCCGGCGCGCCTCGGCGGCGATCTGCTCCGGCGTGTGCAGCTGGCCCTGCTTCGCCTTGGCGAAGAGCGCCGCGTCCGGCATCGAGCCCCAGAAGAGGTACGACAGCTCCGAGGCCACCTCATAGTCGGTGAGCACGTACCGTCCGCCGCCCTGGTGCATGCCCAGCTCGGAGCGGTAGAGGAAGTTGGGCGACAGGAGCATGGCGGTCGTCACGGCCTTGATGCCCTCGGAGAAGCCCTCCTCCGCCGACACCTTCGTGTAGAGCGCCTGGTAGCGCGTGCGCTCCGTCTCATCGAGCGGTGCCCGGAAGGCGCGCGCGCCGAAGTCCTGGATGAATTGGAGCGCGCAGGTCGCGCTCGCCGAGCACGAGACGTGCCGGGACAGCTTCTCCACGGCGGCCGCGGCGGCCTGCTCGGAGGCGGTGAGGAGCTTGTCGGTGAGCAGCTGGCCCACGGCCCGGGCCGCCGCGGCGTTGTCGAAGCCGTTGGCCACTTCCTCCGCGGGCAGGGACTCGCCCCACGTGGAGGGCTCGTCCAGGTAGAGCAGGTCGGTCAGGGTGTTGTCGTACTCGAAGCGCGTGAGCATGCGCAGCTGGCGCCGGGCGGTGGGATCGAGCTCATCCGCCGCGCAGGCCTCCTGCGTGGGGGGCGTGGCGTCGCAGGAGCCGGGCACGCCCTGGACGCGCTGGGTGAAGCGCTGGAAGTCCGTGTAGAGCGCGCTGTCGGGGCTCAGCAGCTTGCCGCCGCCATGGCCCAGGGGATGCTGGCCCGAGGGCTTGAGCAGCAGCAGCGAGGCGCCGCCGTACTGCAGGCGCGCGACCGCCCGCACCGTGTTGAAGTTGTTCTCCTCCGCGCCGGGCTCGCCCTCGGGCGTGAGCACCAGGCGCGTGCCCGCCGCGCTTCCGCCGGCGTTGTGGCAGGTGATGCACTGCGCGGACATCACCGGCTCCCACATCCGGGTGCGGAAGAACTCCGCGTCATCCGGGCATCCGGTCGGGTCCGTCGGGTCCAGTCCCCCCGGCTGGGGCGGAAACTGCTCGGAGGGCCCTCCCGTGGAGGGAATCTCCTCCCCGGGCGTGGCCGGAGGGGCCAGCCCACAGGCGAGGGAAGAGGCAAGGGTGCCAAGGGCAACGAGGTGCCGGAAGGTCAGCACGGGTCCACCTGGGGGGAGGGGGGAGCGGGAGAGGGGGGAGCGGGGGATCAGACGAGCCCGGAGAGCGGGCCGGTGGAGCGCGAGGCGTCGCCGAAGGTGTCGAGCGTGAGGCCCATGCCCTGACAGACCGAGGTGAGCAGCTTCTGGTGCGGCGTGCTGGTGTAGCGCAGGTAGCGCCCGAAGCGGAACGGCGTCCCCGAGCCCCCGGCGAGGATGAAGGGCACGGAGCGGCACGTGTGCAGGCGGCTGTCGCCGAGCTCCTTGGCCCAGAGCACCAGGGTGGAGTCGAGCATCGTGCCCCCCGTGGTGCTCGAGAGATCCGGGCGGGCCTGGAGCGCGTCGAGCAGATAGGCGAACTGCTCGGCGAACCAGCGCTCGCACTTGACGAAGCTCGCGACGCCCGCCGTGTTCGAGTCCACCTTGTGCGACAGCTCGTGGTGGGCTTCCGAGGCGCCCGCCCAGGTGAACACCTGGGGGGCGATGGTGTGGGACCACTGCAGGGACGCCACGCGCGTCATGCCGCAGGAGAGCGCGTTCACCAGCAGATCCATCTGCATCTTCCCCACCTGGGGGAAGTTGGCGTTGGCCTTGGCGTCGATGACGGCGGGCATCTGGCCGGGCGAGCACGCGGTGGTGCTGGCCGCGGCCAGGGCCTGCTCCGTCTGGCGCAGGGACTGGATGTGCTGCTCGAGCTTGAGCTTCTCCTCCGCGCCCACCTGCGAGGACAGGGCCGAGAGATCGGTGCGCGCCACGTCCAGCATGCTCTTGCGGCGGCGCAGCAGTCTTTCGGCCGTGGTCGCGGTGCCCCCGGTCGAGCCGAAGAGGCGCTGATAGGCATTGAGCGGCACGTCCTCGGGGGACACGAAGACGCCCGGTGCGGAGTAGGACATCCGCGTGGATTTCGAGGCACCCCAGAGACTCGTCTGGACGCCGAACTCCAGCGACTTGAAGCGCGAGCCCTGGCCCAGTTTGCTCGCGACGTACTGGTCGATGGACATGCCCGCGGTGGTGCTGCTCGCCGTCCCACTTCCGGTGAGCATGTGCGTCATGCCCGGATCGTGGTTGTCCGCCCCCACGAAGTCGAGCCCATCACAGACGAGCAGCTTGCTGCGCAGCCGGTTGAGGGGCTCGAGCATGCTGCCCGCGGCGAACGTGAAGCTCGTCTCCGTGCCCGTGGGCCGCCAATGCTTGTGCACCGTGCCATTGGGCGTGAAGAAGACGATGAGTCTCTTGGCCGCGGTGGGAGTCGCCGCCTGCGCCTCGCCATTGAGCAGCCGTACCAGGGGTGACGCCAGCAGGGTGGCGCCAATTCCCGCGGTGAATTGTCTTCGCCCCAATCGCCTCATCGCACCGACTCCCATCCCGTCACTGCGTGGTTGCTGCTCGTGGATCTTCATGCCGGGTCCGACGTCAATCCCTCTCCCGGAAGTCGGGCCGGACGAGGCGGCGCGGACTCCCCACTAGTCGGGCCTTGCTCTTATTGATAACTAATAAAATCTGACGGTTCTGTCCATGAGTCATCGCAGACATGCCCGAGTGGGCCTGGACCCAGGTAGGAAAGACAACTCCCGCTGACTACGTGGCAATCCCATACAAATACAGCCACGCCGGATAAATCCTTTGCGCCGGATAAATCCTTTCAGCCGTCCAGGGCATCCATCCGCGAGAGCACCGCGGGCACATCGCCGCGCGGCACTTCGTGACAGGAGTGAAAACCCGAGGCCCGCTCCGTGGCGATGATGGGGATGTCCCTGGCCGCCGCGAGCGCCCGGTGGTTGCGCGGGAAGGACTCCTCCGGGTGGTGGCTCACCGCCTCGTTCAGGTCGGCGTGCGGTTGCCGCGGTGAGGGCGGATCCTCCACCAGCACACACCGCGCGGGTGCGCCGCCACGGCAACTCGGGCGGGGAGGGTTCCACGAGACGGGACGCGGTGCTCGGGAGCCCTCTCCCTCCGCATGACGCAACGACCCGGCTCGTCCCTGGCACCCTCCCCGCGGTTTCAGGGCACCTCGGTGCCCTGGGCGGCGCTCCACACCGAGAACCAGTCCTGGGTGTCCAGGTTCAACGAGAGCGCGCGGACGGCCGAGGTGATGCGCCCGGTGTCATTGGTGCCCAGCACGGGGATGATGCGCGCGGGGTGCCGCAGCAGCCACGCGTAGAGGATCTGCTCGGGGAGCGCCTCGTGCTTCTGGCCCAGGCTCGCGAGCACCTCGCGTACTCGCGTCTCGGCGGCCCCCCCGCCCGTCAGCAGCCGTCCCCCGGCGAGCGGGGACCACGCCATGGGGCTGATGCGCTGGCGCAGACATTGATCGAGCGTTCCATCCAGGAAGGGCTCGGGCCGCAGGGGGTGGAGCTCCACCTGGTTGGTCACCAGCGGGAAGGGGAGCCAGCTGGAGAGCATGTCGAACTGGGCGGGCGTGAAGTTGGACACCCCCAGGTGGCGCACCTTGCCCTGGGCCCGCAGCGTCTGGAGGGCCTCGGCCACCTCCGAGGGATCCAACAAGGGGCTGGGCCGGTGCAGCAGCAGCACGTCCAGGTAGTCCGTGGCGAGCTGGCGCAGCGACTGCTCCACGGACGCGATGATGTGCTGGCGGGAGTAGTCGTAGTGCTTGAGCCGGTTGGCGGGCCGCGCGGGATTCACCAACATGATGCCGCACTTGGTCACCAGCTCCATGCGCTGCCGCAGTCCAGGCTGGGCCCGGAGCGCGGCGCCGAACGCCTCCTCGCACTGGTAGCCGCCGTAGATGTCGGCATGGTCGAAGGTGGTGATGCCGCGGTCCAGGCACGTCTGGATTTTCTCCAGCACCCGTTGGACGCCAGCGCCCTGGGGATCCTGCAACAGGCGCCACACGCCATAGACGAGCCGGGAAACCTCGGGCCCCTGGGGGGCCATGGTCACGCGCGAGAGGAGGGTCATCCGGTCACCTTACAGGTACACGTTGAACAGCAGGCCCGTGGTGCCGAAGGGCATGTGGACGTTCTGTCCGCCCCCGTCGATGCGCAGCGCGAGGCCCAGCGTGCCCGCCACGCTCACCCGGGGGACGAAGTAGTACTCGACGCCGAATCCGCCCTGGAGCCCGAAGCCGATCGCCTGCCCGTAGTCGAGCTGGAGTCCGCCCTCGATGAAGGGGCGCAGGTTGCCGCCGAGCAGGTGGTGGCGCACTCCCGCGCCGACGGAGAACCCCACACCGAAGGCCGGCGTGAAGGCCACGTCGAGACCCAGGTTGAAGCGCAGGGAGTCCGCCGGGGTCAGGTGGAAGAAGCCGCCCACCGTGGGCAGGCCGCTGACGCCGAGGACCACTCCCTTGGCTCCGGCCACCGCGGCGGTGCCGTCTCCCGCGCTCGAGTCCGAGGCATTCGACTGCGTGGGGGCGGCCTTCGGCGCGGGGGCGGCCTTCGGCGCGGGGGCGGGCGCAGGAGCGGGGGCGGGCGCAGGCTCAGGCGCGGGAGCAGGCGCCGGAGCGGGAGTCGCCGCCGGAGCGGGGGCGGGCGCTGGAGCGGGGGCGGCCTTCGGCGCGGCGGCCTTCGGCGTGGGAGTGGTTTTCGGTGCGGCGGCGGCGGGGAGCACCGGCAGCAGGAGGCAGGCGACGGAGGAGAGCAGGGCGGAGCGCATGGTGTTGGGACCTCGGCGGAGGGAAGGACGTCGGGGCGTCCTTATAGTGGGAGGACTTCCCTCCCTGGGGCCCAACCTCGTCTGGTTGGAGCCGGCGATGCCTCGGGTGGGGGCCGTCGCGTTCCTCGTGACCGCCGGAGCGTGCTGGGGTCTGCTCGCGCTCGCTGCCCGCGTCTTCGCGCGCACGGACCCTTGAAGGAAAGTCCAAGGGAGGGATGGGTGGAGTTTTCTGTCCTTCCTGAAAAAAAGGATTGTGCGGCTTTCGCTGATGTTGGAGAACCGGGCGCGGAGGATGTAGCCATGGGTAAGAGAGCGGGCGCGAAACGGGACGAGGCGGCCGTGGGCCGGTTCGTCGAGCGCTTCGCCCTGGCGCTGTCGGACGACGGGTTTCCCCGAATGCCCGCCCGGGTGTTCGTGGGGCTGCTGGTGTCGGAGCAGGAGACGAGGACGGCGGCCGAGCTGGCCCAGCAACTCCGGGTGAGTCCCGCGGCCATCTCCGGTGCCGTGCGCTACCTGGTGCAGATGGGAATGGTGTCGCGCGAGCGCGAGCCGGGACAACGCAGTGATCACTACCGGGTTTCCTCCAACGCCTGGTACGAGGCGCTCGCCCGGCGCGATCAGATGCTGCTGCGCTTCGAGCAGGGCTTGCGCGAGGGCATCGACGCGGTGGGCGCGGAGAGCCTGGCCGGTCTCCGGTTGGAGGAGTCACGGCAGTTCTTCGAGTTCGTCCGGGGCGAGATGCCGCGCCTGCTGGCGCAATGGCGCGAGCAGCGCGCCGCGACGGGCCGGGACTGAGCACTTCCTCCCCGGCCCCACGGCCTTCGCTCAACCCGCCTGGGCGGGCCGCGCCTGCCGCTCGTGCCACGCGGCGAGCACCTCGCGCTCCCGCTCCGGGGAGAGCCCGCCGCGCTTGCGCAGTTTCTCCTGCTGCTCTGGAGTCAGCCCCCGGAACCAGGCCAGGGTGTCGCGCGCGGTGTCCACGACGGGGCGGAACTTCAGGCCTCGCTCCACGGCCCGGGCGTTGCTGACCTGGCCGACGCCCGCCGAGTCCCCGGTGGAGGGAACCCAGACGGGCAGGTCGCTCCAGCCGCTCACCTTCTGCTGCTCCAGGAAGGCGGCATCGGCCCAGGTGAAGGTGGCATCCGACTGGCTGGCCTGCTTGCACGCCTCCAGCAGCTCGCGGACGGTGAGCGGCCGGGTGGGGCCGGTGGCGTTGAAGACGCCGAAGTCGCGGTTGTCGAGCGCGTGCAGGGTCCACTCGGCCAGATCCCTCACGTCGATGAACTGCACGGGATCCGAGCCGTCTCCGGGCGCGAGCACCTCGCCGCCCCGCGCCACGCGCTCGGGCCAGTAGGTGAAGCGCTGGGTGGGATCCTCCGGGCCGACGATGAGGCCCGGGCGGATGTTGGTGGTGCGTCCGGGGAAGGCCGCCTCCGCCTCCTGCTCACAGAGCGCCTTGAGCGCGCCGTAGTTCTCCTCGCCGATGGTCTCGTTGGAGGGGTCGCTCGTGGTGGCCACGGGCGCGGTCTCGTCGAGGCCCGGCCGGCTCAGGTCCTTGTAGACGGAGATGCTGGAGATGAAGACGTACTGGCCCACGTGGGGCGCCAGGAGCTGGGCCGAGGCGCGCACCAGGCGGGGCACGTAGCCGGAGGTGTCGATGACGGCATCCCACGTGCGGCCCTCGAGTGCCTTCAGGCCCTCGCCCTTGTTGGGATCGCGATCCCCCTGGAGCTTCTCCACGTCGGGGAAGAGCTGGGGCCGCGTCTTGCCGCGGTTGAAGAGGGTGACGGTGTGGCCGCGCGCGCGCGCCGCCTCCACGAGTTGAGGGCCCAGGAAGGCCGTGCCTCCGAGGATGAGGATGCGCTTGCCTCCTCCCTTGGGCGTGGACGTCCGGGGGGTGGTGGCACAGCCCGCGGCCCAGAGCGAGCCAAGCGCGGCGGCTCCCTTCAACAGCCCTCTGCGAGACAGCTTCATGGGAACGACCTCCTCTTGTTGAGCAAATCCGAAGGAAAGGGACGAAATGCCGAGGGGTCAGCGGGCCGCGTCCGTGGACGCGTTCCACGCGGGCTGTGCCGGGGGCAGGTGCGCGCGCGAGTAGCGGGCGAGCCAGACGGACACGGTGAGCCACAGACACGCGACGGGCACCGCCGACAGCGCGAGTCCCATGGGCCCCAGCCCCAGCACGTCGAGGCCGCGGTACAGCCAGGAGCTCACCGTGTCGCTGCCGCGGTACACCACGGTGTCGATGAAGCCCTTGGACTTGTACTTCGTCTCGCGGTCCACGCCGGTGAAGAGGATTTCGCGTCCAGGGCGCTCGAGCGCGTAATGCGAGGCATTGCGCAAGGCCTTGAACGAGATGAGCATGCCCATGCCGGGCAGCAGCGCCAGTCCGGCGAACCCGAGCGCGGTGATGAGGGGCGCCACCGCCAGGGCCGCGCCCAGCCCGAAGCGGTGGATGAGCCGGCCCGTGACGCCCAGTTGCAGCACGAGCGTGAGCACCTGCACCCAGAAGTCGATGTTCGCGAACGCGGCCGCGCGCGCGTTGGCGCCGGAGGCCCCGCGGTCCACGATGTGGACCTGCTGGTAGTAGAGGAAGGTGGAGGTGGCGGCGTAGAGGAGCATCTGCAGCGCCAGGCCTCGCAGCAGGGGAGAGGAGAACAGCAGCCGCAGGCCGGCGAAGACGCCTCCGCCCACGGGCGCCTCGGCGGAGCGGGCCTGGGAGGGGGCGACGGTCTCCTGCCGGGACAGCCGCCGCACGCATTGGGCGCTGGCCTCCAGCAGCACCGCGGTGATGAGCATCAGGTTCGTGGCGCCCACGGGTTCGGCCAGGAGCTTGACGAGGAAGGGGCCCACCAACATGCCCGTCGTGCCCCCCGCGGCGATGAACCCGAACAAGCGCCGGCCCTGCTCGTTGACGAACAGGTCCGCCATGAAGGTCCAGAACACGGAGACGACGAAGAGGTTGTAGACGCTGACCCAGACGAAGAAGGCGGGCGCCACCGCGTTCCTGTCCACGCCCAGCTTCAGCACCCCGAAGAAGATCAGCAGGTGGAGCAGGAAGAAGCGGTAGACGAGCGGGAGGACGCGCCGCCGGGGCCAGCGCGACACGAGCGCGGAGAAGACGGGCACCGCCACGAGCATCACGAGGAAGGTCGCCGTGAAGAGCCACGGGACGCCCTGGACGCCCTTGGCCGTCGCCATCTCATCCCGCAGGGGCTTGAGGATGGCGTAGCCGCACATCAGCGTGAAGAAGTAGAGGAAGGACACGAGGACCGGGCCGATCTCTTCGTCCTTCACGTTCACGAATCGCTTGAGCATGGCCCCCACGCTGCTGAGTAGGCGTGCGAGCCCAACCTCTCGCGGGTGGGGATATTCCCAGGGCCGCGGGTCGAGGGTTCACGGGGGCCCGCTTGTTGTCGTCTTCATGACGCGCGAGGCCGTCGGGGCGGGAATGCGGAAATCGACCGCCCTGGGGTCCGGGCGAGGTACGACAATATTCCGGGGGAGTCGGCACGGCCCCGCGTCACGGTCTTGGTTCAGGGAGCGGTCATGCGTTCGAGCAGTCAGTCCTCGGTCACGGACATCGAGGTCATCGAGGATTTCTCGGCCACGGCGAGGTGCGACGAGGGTTTTCTGCGCGTGCGGAGGCTGCGGTGTCAGAACCGGCGCGCGGACGGGACGGCGTCCAAGGTGTACCGGGTGGACGTGGTGGACCGGCCGCGGTTGGACGCGGTGGCGGTGCTGGTGTACCGGCGGGGCGAGTCGGGGCTGGAGGTGCTCACGCGGATGAACCTGCGGCCGGCGGCGTACTTCCGGCGCGGCAAGGACATGACGGTGCCGGATGCGGCCAGCTACCTGCGGGTGGAGGAGATCGTCGCGGGCCTCTTGGAGCTCGAGGACAAGGGCGAGGCGGGACTGCGGCACCGGGCGGCCGAGGAGGTGCGGGAGGAGGCGGGCTATGACGTGCGGCCGGAGGAGGTGCGGCTGCTCGGCGCGGGCTTCTTCGTGGCGCCGGGCATCCTGTCGGAGAAGGTGTTTCCGGCGGCGGTGGACGTGACGGGCCGGGAGCCCGGCGTGCCCAAGGGGGACGGCTCGCCCCTCGAGGAAGGCACCGAGGTGCGGTGGCGGCCCATCCGCGAGCTGCTCGCGATGTGCCGCGGCGGGGAGGTGCCGGACGCGAAGACGGAGCTGTGCATCCTGCGGCTGCTCGCCGAGCAGGAGTGATTCACTCGGGGCGTGATTGGCGGTGGGGCGACAAGGCGGGTAGGGTGCCCGGCGCCATGCATGACGCCGCCCCCTCGTCCTCGTCGCCTCGGCCGGAGTATTCACGGGCCTTCCGCCTGCGCCGCGCCCAGAACTGGCTCACCCTCGGCAGCATGTACGCGGCCATGTACATGGGCCGCTACAACTTCTCCTTCGCCAATGCCACGCTGTCGGGGCAGTACGGGTGGAGCAAGACGCAGGTGGGCGCCATCATCAGCGCGGCCACCTTCATCTATGGCCTCTCCGCCATCTTCAACGGCCCCCTGGCGGACCGGATCGGCGGGCGCAAGGCCATGCTGGTGGGCGCCGCGGGCGGCACGGTGTTCAACCTGGCCTTCGGCCTGGGCGCCTATCTGGGCTTCCTCGGCACGGGGCCGCTGCTGCTCGGCTACCTGGCCACGGTCTGGTCGCTGAACATGTACTTCCAGTCCTACTCGGCCCTGGCGCTCATCAAGGTGAACTCGGGCTGGTTCCACATCGCCGAGCGCGGCGTGTTCTCCGCCATCTTCGGCTCGATGATCCAGGGTGGCCGGGCGCTCATCTACTTCATCGGGCCCTTGCTGGTGGCGACGCTGCCCTGGCCCTTCGTGTTCTTCGTGCCCGCGGTGGTGATGTCGCTGCTCGGGTTGCTGACCTACCTGTGGGTGCGCGACTCGCCGGACGAGGCGGGCCTGCCGGCGCTGGACACGGCGGATGCGTCCAGCGGGTACACCGGCCAGGTGGACTTCAAGTACGTGGCGCGCGTGGTGTTCACCAACCCCGTCACCCTCACCATCGCGGCGGCCGAGTTCTGCACTGGCTTCGTGCGTCATGGCTTCGAGCAGTGGTTTCCGCGCTACATGCTGGAGGCGCAGAAGCTGCCGCTCAACAGCCCCATCTTCCAGAAGGGCGCCACGGGCGTGGTGCTCGCGGGCATCGCGGGCGCGTTCGCCGCGGGCTTCATGTCCGACCTGCTCTTCAAGGCGCGCCGGCCTCCCGTGGCCTTCATCGGCTACGCGCTGCAGGTGGTGTGCATGGCCATCATCTGGAAGGCGCCCAGCCTCGAACTGGTGATCGCCGCCTTCGTGGTGAACTCCTTCTCCATCAGCATCGTGCACTCCATGCTCTCGGGCACCTCCTCCATGGACTTCGGGGGACGCAAGGCCGCGGCCACCGCGGCCGGCATGTTCGATGGCATGCAGTACGTGGGCGGCTCGGTGGTGGGCGTGGGCATGGGCTCGCTGTTGGATCACTTCGGCTGGGGCGCCTGGGGCCCGAGCATGATCGGCTTCTCCCTGGTGGGGGGCCTGCTCATGCTCACCCTCTGGAATGCCCGTCCCAAGGCGCATGGTGGCGCCGACGCGCCCTCCGTGGCCCCGGCGGTCCCTCCTCCCGCGACCGACGCCTCCCAGGCCAGCTCCGGGCATTGATGTAGGTGACGGGGACGGTCCCTTGGGGCCCCAAGGAGGTAGGGGACGCGTCCCGGGGGGTGGAGGGTGACCTTGTCCCCTGGGGCCTCTGTCGTGTGACAGTTCCGTGACTTAAAGTGGAGGGTGTGTCCCCGACACCCTCGCCCCTGTTGCAGAACCGGTTGGAAGTCCACGACCGCAAGCAGTTCGAACTCAAGCTCGAGTATCAGCCCTCCGGAGCGGATGACGAGACGCGCTATGTCGTCGAGACGTACCTCTTCCTGCCCTCGAGCCTGAACATCGACGCGGAGACGTATCCGCGTGCGAGCTTCTACGGGGACATCCACAACTACGTGCGCTTCAAGACGCCGGTGATGAGCCTCGAGGAGGTGTTGTTCTCGGGGCGCTCACCGCTGATGCGGCTGGAGGCGGCGCTGCGCACGGGGCTGATGGGGGAGAGGGATCTCGTCTATCAGGCGAAGCTGTTGTCCTGCGTGTTCCGGGGCGCGCTGCGGCGCTTCGCGCGGGACGTGGAGGAGCACTGCGAGGGCCTGGGCCGGGCGGCGGCGTCCGAGGGGGGATGCGCGCGGCTGGAGGGCGACGCGAGGGCGACGCGCGCGAGCGTGCGGCAGATCCTGGATCGCTTTCGCACGTGGGTGCGCGCGGTCAACCAGCATGGGTTGAAGGAGAAGACGCGCGCCTCGCTGCGCCTGGTGGACGAGTACCTGAGCCTCACGGTGGAGCAGTTCTTCCGCAAGGCCGTGGCGGACATGGCCGAGCAGCCCCGCGCGGGCTTCTCCTTCGAACTGCGCAAGGAGCTGATGGAAGAGGTGGTGCGCGAGGAGAAGTACCGCCGCGACAACCAGTTGCGCTCGGTCATCAGCCCCACGGGAGACAACGAGGAGTACCTGCACCGCTTTGGCTTCCTGAAGAAGTTCTGCATGAACATCCTCTTCCTGTCGGCGCGCAGGGATCAGAAGCGCCAGGGGTGGGAGGAGGTGCTGTTCGCGCTCGCGGCGGGGGTGGCCATGGCGTTCGCCTCGGCGGTGGCCATCTGGGCGCAGGGCCGCTACACGCAGGCGAGCCTCAATTTCTTCCTCATCATGATCGTGGGCTACATGATGAAGGATCGCATCAAGGAGGGGATGCGCCGCATCTTCAGCCAGGTGGCGGCGCGGCACCTCTATGATCGCACGGCGCGCATCGTGGAGCCGGTGACGGGGCGGTGCCTGGGCTCGTGCCAGGAGAAGGTGGACTACTGGCGCCCGGCGCGGGTGCCGGCGGAGGTGGCCGCGCTGCGCTCGCGCGATGATCTCATCACCGCGTCCCAGGGGGAGCTGTCCGAGACGGTGCTGCGCTACCAGAAGCAGGTGGTGCTGGACGTGGACCTGCTGCCGCGCACCGAGCGGGGGGTGGAGGGCATCACCGACATCATCCGCATCAACGTGGGGCGCTTCCTGCACGACATGGACGAGCCGGAGTACGCGCTGGAGTACGTGGACCTGGAGGACTTCTCGGTGGGGCGGGTGCGCGGCGCCAAGAGCTACCAGGTGGATCTGGCCTTCCGCTTCATCGTCCAGGAGTCGGGGCAGGAGCGGGTGACGCTGCACCTGGTGCGGCTGGTGCTGGACCGCAACGGCATCAAACGGATGCTGCGCCTGTACCCCGAGCAGCAGCCCCCCCAGCCCGAGCCGGTGCGCTCGGCGGCTTGAGCGGTTGAATTCCCCTCCCCGGGGGGCCCGGTGCCTTGTAGAAGGGGGCATGGCTTCGGATCTCAAGACCCGGGTGCGCGAGGGCTGGCAGCAGACCCTGCGCGGCATCCTGGAGCGGGCGCGGGCGATGGGCCCGCAGGCAGTGCTGGCCTTCGACCTGGACTCCACCCTCTTCGACAACAAGCCCCGGCAGGCGCGCATCCTGCGGGAGTACGGGCTGGCGAAATCGCACGAGAAGCTGGGCCAGTGCGAGCCCCAGCACTGGGACAGCGGTTTCGACATGCGCGGCGCCATGCGCAACTGCGGCCTGTCGCACGAGGAGGTCGAGGAGCATTTCCCCCGGGTGCGCGCCTTCTGGTTGGAGCGCTTCTTCACCAGTGACTACTGCGTGGACGACGAGGCCATCGAGGGCGCCGCCGCCTTCACCCATGTCGTGGCGGACTCGGGCGCGCACCTCGTCTACGTGACGGGCCGCCACGAGGCCATGCGAGCGGGCACCGAGGCGTGCATGCGCGAGCGCGGTCTGCCCGTGCCCGGCGAGGGCCGCGTCCACCTACTGATGAAGCCGAACGCGAGCGACAACGATGACGCCTTCAAGCGCGAGGCCCATGCCCGGCTGGGGCAGTGGGGCACGCTCATCGCCGCCTTCGACAACGAGCCCACCCACGCCAATGACTACCTGCGCCGCTTTCCCCAGGCCCAGGTGATTCACCTGGCAACGGATCATTCCGGTAGGCCCGTGACGCTCCTGGAGGAGATTGTTTCCGTGCCGCACTTTTCACACGAATCTTGACGCGGCGCGGCTAGACGAAAGCCCTTCGCAGTCCCCTTGCCGCGCGCTATGCAGGCGCCTCGGCGTTTTCGCCGCTCCGGAAGCGGGGCGGCCTTCAACTGTACGGAGGAGTGGCGGTGGCCAGCCCTTACTCGAAGGACCTGCTGTTGACGATGTACCGGAAGATGTACCTCATGCGCCGCTTCGAGGAGCGCACCCAGCAGCAGTACGGCCTGGGGAAGATCGCCGGCTTCTGCCACCTGTACATCGGGCAGGAAGCGGTGGCGATCGGTGTCAACGAGGCGATCCGTCCGGATGACTACATGCTCTCGGGCTACCGCGATCACGCCCAGCCGCTGGCGCGTGGCTCGCACCCGGGAATGATCATGGCGGAGCTGTTCGGCCGCACGGGTGGCTACAGCAAGGGCAAGGGCGGCTCGATGCACATCTTCGACATCGAGCACCACTTCTACGGGGGCTACGGCATCGTGGGTGGGCAGATTCCGCTCGCCGCGGGCATGGCCTTCGCCAGCCGCTACCGCAACGAGGACCGCATCACCGTGTGCTACTTCGGTGACGCCGCGGCCAACCAGGGCGCCTTCCACGAGACGTTCAACATGGCGGTCAAGTGGAAGCTGCCCGTGCTCTACATCTGCGAGAACAACCGCTACGGCATGGGCACGGCCATCAGCCGCGTGTCGGCCGAGCCGGAGATCCACAAGCGCGGCGCCGCCTACAACATGCGCCACGAGGCCGTGGACGGCATGGACGCGCTGAAGATGTACGAGGCGGTGAAGGACGCGGCCGCCTACATCCGCGCGGGCAACGGTCCGGTGCTCATGGAGGCCAACACCTACCGCTTCCGCGGCCACTCGGTGGTGGACCCCGCCACCTACCGCAGCAAGGACGAGGTGGAGGAGGAGCGCAAGAACGACCCCATCCCGCGCCTCATGAACTACATCCTCAAGCACAAGCTGGCCAAGGAGTCGGAGTTCGAGGCCATCGAGGCCGAGGTGAAGGCGCAGGTGGACGAGGCGGTGAAGTTCGCCGACGAGTCGCCCGAGCCGGCGCTGGAGGAGCTGTGGCGCGACACCATCGTGGAGGAGGGCGAGGAGGACGTGCGCCCCCGCGAGCGCGTGTTGGGCGTGAAGGTGGACAAGTGGCCCTCGTACCCCTCGGGCAAGGAACTCAAGGTGACTTGGGATCTGGAGCCGCGCGCGCAGGCGGAGAAGGCCGACAAGGACGCGGGGCTGAAGGGTTAGTTCTCCATTCCACTGACTGACGATTTTCGCATTCGGAGCCAACGATGGCCGAGTTGATGTATCGCGAGGCGCTGAACCAGGCACTCGCCGAGGAGATGGAGCGCGACGCCCAGGTCTTCCTGATTGGTGAGGAAGTGGGCCGCTATCAGGGCGCCTTCAAGGTGTCGCAGGGTCTGTTGGACAAGTTCGGGAGCGCGCGCATCATCGACGCGCCCATCTCCGAGCTGGGTTTCACGGGTCTGGGAGTCGGCGCGGCCATGGTGGGCCTGCGCCCCGTGGTGGAGATGATGACGTGGAACTTCGCCATCCTGGCGATGGACCAGATCGTCAACAACGCCGCCAAGCTGCGCCACATGTCGGGCGGCCAGCTGCGCTGCCCCATTGTCTTCCGCGGCCCCGGCGGCGCGGGTGGCCGTCTGTCCAGCCAGCACAGCCAGGCGCTCGAGTCCACCTACGCCCACTTCCCGGGCCTCAAGGTGATCGCCCCCGCCACCCCGGCGGACGCCAAGGGCATGCTCAAGGCGGCCATCCGGGATGACAACCCCGTGGTCATGTTCGAGGGCGAGCGCCTCTACGCGCTCAAGGGCGAGGTGCCCGAGGGCGAGCACATCGTCCCGCTCGGCAAGGCGGACGTGAAGCGCGAGGGCAAGGACGTGACCATCATCACCTGGTCGCGCATGTACTACTTCTGCGAGGAGGCCGCGAAGCAGCTCGAGGCCGAGGGCATCTCCGCGGAGATCCTCGACCTGCGCACGCTGCGCCCCCTGGACGAGGAGGCCATCCTCGCCTCCGTGCGCAAGACGAACCGCGCCGTCATCGTGGAAGAGGGCTGGCCGCTGGCCGGCGTGGGCGCGCAGGTGGTGGACATCATCCAGTCCAAGGCGTTCGACGAGCTGGATGCGCCCGTGGTGCGCGTGACCGGTCTCGATGTGAACATGTCCTATGCGGCGAACCTCGAGAACGCGATCCAGCCGGACGCGCCGAAGATCATCGCCGCCGTGAAGAAGGTCCTCTACCGCGAGGGAGCCTGAGACGTATGGCCACGCCCATCCAGATGCCTTCCCTCTCTCCGACGATGAAGGAGGGAAAGATCGTCAAGTGGCTCAAGAAGGAGGGCGACAAGGTCTCCTCTGGCGAAGCCATCGCCGAGTGCGAGACCGACAAGTCGAACCTCGAGATTGAGGCCTACGACGATGGTTACCTGCTGAAGATCCTCGTGCCCGAGGGGGAGATGGCCACCGTGGGTGCGCCCATCGCCATGCTCGGCGCCAAGGGGGAGAAGGCCGACGCGGGTGGGGGCGCCAAGCCCGCCGCTCCCGCCGCCGCGCCCAAGGCGGCGGCTCCCAAGCCCGCCGCCGCCCAGCCCGAGGCGAAGAAGCCCGAAGCGCCCCAGGCCGCCGCCTCCGGTGGTGGGGACGACGGCATCGCCATCGCCATGCCCTCGATGTCCCCGACGATGACCGAGGGGAAGATCGTCAAGTGGCTCAAGAAGGAGGGGGACAAGATCTCCTCCGGCCAGGCGATCGCCGAGGTGGAGACGGACAAGTCCAACCTCGAGGTCGAGGCGTACGACGACGGCGTGCTCGCGCGCATCGTGGTGCGCGAGGGCGAGATGGCCAAGGTGGGTGCGCCCATCGCGTACCTGGCGGGCAAGGGTGGGGCGAAGCCGGCTCCTGCTCCGGCCGCGGCTCCGGCGCCCAAGGCTCCCGCCGCCACGCCCGCCGCGGCGGCTCCGGCGCCCAAGGCGAGCGCTCCGGCCGCCGCTTCCGGGGGCCGGCTGCGCGCCAGCCCGCTGGCGAAGCGCATGGCTCAGGACAAGGGCCTGGATCTGTCGCAGATCAAGGGCTCGGGTCCCGCGGGCCGCATCGTGAAGCGCGACATCGAGGCGGCGTCCACGCAGGCCGCCGCTCCCGCCGCGCGCAAGGCGCCCGCCGCCGCTGCTCCCGCCCAGGCCACGGGTCCTCGTCCCGAGCCGAAGTCGGTGCCCCTCTCCACCATGCGCAAGGTCATCAGCCAGCGCATGGCCGAGGTGAAGCCCGGGGTGCCCCACTTCTACCTGTCGGTGGACGTGGAGATGGACGCCGCGCTGAAGATCCGCGAGGAGGCCAAGGCCCTGGAGTCCAAGGTCTCGGTCAACGACATCATCGTGAAGGCGTCGGCCATGGCGCTGCGCCGCTACCCGAAGATGAACGTGTCGCTGCAGGGCGACGCGATCCTCCACTTCGAGACGGTGGATGTCGGCATCGCGGTGGCCATCGAGGACGGCCTCATCACCCCGATCATCCGCGACGCGGACAAGAAGGGGCTGAGCGCCATCTCCGCCGAGGCGCGTGACCTGGCCGAGCGTGCCCGCAAGCGCGCCCTCAAGCCGGCGGAGTACACGGGTGGCTCGCTCACGGTGAGCAACCTGGGCATGTACGGCATCGACTCGTTCATCGCCGTCATCAACCCGCCCCAGGCGGCGATCCTGGCGGTGGGCTCCGTGTCGGACAAGGTCGTCGTGCGCGACGGGCAGATGGTGATCCGCAAGGTGATGACGGTATCGCTCTCGGGCGACCACCGCGCCATCGACGGGGCCATCGGCGCCGAGTACCTGCGGGAGCTCAAGGCGCTGCTCGAGCACCCGATGCGGCTGCTGTTCTAGTCCGCGTCGTCCTGGCGGGCCGCCCACGACGGCGGCCCGCCCGGAGTGCTCGGTATCACGGGGCCGCTACTCCCGGGTGGAGGCGGCCGATTCGTCCATGTCCTGCTCGAGTTGACGCTGGGCGTCAGTGACGTCGGCCTGCTCCGCCCGCTTCGTCCCCGTGGGCAGATCCTCTTCCCGCTCCGCGGAGCGACCCTGGATGCCGGGCCAGGGCTCGGGGTGCGTGGCCTGCACGTGCTTGATCTTCTCCGAGTACCCCGCGCTCTTCTTCTTCGTCATCTCGTCCTCCTGGTATGTGGTCGGAGTGCCCTCATAGGGTGGGGACGGGAGCGGAGAGGGCCAATGGGCAGGTGGATGCCCGACCGCCGCTCCCATGGCTGCTGGGGCGGCACACAGGATGGATGAAAATGAAACAAATCCATGGAGGGCCTGGGTTGGATGATCCGGCCGGGCTGGTGCTGGCCCTTTCCCAGGCCCTGCGGGGCGCCGTCTTCCCCCTGTCCCGGACGCAACTGGTGTGGCTGGCCCGGGAGAACGATGCCGCGGCGTCCCTGCTGACGCGTTTGAGCGGCTTGCCAGAGGGAGTCTTCGCGTCCCTGGCGGAGGTGGAGCGCGCCCTGGGCGTCCAGGCGGGTGAAGGCACGCCCGCCACCGTGCCCCCGCCGCTCAGTCCGAACCCGCGCTGAACCGTTCCACGGTGCGTGGTCTCCAACGGTTGTCGAACGGACTTGCCGGAGCGTGAGGCCGAGGGAGCGTCAAACACGGCCCATCGGGTTTTGTGCGCGACGTGGTATCTCTTGGGGGTGGGCGCAGTGGTGGGATGGGTGGGAGTGTGCTGGTCGACCTGGCCCGGAGAGGAACTCCATGAATCCGTCTGACCTCCCCGCCGTCCTCTACGTCGACGACGACGCGCTCAACCTGCGGGTGTTCGAGGCGAACTTCGGCCAGAAGTTCCGCATCTTCCGCTGCTCGACTCCCGCCGAGGCGCTGACGTTGTTGGAGCAGAAGCGCAACGAGATTGGCGTCATCCTGTCGGATCAACGCATGCCGGGGATGACGGGCGTGGAGCTGCTCGAGCGCGCGCGCTCGCTGGCGCCGGACGCCAAGCGCATGCTCGTCACGGCCTACTCGGACATGCAGGCGGTGATCGACGCGGTGAACCGCGGCCAGGTGAGCCGCTACTTCGTCAAGCCGTGGGACCGCGCCGAGGTGCTGGCCGCGCTCGAGGACGGGTTGAAGATCGCCCGGCTGGAGCTGCGCGTGCGCGAGGTGGAAGGGCGCATGATGAAGGCCGAGCGTCTGGCCACGCTGGGCCAGGTGACGGCCGGCATCGCGCACGAGCTGATGGGCCCGGTGGGCTACCTGTCGCAGAACGTGGCGTCGCTGCGGCGGGATCTCGAGTGCGTGGTGCAGTACGCCTCCAAGCACCTGGCGTCGGATCCCGCGCCGGATGTGGCCAGCGTGCTCGAGGATCTGCCCTCGCTGTTGCAGGACCTGGCCTCGGGAGCGGATCACCTGCGCGGGGTGGCGCTGGGCTTGAGGGCGCAGGCGCGCGGCGATGACATGGAGGCCTCGGCGGATGTGGCCGAGGTGGTGTCCTTCGCGGTGAAGCTGGCGCGCGCCGAGGTGCGCGACCGCGCCCGCATCACCACCATGGGCGAGCCGGTGAAGGTGACGTTCGGGCCGGTGAAGCTGTGCCAGGTTCTGCTCAACCTCATCGTCAACGCCGCGCAGGCCATGGAGGGCACGGGCCGGCCGGGTCGCATCGAGGTGCGCTGGTCCTCGCGCGATCAGGACGTGGTGCTCACCGTGGCGGACAACGGGTGTGGCATCCCCCAGGAGCTTCAGGAGAAGGTCTTCCAGCCCCTGTTCACCACCAAGCCGGTGGGCATCGGCACGGGGCTCGGCCTGTCCATCTGCAAGGAACTGGTGGCGCAGTTCGGGGGCACGGTGCGGCTGTCCTCGAAGCAGGGGACGGGCACGGAAGTCGAGCTCACCCTCCGGCGAGGCCCGCTCCCCTGAGTCCGAAGGCGTTGTGCAGCATCCGCCAGACGCGCAGGAGCGCCTCCTGCTCGCTCTTGAGGATGTGCTCCACCAGCACCTCGCGCCGCGGAGGCGTCTCTTCCTCGTCCCCGGCGCGCCACACCACCACCAGCGCGTAGTTGCCGTCCGGGCGCTCCACCACATCCACCGCCGTCACCTCGTCGAACGGCACCCACTGGGCGCGCGTGGCCCCCGGGGCCCAGCGCAGCCGCTCCAGCCGAAGCCGCTCGGAGCGGAAGTGCAGCACGAAGCGGCGCCGGCCGAGCTGTCCCTCCAGCCAGAGCGCGAGCCCCACCAGCGCGGCCGCCAGGAGGCCCGGCACCCAGAACAGGCCCAGGCCCTGGCGGGCCCCCTCCACCCACGCGCCCACCAGCGCGAGCAGCGTCAGGGGCACGGCCATCCCCAGACAGACGGTGGGCAGCAGTCGCTTCCAGTACGAAGGGGCGCGGGATTCGCCGAGCAGACGGCCGGGCTCGTAGCGCAGCCGGACGTCGCCCAGTTGACGCGGAGCGGGGTTGTCCTCCAAGGCTTCCGAGAAGCTCGCCACCGCCCCAACATAACCCCCTGGTGGCCACGCTCGAAGTCCGTCGCGAGCTGTGCGATTCTCGAAAGCATGGACCTCCCCTTCGAGACGGATGAGAGCAGTGGAGGTGAGGGGGGTGGGGGCACCCTCGCCTCGACCGTGCTGGTGGTGGACGACGAGCCCGTGGTGCGGGATGTGTGCGCGCGTCTGCTGGCCCGAGAGCCGGACCTGGTGGTGACCCTGGCCGAGGACGCGGAGCAGGCGCTGATGCTGCTCGACTCCCAGCGCTTCGACGTGCTCATCACCGACAAGAACCTGCCGGGCATGGGCGGCGTGGAGCTCATCGCCGAGGCTCGCGCGCGCCAGCCCTCGCTGGAGGCGGTGATGATCACCGGCTACTCCAGCTCCGAGTCGGTGATCGCCGCCTTCGCCGCGGGCGCCAGTGACTACATCCTCAAGCCCTTCGAGGATTTGCGCCTGGTGCGCGCCAAGGTGCGCGCCGCGCTGGAGCGCCGGGCGGGACGGGTGAAGGGCCGGGAGCAGGCGCGGCGGGTGGCCCGGGAGGCCGCCGAGCTGCTGCAGGCGGGCGAGCAGGCCTCCCCCCAGGCGCGCCAGCAGATGGAGAGCCAGCTGCGCGCGTACGAGCTCGCCAGCCGGATGTCGCCGGGAGGCCAGGTGGCGGTGGTGGGCAGCACCGAGGCCCTGCGGACCCTGTTGGAGGAAGGCCTGGAGGCGGTGGCCTTGCCGCCGGACTCCCCCGCGCTCCTGGGCGCTGCCGTGGTGGTGCTGGAGACGGGCGCGCCGGACTGGTGGGACATCGCCGAGCGCCTCCAGACGGCCTCACCGGACGTGGTGTTGCTCGCCGGCCCCCACGCGGACCTGGCGGATCTCCTGGACGCCATCACCCTGCGCCTGGAGTTGGTGGGCTTCGGCTCCTCGTCGCCGCGGGCGCTGCCGGAGCGGGTGCGCATGTTGCTCATGCGCCGCAACCTGCAGCGCGCCCAGACGAACCTGGCCTCGGCCCTGATGGCCTTCCGGGAGAGCCTCGCGCGGGGCGGTGCCTAGGACGAAGGGGGAGGGGAGGGCGGGCCCGCAAAAGCGAAGCGCCCGCTTCTCCGAGGAGAGAAGCGGGCGCTTCAGTGACCCTGCCGGGATTCGAACCCGAGTTTGAGCCGTGAGAGGGCTCCGTCCTAACCACTAGACGACAGGGCCAGAAAACAGAACCCCCACCTTCCCAAGAAGGTGGGGGCCTTTGCTACGAGTGACCCTGCCGGGATTCGAACCCGAGTTTGAGCCGTGAGAGGGCTCCGTCCTAACCACTAGACGACAGGGCCGGTAGACAACCGGGTACTGCGAGCTGGGGAACTAGGATTCGAACCTAGATAAGCAGAGTCAGAGTCTGCTGTCCTGCCGTTAGACGATTCCCCAAGAACCGCTCAACTGCCCACTCCGTACCGCAACCACCCCGCTGATTCAACTGCTTTTTCGAACCACCGGGCTACCGCGACTTCTTCCCCGACTTCGGCTCTGCTTTCTTCACCGGCTTGCTGCTCGCCGGAGCCGATTTCAGAGGTACCACATACACCCGAACTTCGTCATTTGCTTCGTAGATATTCAACCCCTCGAAGTTCTTCCCCGAGGGATTGGTGATGTGGACCGCCTTGACGCCCGGCTGGTTGACGATGGCCCGCCGGGGATAGGAACTCACGGGATAGACGATCTTGTAGTACTCGAGCGTCTTCTCGTAGTCCCCCGGCGCCCGGTACCTGTTCTCGCCCACCTTCTGGGCGCCGTCAGGCAACTGAGCCCCGCTCACCACCTCCGCCACCGCCACCGCCGCCCAGAGCGCCACCACCACCGCCCCGAGCGGGCGCGCCTTATAGAAAAGGCCCTTCCGGCTGTCAAGCACTCGTGTCATCGGCGCGGAACAATAGGGCCCTGGCGCGGTGGTGTCCACTCCAACCTGGGGCCCCGGCGTCCCGGGCCTCCTAGCCGACGCGGGCGAGCGCCGCGTCCAGGCGGTGCAGGGACTCCTCGCGCCCCAGGAGCTCGAGCGTCTCGCCGATGCCCGGGCTCACGGTGCCGCCCGTCACGGCCACGCGCACCGGCTGGGCGACCTTGCCCATGCCCACCGCGGCCTGCTCGCTCACCTTCTTCACCACCTCGTCCAACCCGGCGGCGTTCCACTGGGCGAGCGCGGCGGCCTGCTCGCGCACCTGGACGAGCAGGGGCTTGGACTCGGCGGTGAGGTGCTTGGCCGCGGCCTTCTCCTCCAGCGCCACGCCGTGCTGGAAGTACTTGAGCGCCATGTCGGCCATCTCCTGTTGCGTCTTGGCGCGCTCGCGGAAGGCCATCACCACGCGCTCCAGCCGGGGGTCGCCCGCCTTGATCTGCACGCCCTTGGCCACCAGGAAGTCCGCGAGCGTCGAGGCCACCACCGCGGGGGCGAGCAGCTTGAGCCACTGCTGGTTGAGCCACAGCAGCTTCTCCGGGTTCCACACCCCGGACGTGGTGCCCACGTGGTCGAAGTCGAACCACTCGACCATCTGATCGCGCGAGATGACCTCGTCGTTGCCGTGGCTCCAGCCCAGGCGCACGACGAAGTTGAGCAGCGCCTCGGGCAGGATGCCGTTGCGCTTGTGCAGCATGACGTCCGCCTCGGGGTGCTTGCGCTTGGACAGCTTCTCGCGGTCCGGCCCGAGGATGAGCGGGAAGTGGGCGAACTCGGGCGGCTTCCAGCCGAGGGCCTGGTAGAGCATGAGCTGCGGGAAGGTGGAGTTGACGTGCTCCTGCCCGCGCCCCACCAGGGTGATGTCCATGGTGTGGTCGTCGATGACGCAGCCGTAGTTGTAGAGCGGGATGCCGTCGGCGCGCAGCATCACCCAGTCATCCAGGTCCGAGTACGCCTTGGTGATGGGCCCGAGCGCCTTGTCGTTGAACGTCACCTCGCCCTCCTGCGACGGCATCTTGAAGCGGATGACGGCGGAGCGGCCCTCGGGCACGTCCTTGCGCTCGCGGCAGGTGCCCTCGTACTTGTAGGTGCCCGGTTTGCCCGTGGCCTTCTCCACGGCGGCGCGGCGCGCGTCGATCTCCTCGCGGGTGCAGTAGCAGCGGTACGCCTTGCCCTCGGCGAGGAGCTGGTCCGCGTACTGCTTGTACAGGTCCAACCGCTGGGTCTGGAAGTAGGGGGCCGCGGGCCCCTCCTTGCCGGGCCCCTCGTCCCAGTCGATGCCCAGCCAGGTGAGGCCGTCGAGGATGGCCTTGACGGACTCGG
The DNA here is from genome assembly GCF_000335475.2 of Cystobacter fuscus DSM 2262. Taxonomy (NCBI): domain Bacteria; kingdom Pseudomonadati; phylum Myxococcota; class Myxococcia; order Myxococcales; family Archangiaceae; genus Cystobacter; species Cystobacter fuscus. The sequence continues at coordinate 508,598 of NZ_ANAH02000005.1, read as the reverse complement.
GGGTGGAGCGCTCCTGGTCGGTGTCCTCGATGCGCAGGATGAACACGCCACCGTGGCGCTTCGCGTAGAGGTAGTTGAACAGGGCGGTACGGGCGCCCCCGATGTGCAGGTAGCCGGTGGGGGACGGAGCGAATCGGACGCGAGGTGCGGAGGCCATAGTCGGAGGGGGCGGATAGCAGGAGCGGTCTCGTGTGGTCAACGAAGCGGCCGCTTCCCGGTCCCGTGAGCACCCGCCATGCATTAAACTGCCGGGCATCGAGGCCCATTCATGACCTGTTCCAGCGCGTTGCGCGTCCTTCTTTCCGCCGTTGTCCTGCTCTGTCTGCCCGCGAGCGCCACCACCCTGCTCCAGATGGACCTGCCCGAGCTGTCGCACTCGGCCGATGTCATCGTCCACGGCACGGTGCGCCGCATGGAGAGCCGGTGGAGCGGCGATCGCCGCCTCATCGTCACGGACGTGGAGATCCAGGTGACCGAAGCCCTCAAGGGGCAGGCGAGCGGCACGGTGCTCGTCACCCAGCGCGGGGGGGAAGTAGGCGACATCGGTCAGAAGGTGAGCGGCCTGGCCTCCTTCGCGCCGAACGAGGAGGTGGTGGTGTTCCTCCAGCGCCGCGGACCCGCCTTCCATGTCTCGGGCATGGCGCAGGGCAAGTACAAGGTCCTGCGCACCGAGGGCGAGACGCGCGCCATGGCGGTGCCCGAGTCCACCGGGGAAGCGCTCCTGCTGGACGCCAGGACGCACCAGACCGTCACCTCCTCGCGCCAGGCCCTGCCGCTCTCGGACCTCAAGGCCGCCATCCGCGCGGCGCTCCAGCAGCCGGCTCCGATGCGCTCGCAGGAGAAGCGGCCATGATGGGCACCACCGCCCTGCTCCTCTCCCTCGCCGTGGCGCAGAGCAGCCCCTATGTGCGCAGCCATGTGGACAAGGACGACTCGAGCACCCAGTGCCTCTTCTGGACGACACCCACCCTCACCTGGAACCTGAGCAGCGTGGGCAACCCGGAGAGCGTGGATGAGCAGAAGCAGCGCGAGTTCGCGGCCATCCGCGCCTCCTTCCAGAGCTGGCAGCGCATCTTCGAGGACTGCGGCAACCTGCGCTTCTCCGAGGGGCCACTGCTCGACGAGCGCCGGGTGGGCTACGTGCAGAAGGAGGAGAACCACAACCTCGTTCTCTTCCGCTCGCGGCGCTGCCAGGAGATAGCGCCCGCGGCCGACAAGTGCTGGGCCGAGGAGACGTGCGGCAACGTCTACGACTGCTGGGACAGCGATGATCGCACCATCGCCCTCACGCTCACCACGTATGACGAGCGCTCCGGCATCATCTACGACTCGGACATCCAGTTGAACGCGAGTGGCTTCGTCTTCACCACCGTGTCCAGTCCGCCCTGCGCCCAGCCCATCTCCAGCAAGACGCCCAACTGCGTGGCCACCGACGTGCAGAACACCATGACCCACGAGCTCGGCCACCTCGTCGGCCTGGATCACACGTGGTTGAGCTCCTCCGTCATGTACCCCCAGGCGCCCTCGGGGGAGGTCTCCAAGCGCATCATCGACGCGGGCTCGCGCGACTTCGTGTGCCGCGCCTATCCCAAGGGTCTCGCCAGCCAGAGCTGCCTCACGCCCACGCTCAACGCGTCGTCCCCGGGTGACACCTCCCTCGCGCTGGGCAGGCAGGTCGCGGGGTGCTCCACCACGGGCGGCGCGCCGTGGCTCTCCGCGCTGGCGGCACTGAGCTGGCTGGGGTGGCGGCGCCGGGGCGTTCGCTCATGACGCGCCCGCTCGTGATGATGGCGTCCGCGGTGCTCTGCCTCTGCGCGCCTCGCGCCGGGGCGCAGGTCTACCACCGGACCCTGGTCGAGGGCCGGCCCTTCTGTGTCTTCTGGCCCGGGCGCGAGTACGTCTACCGCCTGGACGCGGCGGGCAGTGCTCGCACCCCGGGGGACTCCGAGTTCGCGGCCATCGAGGCCTCGGTGGAGTCCTGGCGCGCGGTGTCCGCCACCTGCAGTGACTACACCTTCCGCAGGGGGCCCGACATCGCGCACCCCTCCGTGGGCTATGTCGAGCCTCCCCCCGGGGTCGAGTCCTCCGAGGTGAACGAGAACGTCATCACCTTCCGCGAGCAGGACTGCAACGACGTCACTCCTCCGGGAGACCCCTGCATCAAGGGCGGGACCTGCGGCAACCTCTACTCCTGCTGGGAGCACGGTGGGGGCATCCTCGGGCTGACCACCACCACCTATGGCAAGAGCTCCGGCAAGGTCTTCGACGCGGACATCGAGCTCAACGCGGCCCCGGCGGGCAGGGGGTTTCTCTTCACCACCGTGGACTCGCCGCCCTGTGACGGCAGCCAGACCTCCGGGTGTGTCTCCGCCGACGTGCAGAACACGGTGACCCACGAGCTCGGCCACGTGGTCGGGCTGGACCATGTTCCCGAACAGCCGGGTTCCACCATGGAGCCCTCCGCGTTCCCCGGAGAGACGAACAAGCGCATCATCGACGTGGGCAGCATCGCGGGCTTCTGTGATGCCTACCCCCGGGGACTCCCGCCCACCCAGTGCGGCGAGAACCCGGAGCTCGGCCGCCGCTTCCAGGCGGTGTCCCACGTCCCGTGGTCCGGGTGCGCGGCGGCGCCCGGCGCCCTGCTGCCCGCGGCGGCGCTGCTCGGCGCGTGGGCATTGCGCCGACGGCGCGGGCGCACGCACGGCCCGTGAGTCCCGGCCGCGGCCCGAGAGCCCCGGCCGCGGCGCGCCGACGTGCCTTCCTCAGCGCTCGCGGGGAGGCACCAGCCGGATGACGAAGGGGTAGTCCACCGCCGTCGGGCGGCCGTCGATCACGATGGGCTTGTAGAGGCGCGCTTGCAGCGACTGCACCACCGCCTCGTTCATGTGCGGCAGGCCCTTGATGACGCGGCAGCTCTCCACGCTGCCCTTGGGCGTGATGACGCACTTGACGATCATCACACCCGACACGCGCGCCGCGCGCGCCTCGCGCGAGAACACGATCTCCTTGCCCTGGATCTCCACCGGACGGGGCATGCCCTCCTGGAAGGGCACGGGACCGTCGGCCTTGCGCGACTCCACCGCCGGGGCCACCGCCACCACGGGCACGGCCACCGCCGACGTGCTCTTGGTCTCCGAGGGCGGAGGCGGCTCGGCCTCCAGCAGCACCGGCGCGGACATCGAGCCCACGGCCGCCGCCGGCGAGGCGCCGTTCGAGGCCATGGCCCGCTCCACCCGGCTGGACGAATTCCCCCGGCTGGCCGTGCGCACCCGCTGCATCTTCTGGGAGAACACCACCTCGCCCGAGCCGCCGGTGATGACCGTCTCCGGGTGGTAGCCGTCCAGCGTGAAGGTGAACTCGGCGGTGAAGGTGTCCTGGCCCTTGTCCTTGGGAATCTCCAGCAGCAGCGGCGTCGTGCCGCGCTCCTCTCCCTTGTAGAAGACGTGCGCTCCCGTGGGCTGGCTCATCAGCCGGAAGCGCACCACCGCGTCCGCCGCGGGCTCGACGGGGGCGGCCTGGGGCGCCGCGGCGACCACCGGCTCGCTCCGGGGCGCCGACGCCGACCCGAAGAGGCTCGAGGACAGCAGCAGCCCTCCCGTGAGCAGCACCGCGATGCCTCCACCCACGAGCCCGCCGATGAGCAGCGTGCGCCGGCGCGCCTTCTGGATGTCGGGCGGCACCTCCACGCTGATGTCCACCGCGAGCGTGTCTCCGCTCGAGTGGTTGTCCGCGGAGAGGCCCGCGAAGAGCGGCGTCTTGTGCGGCCCGGTGGTGCTCTGCCCGCTCGGGTGCCTGAAGATGCCGCTGTGGCCGCCCGCCTCCATGCTGGCGGTGCGCAGGGCCTCCAGCAGCTCGTCCATCGTCTGGTAGCGGCGCGCCGGATCCTTCTCCATGCAGCGGCGCACCACCGCCTCGATGCTCATGGGCACGGAGATGTCCGGCCGCACGGAGCTGAACGCGGGGGGCAGCTCCTTGTGGTGGGCGAAGATGAGCTCGATGTGATCCTTGGAGACGAACGGCGGCCGGCCCACCAGCATCTGGTAGAGCACCACGCCGAGCGAATACACGTCGCTGCGCACGTCGGCTTCGTTGCGCGCCTGCTCGGGCGCCATGTACGCCGGGGAGCCCAGGAAGGTGCCGCTCTGGGTGATCTCCGGATTGGGCGCGTTCTCCGACACGGCGATGGACTTCACCAGTCCGAAGTCCAACACCTTGACGTGGTCCTGGTCGGCCTCGTTGAGCAGCATGATGTTGGCCGGCTTGAGGTCGCGGTGGACGATGCCCTGGTTGTGTGCCTCGCGCAGTGAACGGCAGATCTGTTGGGTGATGCTCAGCGCGCGTGCCCAGGCGATGGGACCCGACTCCGCTATCGCCTGGCCGAGGGTGCGGCCCTCGATGTACTCCATGGCGATGTAGTAGATGCCGTCGTCCGTCTGCCCGTAATCAATCACCGTCACCGTGTTGGGGTGGCGGAGCTTGGAGGAGAGCGAGGCCTCGCGCAGGAAGCGCTTCTGGAAGCCCGGATCCTTGCTCGTGGGGAAGTGGGGGTTGAGCACCTTGAGCGCCACCACCCGGTCCAGGGGCGTCTGCTTGGCGCGATAGACCCGGCCCATGCCTCCCACACCCAGCGGCTCGAGGATGCTGAAGCGGCCGTTGAGCGTTCGCCCGATGAGGGGATCCGTCCCCGTATCACCTGGACCCTGTGAGTCGCCGGTCACCATAATTTCGTCGTGCTCCCCCATCCCGCGGCCGGGTGGGAACCATTCTTCCAGGAAGTGGAGTCAAGCCATGAAACCACAACTCCCGGAAACACGCGACTTGGGAGCGGGTGCTTGCTTGGCTCCCATCCTCGGGGTGCTCGCCGAGGGACCAGGGGGCGAACGGGATGCGCGGCCCGCATTGACGGGTTCGGCGTGATCGGACTACCGTTCCATCCCTCCCCCTCCCGCGGACACGTTCAGGCGGGCCCGCCATGGTCGACTTCCCTCCAATGACGGCTGATGCCCAGGCGAGACGTGCATCGGTCCAGAAGCGCTTGCTGGTGCTGGAGGAGGAGATCGTCCGGCTGCGGCGGGAGCTGAGCACGCTGGGCGTGGACCAGCGCCTGCCGGGGCTCTACCTCACCGTGGAGGTGGCGGGCTCCACCGCCCTCTTGCCCGTGGAGGCGGTCCTGGAGGTGGTGCGGCTGGTGGCCATCGAGCCCCTGCCGGCGGCCCTGCCCCATGTGCGCGGCACCATGCTCTACCGGGGCACGCCCGCGGTGGTGGTGGACCTGGCGGCGCTGCTGGGCGTGCCGAGGGAGCCGGACCTGGACGCGCACCTGGTCATCTGCGGCGGCACGCGCATGGTGGCCGTGCTGGTGGACCGGGTGCGCGACCTCGTCGAGTCGCCCGTGCTGGTGGAGGGGTCCGTCGAGGAGGGCGTGCCCACCGCGTGGGACAGGACGGGGCTGATGGCGGGCCTGTGCCGCACGCCCGAGGGCATCCGCCCGCTGCTGCGCGCCTCGGCCATCCTGAACGTTCCGGAGGGCGCGTGAAGGAGCCGGGGAAGGTGGAACGGCTCGATGACGCGGCGCTCGGAGGTCTGGAGTCCGTCCTGCGCGCCGAGTGCGGCATGGTGCTGGCCCCCAGCGTGCGCCGCTCGCTGGGCACCGCCCTCACGCGCGCGGCCGAGGCCCAGGGCCTGCCGCCGCTCGACTTCCTCCACCGGCTGCTGGCGCGCGACACCGGGGCGGTGGAGTCCTTCATCGGCTACGCGGTCATCGGCGAGACGTACTTCTTCCGCCACCCCGAGCAGTTGCGCGAGCTGGCGCGCGTGGCCTCCGTGCATGTCGGGCCCTTCCTCGTCTGGAGCGCCGGGTGCGCCAGCGGCGAGGAGCCCTACAGCATCGCCATGGCCCTGTTGACCGCGGGCCTCTCGCCCGAGCACATCCGGGTGGTGGGCACGGACGTGTCCGGCCGCGCCCTGGACAAGGCCCGGCAGGGCGTCTACTCGCCCTGGTCCGTGCGGCGCATGGAGCTGGCGCTGGAGCGGCGCTACCTCACCCTGCGGCCCGACTCCGTCACCGTGCCGACCGAGGTGCGTGCCCGGGTGGAGTTCCGGCGGCACAACCTGGTGACGGATCCTCCCCCCCTGTCCGGGGCCCAGGCCATCTTCTGCCGCAACGTCCTCATCTACTTCCCCCCCGAGACCATCCCCACCGTGCTCAAGCGGCTGCTCGCGGCGCTCGCTCCGGGTGGCTGGCTCTTCCTCGCGCCCGCCGAGCTGCCCTTCACCCGGGGGCTGGGGCTGGAGGAGCAGATGGTCGAGGGCCTGCCCGTGCTGCGCAAGCCCCTGACGGCGGGGCCGCTCCCGGTGCCCCCCGCCGAGCCCGCCCCTGTCCGGGGGCCGTCGCGGACGCCCGGCGCACCGTTCCAGATGGTTCCCGTGCTCCACTCCCCGCCCGCCGTGGCGTCCCTGGCTGCTTCCCTGCCCGAGACGCTCGCGCCCGCGGCGCCCTCGGGCCCCCTGGTGCGCGACACCCTGGAGCAGGCGCGGGCCGCGGCGCGCGCCGGACACTTCGAGCAGGCCGAGGCCTTCGCCCGCCTGGCGGCGCGCGAGCTGTCGCCCGAGGCCTACCTGCTGCTGGCCATGGTCGCCGAGCAGCGAGGAGACGTGCGCGAGGCCGTGGCTTGCGTGCGCAAGGCGCTCTATCTGGAGCCGCAACTGGCCATCGGGCATGCGATGCTCGTGGCGTTGTATGGACAGCTGGGTCAGGCCGATGAGGCGGAGCGGGCGCGGCGCAACGCACTCCGGGCGCTGGAAGGTCTGGATGACGAGCTGGTGCTGCGTGGAGTCGAGGAGATGACGGTGGGTGGGTTGCGGCGCGCGCTCGTGCCAGGAGTGAAGATGGGAAAGTCGGGTGCGCGATGAGCGCCGCTCGTTGTTCTGAGGAGGTCCCATGGACGGCAATGGCATGAGACCACTGACGATCCAGCGGCTGGACATGCGGCGGCTCAGCCTGCGCACGCGGATCGTGGCCATCACCGCGGTGTCGGGCGCGCTGGTCATCGCCCTGCTCGTGGCCGCCTTCTCGCTGCAGATGCGCGAGGCGCTCAAGGTGGAGTTCGCCAAGCGCGCCGCGGCGGCGAGCCATTCGCTGGCCAACCACCTGTCGGCCGCGCGGGACACGGAGGCGCTGCGGCAGGCCGCTGCCGCCGCGCTGCGCCATCACCCCGACCCCGACATGGCCTATGTGGTGGTGCGCGGCCCCGAGGGCGACATGCTCGCCCACACCGCGGTGGAGCGGCTGGTGAGCCCGGCTCTGCTGCCGCAGGTGTCCCTGAGCACGGCGCCTCGAGAGCTGTACGTGGGAGGCCGGCCCGTGCTGGAGATCTCCGCGCCCATCGTCTCCTCGTGGCCCGGCGCCCCTCCGGACGCCATCGAGCGGGTGGGCTCGGTGCAGGTGGGCCTGGAGCTGAGCGTGCTGGAGAAGGCCGTGTCGGGCATGGTCGTGCGCGTGCTCGGACTGGGACTGCTGACGCTCGCCGGCTGCCTGGTGGTGGTGTCCGTGCTCTGCCGCATGCTCATCATCCCCCTGGAGCGCCTGGCGCGCGCGGCGGCCGGACTCGCCGCGGGCGACCTGCGCCAGCAGATCGAGTCGAGCGGCATCGACGAGGTGGGCGACCTGGCGCGCAGCTTCGCCACCATGGCGGAGATGCTCACCAACATGCTCAAGGATCTGCGCAGCGCCGCGGCGGACATGGAGCGCGAGGCCACCAACGTGCTCGCCACCTCCTCGCAGCAGTCCGCCATGGCCAACGAGCAGGCCTCCGCCATCCACGAGACGGGCGCCACCGTGGCGGAGATCGCCCAGACGTCCCGGCAGGCCACCTCCTTCGCCGACACCGTCATCTCGGGCGCCAGCCGCTCGGACTCGCTGAGCGCCGAGGGCCAGAAGGTCGTCGGCGAGAGCGTGGCCGCCATGGAGAAGCTCAGCGAGCAGGTCAAGGCCATCGCCCTGGCCATCACCGACCTCAACGAGCAGACGCTGCAGATCGGTGACATCATCACCACGGTGAAGGACGTGGCCGAGCAGTCCAACCTGCTCGCGCTCAACGCCTCCATCGAGGCGGCCAAGGCGGGTGACCAGGGCCGCGGCTTCGCGGTGGTCGCCATGGAGATGCGCACGCTGGCCGAGCAGTCGAAGATGGCCGCCAACCAGGTGCGCGCCCTGCTCGGCGAGGTGCAGAAGGGCACCCGCGCCGCGGTGATGGCCACCGAGGAGGGCAGCCGCCGCGCCCTGAACGCCATGGAGCTCGCCCAGAGCGCTGGCGCCGCCATCAAGGGCCTGTCCGATCTCATCCGCGACTCGTCGTCGGCCGCCCGGCAGATCGCCGGCAACACGCGCCAGCAGACCATCGGCGTCGAGCAGATCGCCGTCGCCATGAACGAATTGACCATTGCCATGCAGGACAACGTGGAGGGGACCAAACGCATCGAGCAGGTGGCGGGCAATCTCTCCAACCTGTCCAGACGCTTCTCCGACCTCGTCGGGAAGTACCAACTATGACCGGGGGGTTGCTCGTGGAGGACGTGGAAGAATGAAGGTGCTCATCGTCGAGGATACGAAGACCATCACCAACCTCATTCAGGTCTACCTGATGGGGTGGGGGCTGGAGTTCTTCGAAGCGGGAAATGGCGTGCAGGGGCTTGCCCGCGCCCGGGAGGTGAAGCCGGATCTGATCATCTCCGACGTGCAGATGCCGGAGATGGATGGGTTCGCGCTGTGCGCGGCGGTGAGGGCGGATCCCATCCTCTTCTCCACGCCCTTCGTGATGCTCACGTCGCTCAAGGACGACGCGAGCCGGCAGCGGGGCCGGCTCGTGGGCGCGAGCGCCTTTCTCAACAAGCCCGTGGGGGTGGATGACCTGCGCGAGAAGGTGCGCAGCATCCTGAAGCTCCCCGCCAGCAAGTACTGAGAGGCGTCATGGTCGGCGACGAGTCACGCGGGAAGATCGACTACACGGCGCTGCGCCGCAAGCTGGACGAGGCGCAGGCGGTGCTCGAGGGAGCCCAGGTGCTCAGTCCGGAGCGCCGCCGTGAGGTGCTCGCCGAGCGCGCGCGCATCCTGGCCGAGTCACGCCAGGAGGAGCGTCGCGAGACGGTCTCGGTGCTCGCCTTCCGAGTGGGAGGCGAGCGCTACGCCGTGCCCATCGACGCGGTGGACCACGTGCTGGAGGCCCGGGGCCTGTGTCCCCTGCCGGGGGCGCCGCGCCACGTGCTCGGCGCGCTGGTGTCGCGCTCGCGCGTGGTGCCGGTGCTGGACCTGCGGCAGGTGCTGGGCCTGGAAGGCGGCGGCATGTCGGATCTGGCGCGCGTGGTGGTGGTGGAAGTGGCCGAGGAGTTCTTCGGGATGGCGGTGGAGGAGGTGGATGGACGGCAGGAGTTGCCCCGCGTGGACCTGTCCCAGCCGCCGCCGGGTCCCTTCACCTGGCTCACACGCAACCGGTTGATGGTGTTGGATCTCGTGCAACTGAGCGATCCGTCCGTGGCGGGCCGGGGATAGGACGAAGACGCATGGACCCCCGGGTACTGCGCAGTCTCTGGCCCATCTTCGCCGCGGAAACACGCGAGCAACTGCAGACCATCGGCACGGCGGTGCTCGGGCTGGAGCAGGGCACCGCCGAACAGGCCGCCGAGCAGCTCACCGCCCTCAAGCGCGAGGTGCACAGCCTCAAGGGGTCCGCGGCCAGCCTGGGCCTGTCGGACATCGAGCAGTTGGTCCACGCCATCGAGGATGGGCTCGCGCGCTGCTCTCCGGGCCACGTGCCGCCGCCGGGCCTGGTGGACTCCACCCTGCGCAGCCTGTCGGCCATCGAGGCCGCGCTCAACCGGGGCGACGCGGGCGAGCCGCCCACCATCGAGGGGCTCGCCGGGCTCCTGGCGGGGCTCGGCCGGGGTGGCTTCGTGCCGCCCGCGGAGACGAAGACACGGGTGTCCGCGCACTTCCGGCGTGACGGACTGCAGACGCTCGAGAAGCTGGAGTCGGCGCTGGGCCGGTTGTGCTCGCCCGGGCTGGAGGATCGTCCCGGCGCCGTCTGGGAGGCGGTGGGGCTCGCCGAACTGCTCAAGGCCGCGGCCAACACCGCCGGCATCACCGCCGTGGAGTCCCTGGCGAGCTCCATCCGCGCTGGCTTCGCGCGCATGGAGGAGGCGGGAGTCGGCGCCAGCGTGGCGGCCTCGGACATCGCCGGGGCGCTGGTGCAGCTGCGCGGCTCGCTGGAGGCGCTCGCGGAGGAGACGGCTCCCGAGCCCGCCTCGGCCCCGGTGGAGCCCGAGGTGACGGCGCGCTCGGCGGCCGGCCGGCGTCAGCCGGACATGGACCGGGCGGTGCGCGTGTCGGTGCGCACGCTCGACTCGCTGGCCCTGCAGGTGGAGCAGCTCGCGGCGGGCCGCGCCCAGCAGTTGCGCCGCGCGGAGGCCCACCGCGAGCTGATGGAACAGACCAACCACGCCCTGCTGCAACTGGAGCGCGCGGCCCAGCAGCTCGCCTTGTCCGGCAACGGGGGTGGGGCGCTGGAGTCGCTGCGTGCCGGCGTGGGTCAGGTGCGCGGGGTGCAGAAGCGCCTGTTGCAGCTCTCCAAGGACACGCACCGCGAGGGCGAGCAGCTCGCGCTCGTGGCCCAGGTGGTGCGTGACGACTTGAGGGATCTGCGCATGGTGCCCGCGTCGCAGATGCTCGAGCCGCTCAAGCGCACGGTGCGCGAGCTGGCCGCGCGGCTGGGCAAGGACGTGGAGCTGGTGCTCGCCGGTGGGGACGTGCGCATCGACCGGCGCATCGTGGACGTGCTCAAGGATCCGCTCCAGCACCTGGTGCGCAACGCCCTGGACCACGGCCTGGAGTCCACCTCCGAGCGCGTGGCCGCGGGCAAGTCCCCTCGCGGGATGTTGTCCGTCCGGGTGGAGCCGCGGGGCACGCGCCTGGCGGTGGTGGTGGAGGATGACGGCGCGGGCCTGTCCCCGGAGAACGTGCGCGCCACGGCGGTGCGGCGCGGGCTGCTCGGCGAGGCCGAGGCCGCCAAGCTCACCGACATGCAGGCCGCGCGGCTCATCTTCGAGCCGGGCTTCTCCACGCGCGAGCAGGTGACGGAGACGTCCGGCCGGGGCGTGGGCCTGGACGTGGTGCAGAGCACGGCCACGCGGCTGCAGGGCGCGGTGGACGTCTCCTTCGTCCCGGGCGAGGGCACGCGCTTCACCATCGATCTGCCCCTCATCCTCGCGGGCGCGCTGGGGCTCCTGGTGCGCGCCGGCACGTCGGTGGTGGCCATTCCCTCGGACGCGGTGGAACGCGTGCTGCGGCTGATGCCCGGGGACGTGGGCACGGTGGCCGGCCACGTGGTGGCGCGCGTGGAGGACGAGCAGCTGCCCTTCCACGCGCTCTCCTCGTCCATCCACATGCCGCGGCTGCCCCTGGCCATCGAGTCCGGCAAGCCGCAGACGGCGATGGTGCTGGCGCTCGGCGGCGTGCGCGCGGTGTTCGCCATCGACGCGGTGGTGGGCCAGCAGGAGATTGTCGTGCGCTCGCTGGGCCCGCACCTGCGCGGCGTGGCGCACCTGGCCGGAGCGGCCGTGCTGGACGACGGCAGCGTGGTGCCCGTGCTCAACGCGCCCGAGTTGTTGCGTGTCGCCGCCGCGCCCGTGGTGCTGCGCGCCGCCACCGAGACGCGCCGCCCGCACATCCTCGTGTGCGACGACGCGCTCACCACGCGCTTCGCCATCAAGTCGCTGCTGGAGATCGCCGGCTACTCGGTGGTGACGGCCGGTGACGGACAGGAGGCGCTGGGCATCCTCGAGCGCACCCCGTGTCAGCTCGTGGTGAGTGACTGGCAGATGCCCCGGCTGGATGGCATCGGCCTCACCCGGCGCATCCGCGCGCACCCCAAGCTGTCCAACATCCCCGTCATCCTGTGCACCTCCCTGGACAGTCCCCAGGAGCGTGCCGCCGGCCTGGAGGCGGGCGCGGACGGCTACCTCGTCAAGCGCGAGGTGGAGCGTGGCAAGCTGTTGGATTTGGTGCGCCAGCTCCTGCCCACGAGCGTGTAGACAGGCTGGAACACGTGGTCCTCCTCGGTGGGGGGTAGTCGCGCGCGGCTACCGGATTGAAATGAAAAAACACAACCCGCGGCACGGCCACCTGGCCGAGGTCTGGGGCGATACGGTCGATCTGCGGCACCTGGCGTGGTCCATCGGAATCGGGCTCGTCGTCAGCCTGTCCTGCTTCCTCCTGGCCAGCCATCTCCTGGTGGACCGGGTCGAGAGTGCCGCGCTCGCGCGTGCCTACGCGATGCTGGCGGGTCTGGTCGGCTGCGTTCTGTCCGGCGTCATCTGCGGGGCCTTGTTCCCTCCCAAGCGCGAGGTGGTGGAGGACGGGGCGGCCGATCCATCGTGGCGCCAGGAGGTGTTGAACGGGCTCGCCGCGCAATCCGGCGGACTCGGCTCGGTGGCCGAGCTGCCCCCTTCAGTGGTGAGTGAGATGAAGGCGCTGCACATCTACGAGCTGTTCGCGAATGCCCCGCCGGCACGAGCCGAGGCGCCGGGGATTCCCCAGGCCGTACCTCCGGCGACGGAGGAGCGCTAGTGCAAGCGGACTTCCTGAATCAGCTCCTGGTCGCCGCGGGCATGGGGCTGCTCGGCGCGGTGGTGTTCGCCGCCATCGGCTTGATCTCCGGGACCGACGAGACGACGACGCTCGCACCGCCGACCCTGCTGGTCGCGCTGCTGGGCGTGCCGCCCGTGGGCGTCTTCACCTTCTTCCTCGCCGGGGCGGTCGCCAAGCACATGACGCATGCGGTCCCCACCGCGCTGCTCGGCATTCCCGGCGATACCACCGCCATTCCCCTGCTGCAGGACGCCAACATCCTGCGCAATCTCGGCGTGCCGCACATCGCGCTGCGCAAGATGGTGTCCGGAGGGCTCCTCGCCGCCTTCCTGGCGGTGCCGCTGGCGGTGTCGTTCGCCGTCCTGCTCGCGCCCTTCGGCGACATCATCTCGAAGTCGGCGCCGTGGATCTTCGTGACGGCCGCGGTGCTGATCGCCTACCTGTCTGGCGGCCGTTGGGCCTCCGTGGTCACGTTGGTTCCCTTCGTCCTCGTCATCGTGGCGCTGCAGGCGTTCACGGCCAGCCGCGGCGTCAAGCTCAGCGTGAGCTACTTCCTCGGAATCGCCATCGGCCCGCTGGTGGCCGACCTGTTCTCGGTGCTCTCCCCGCTCGAGGGTCCGCGCATGCGGCGCGACCGCGTCCGGACGTTCTCGCTGGCTCCGGATGTGAAGAGCTGGTCGGGTTATTTTCCCAACCCCTTCAAGGTGCTCGATGCCACCCAGACCCGCTGGACGCTCGCCGCCGCGGCGGTGTCGAGCGCCACGTTCGTGTTCAGCCCGGTGGCGATGACGGTGGTGCTGGGCGAGGCCGTGGGCTCGCGCATCAAACATGCCTATCACCGGCTGACCACCGTGCTGGCCGCGCGCAACGGGGTGACCGAGGCCACCTACATCGCGGAAGTGCTGATTCCGCTGATCGCTTTCGGCCTGCCCTTGAGTCCGGTGGCTGCTGGCCCGGCGGCACCGCTGTTCAACGCGCCTCCGCGATTCACGGTGGATGCCGCCACCGGGCAGACGAACAACCTGCACGACCTGCTCAGCCACTGGGAGTTCCTGGGCTACGGCATGCTGTCCGTGGTGCTGGCGGCGCTGGTGTCCTACCCGTTCGCGATGAACCATGCGCGGCGGGCGGCGCTGTTCGTCTCGCGCAAGGTGAGCCACGAGGCCATCATCGCCACCTTCGTCGGCCTGATCATCGTCATCAGTGTCTGGGAAGGACAGGTCCTGGGGCTGCTGGTGATCCTGACGATGGGACTGCTCGGCGGGCTGTTGTCGCGCACCCTCGGATTCAACACAGGCGTGCAGTTCATGGGCTACTACACCGCAGTGCTCACCGTGCCCGCGTTGCTCAAGCTGTTCACGTGAGGGGGGCGTGCTGGACGATCCCTCCCAGCCCTGCGCACCGAAACACTCGTCCCATTGGAGCGCGGCGTCCTCGACGATTCCATGCACGCGCTCCCATTCGGTGGCAGGTTCACGCGTCATGTCCCGTACCCAGACGCCCAAGAAGGTGGATGTCGCCGCGCTGATGAGGAAGGTGGACCGATTGCTCGACGAGTCGCCGCCCGAGCTGGACGAGGCCATTCCGCTCCTCCGTCAGGTGGTCGCTGCCGAGCCTGACCACCTGCGGGCGCTGCACTCCCTGAACTGGGCGTTGGACCCGGCGAGGCGCGGAGAGCCTCACCGGTGGGAGCGTGAGCTCAAGGCCGAGCACTGGCGGATCCGCGACCACCTCCTTGCACTGACCCGGGGCACGAAACCCGGCGGAAAGCTGACGGATGCCCAGCGGGCCCGCTCCCTGGCTCTGAGCCAATGGGCGGAAGAGGTGGTGAGGGGTCATCCCACTCCGGCTCAGCTCGATCAGGTGGAGTCCGCATTGGATGAAGCCCATCACCTGCGGGACCTCGTGGATCATGCTCGTGCTCGCCGGGGACTCGAAGCCTGGCGCCTGCTGACCGGGAAGAAGCCGGAGAAGGGGTACCAGGAGTTGCTCGCCCGGGTGGAGGAGTCGCCGGGGCTGCGAGCCTTCGACGTGGAGGGGGACGACGATCCGCTCAACTTCCAGGGACTGGAGGGGGCGTTCTCCGATGGGGACTTCCTCGCGTGGCTGCGCGAGCAGAAGCCCGCGGCTCGTCCCAAGGGCCAGAAGGGCAAGGCGCTGGATGAGGGATTCCTGCTCGCGGCGGGGCTGGATGCCGCACCCCACTTCGGGCCCGGCTTCGTCAGCGGCGGGCGGGTGGGCCGGGTGCTGGCCCTGCGAGCGCTGGGCGCGAACCTGGAGGCGCGAGATAGCGACAAGCGCGGCGCCCTCCACCTGGCCGCGATGGTGGACGACGCGGCGCTGGTGCGGGAGCTGCTCCGCCTGGGGCTCTCACCGTTGGTCACCGACAACACCCGGGCTACGGCCCTGCACGCCGCCGCCGAGCACGACGGTGTGTCTTGCATCTCCCTCCTGGCCCGGGGCGGGGTGCCAGTGGACGCGCTCGACAGCGACGGCAGGTCGGCGCTCTTCAACGCTCGGCGGCCGGAGGTGGCCAGGGCGCTCATCGACGCGGGTGCCGACCCCAACGCTGGCAAGGGCTGGACGCCGCTGCATCAGCACGCGCGCTTCACGGCGCGTGGGCCGGTCATCGAAGTCCTGCTCCAGGCGGGTGCGGATACCACCCGCGAGTCCTCGGATGGGAGGACCCCCGCGCAGGAGGCGCTGGACGAGAAGAACCCGCACCTCGCCCAGCTCATGGGCGCGAAGGCCCCCTCGGGCAAGGGCGGACACCTGGACGTGCGGCCCCTGCTAGACGCACTGGGCAGGCAGCGGAAGGTGCTGCTCGAGGCCTGGTATTTCGAGGACGAGGACGTGGAGTCGGTGGAGCGCGTCCTGAAGAGCCTCGTGCTGGGGGGCGCGACCTCCTGGGATCAGGCCGCGGCGGCGCTTCAAGGCGCACGGCCCTGGGTGGCCATGGCGGTGGTGGAGCTCGCCCGCGCCGTCCTTCCACCCGAGAAGAAGGCGCCGTCCTTTTCCAAGGCTCCCCGTTTCGTGCGAGGGGACCTCACGGTTCAGGGCGACGTGGACCTCGACGGGCCGCTGCTCGTGACGGGGAACCTGAAGGTGGAGGGCGTGCTGCGCAACGCGGGCCCAGAAGGACTGCTGGTGGTGGGCGGTTCATTGCGTGCCACCGGGGTGGACACGAGCGGCGAGGTGGTGGTGGGCGAGGACGTGGAGGCCCAGGTCGTGTGGGGCCATGGCAACGATCACTCGCTCCGGGTGGGAAGGGCCTTGAAGGCGGAGGTGGTCATCGAGGATGACCACGATGTCCAGGCCCGGGTGAAGGCCAGGCACCATTTCGAGAGTGGCGGGTTCGACTCCTCGGACGCGGCGCTCGGGAAGGTCTTCGCCCGCGGCGCCTTCTCTTCCGATGGGCTGGACCGGGACAAGCTCTTCAACCTGCTGCGCAAGGGCAGGTCCGCGCTGGCCTGACTCAGCGGCTCTCGGGCCGGACGCCCCTGGGCCACCGGGTCCTGGTGTCAGCGCGTGTGCTGTTTGAAGAAGTCCCACATGAGGGTGGTGGCATCGGGACCGGAGGGATCGGAGAACAGGTAGGCGGGGTCACCACCGGGCCAGGCGTGACCCATGCCCTGCATCTCATACTTCTGGACCAGCAGACGCCCGCCGTAGGCGTAATCCTTGACGGTGTAGCCGCGGCCACCGGGTACGCCGCCATTCCGGACCTGGGTGGGGCGGTAGGGCACGCTGTCGTTGTCGGCACCGTCATCACCGTAGTCATTGGTTTGCAGGAATTGCCGTACCACCTGTTCGCCGTTGAGCGGGTTGACGACGTCATCCTCGGTCCCATGGAGGACGAGCACCGGGACCCGCCAGCGCGGCTTGCCCGAGCATGCCCAGGCGTCATGGCCGCGATCATCGGGATTGTAGATGCTGCCAAAGAGCATGGCGTAGGCGCTGCCGGAGGCGGTGGTCGCCGCCTTGTACATCGCCCCCGCGCCCACCATGCCGGCGGCGAACACATCCGAATAGCAGGCGAGCAGGATGCTGCTCATGACCGCGCCGGAGGAGACTCCCCCGACATACACGCGGTGCTCGTCCACCGCGTAATGGCTCTTCACCCAGCCCACCATGCCCACGATGATGGAGGGCTCGCCCATGCCGCGCTCCATGTTGGTGGCGATCATGAAATTCCAACATTGTGTTCCATTGGAGAGCGTTGCCTGGTTCGGGTAGAGGACCAGGAACCTCTCCGTGTCCGCTTTCTGGTTCAGGCGGGTGAGACCCGCGAACTGATCGGGGTTCTGGAAACATCCATGCAGGGCCACCACCAGTGGAAGCTCCTCGCCCGGCTGATATCCGGTGGGGACCCAGAGCTGGAAGCCTCGGGAGCCCCAGGCATTCGCATAGTGGCCATTCACCCAGGAGCCGGCATGGGCCGGGGCCCCGGACAACGCGAAAAGCACGAGCAGCAACGCACCGATGCGCACGAATGCGCCATGACTCCGCTTCATGGTCATCTCCTTGCTTCCTGCTTCAGTGTGGGCACTTCATTGGAGCGCGCGGGGTGGGCGCGGAGGTGCTGCGCTTTCAGCGTCCTCCCAGCATGCGGAGCGCCAACTCGGCGTGGATATCGGCGAGCGTGTCGACATCGAGCGTGCCAGCCGGCTCGTACCAGTACGGGAGGCGCACCCCCATCGCGGAGATCGCCGCCGCGGTTGCAACCGCGTGGGGAGGCGTGAACCGTCCCATGGCCACACCCCGCTCGATCACCTCGAGCAGCAAGGCGGTGGATTGGTTGCGCAGCGCCATCGCCGGTGCGGCGAGCTCGGGTGGCAGTGCGTGGCTCTCCTCGTTCACCACGACCGACAACTGCGGGTGGGTCGCATGCATGACGGTGTGGGCCCGGATGAGCGCTCGGACCTGCGCCTCCGGCTCGGTGCCCGCGCTCAGCAACACCTTGCGGAGCGCTTCGTGGTGCGCCTCGTGGCCGAGCTGGACGAGCTCCGCGAGGATGTGCTCCTTGGAGGCAAAGTGCGCATAGAGCGCGCTCGGCTGGAGCTCCAGCGCCTTCGCGACATCCCGGATCGACGTGCCATGAAACCCCTGGCTCGCGAAGAGCCGCAGGGCCGTCTCCAACACCCGCCGCCGAGTTCCCTCGGGCACCGTTGCCGGAAGGGTCGCCTTCTGGATCTGTAGACGTGACCGGGGCAGGGAGCGCATGATTCGCCTTCTGAACGATCGTTCGTTCAGTCGAAGTGGATAACACACCCTGCTGGCTCTGTTCAATCGTTCGAATGGGAGATCGATCGTTCAGGAGCCCATCGGAACCCGAGGCCCTGTCCATGTCCATGATTCAGCTTGATGACCTGTCGCTGCACCTCGAGGAGTCCGGTGCGGGCGAGCCTGTGTTGCTCCTCCATGGACTTGGCTCCTCGGGACGGGATTGGGAGCTCGTCGCGCCTGGGCTCGCGGCGCACCACCGGGTGCTGGTTCCGGATGTCCGAGGCCACGGACGCAGCGACAAGCCGGAGGGGCCCTATGGGGTGCCGCTCTTCGCCCGGGATATGGCCGCTCTCTGCGAGCGCCTGGGTCTCACCCGTGTGCATGTGGTCGGGCTGTCGATGGGGGGGATGATTGGCTTTCAGCTCGCGGTGGAGCGGCCGGCGCTCGTGCGCAGCCTGACCGTCATCAACAGCGGGCCCGACATGGTTCCGCGGACACTGCGCATGCGGCTCATGTTCGCCACGCGGATGCTCCTGTTGAAGACGCTCGGACCGAGGACCCTGGCCAGGCTGATCGCACCGAAGCTCTTTCCCAAGCCGGAACAGGCGGTGCTCCGGCAGCGGGTCGAGGAGTCCATCGGAGCCAACGAGCCGGGCGCCTACCAGCGCGCGACCCGTGGGCTCGTCGGCTGGAGTGTCCTGGAGCGCCTGAAGGAGATCTCCTGTCCGGTCCTGGTCCTCGCCTCCGACCACGACTACACCCCGCTGTCCGCGAAGAAGGCGTATGCCAGCCTCCTCGCGGACGCCCGCCTCCAGGAGCTGAGGGACTCGGGTCATGCGGCGCCGATCGACCAGCCCGGGCAGATCCTCGAGGCGGTGAAGGGCTTCTTCGCCGAGGTCGAGGGAACGGCTCGCGAGGCGCGGACCGTGGGCTGAACCAGGGCCACGGGAGGTGTCAAAACCAAGAAATCAAAACCAGGAAAACAAAAAAGACATGGGCTCGTGCTAGTCTTCATTCGCATGTTTCAAGAGCCGAGAGGGCTGGGGTCTGATCAGACTCCAGACCCTCTGAAGTGTCCGAATTCACGACAGTGAATGAGCGGAGGCGAAACCCATCGTTTTTGATGGGTCTGGTTTGTCTTGTGTAAATGTTGTTTACATTTTCATGCGCGGGCGTTGCCGCACCCATGCTCCAGTGGGGCTTCAGCGGGAGGCCGGCATCATTGAAATCCTGAGGGGTTGGGGAGTCGGCATGCATCCTGCTCTGCGCCACACCTCTCCCGGAGGGAAGGTGCATGAGGATGAGGTGATTGGTGGCCACCTGGACTCCATCAACTTGAACGACCTGCTCTTCACGGTGCAGTGAATCCCATTTCCTTTCCTCTCCAGCGGAGTCTCTCACCCTTGATGAAGGAGTCCCCATGCGCCACTCCCTGTTCGCCGCTTGTGTTTCGCTTTCGCTCGGTGCCTGTGGAGGCACCACACTCCCCGAGCCCGCCGTGGATGACGCCACGCAAGTCATTGCCCCGGATCTTCCAGAGGATGTCCGCTCCGCGCTCGCCGTGCTGCCCTCCGCGCGGATCATCGGCGCGCATGGGGACGGGGTGCCCTTCATGATTCGGGGCGATTTCGGCCGGGCGAGTGGCTCCGCGCGCGAGCCCCTGGCCGCCATCGCTCCGGTGTTCCGCCTGCGGGCCTCGGACCTCGTCGTGCGGCGAAGCTCCCGCGACGAGCGGGGCCACACCCACGTGCGCTATTCGCGTACCTTGAATGGGTTGCCCGTGTTCGGCGAGGAACTCATCATTCACCTGGATGAACTCGGGCGCATCTACGCGGCCAACGGCTCGGCGCGCGGTGGAGAGGCCGTGGCGTTGCCCGCCCAGGCGAGGTTGTCGCACGAGGCCCTCGAGCACGCCGCGCTCGCGCTCGTCCCGGGCGGTGAGCGGGTGCGGGGCGAGCCCCGGCTCCAGTACGCTCGTTCCAGCACGGACTCGCGGCTGAAGCTGGCCTACGAGCTGGTGGTGGAAGACGCGTCGGGTGGCGAGCGCGTGCGGGAGCACGTGTTCATCGATGCCCTGGAGGGCACCCTCGTCCTGCGCTTCTCGGACCACCACGAGGCGATGGACCGTGCCATCTACTCGAGGGCGAACAGTGGCAACGTGCTGGTGCGCCAGGAGGGAGAGGCCCCCACGGGCGACGCGATCGTGGACGCGGCCTACGACAACCTGAGCCGCTTCTACGCCTGCTACCAGGGTCTCTTCTCCCGTGACTCGTACGACAACGCGGGCGCGCCGTTGGTGGCCAGCGTCCACTTCATGCGCAACTTCGCCAACGCCTATTGGAATGGCTATTCCCAGATCATGTGTGGCGATGGTGATGGGCGCACCCTCGATGCCCCATGCTCGGACCCGGACATCATCTTCCACGAGATGACCCACGCGGTGACCGGTGCCGAGTCCGGCCTCGTCTATACGGGTGAGTCCGGTGGCCTCAACGAGTCCATGTCCGATATCGCCGCCGTCTTCTGCTCGAGCTGGGAGACGGGCTGGTCCACCGGGCCCGACATCTGGAAGCTGGGCGAGGTCTCCTGGACGCCGGCCACCGCGGGGGATGCGCTGCGCTACCTGGATGATCCGCGCAACGACGGCCGCTCGCTGGACTACTACCCCGACTACACCTCGAGCACGAGCGTGCACTACAGCTCGGGCATCAGCAATCTGGCCTTCGCGCTGTTGTCCAAGGGAGGCCTGCACCCCCGGGGCAAGACGAGCGTCACCGTGGCGGGCATCGGCGTGGAGCAGGCGGCGCGGATCTTCTACAAGGCGGGCACGGACTACTTCACCGCGAGCACCACCTTCGCCCAGGCGAAGGCGTACACCGAGCAGGCCGCGCAGGAGCTCTCCTACTCCACGGGCTCCGTGACGGCGGCCTGGGAGGCGGTCGGCGTGGGCATCACACCTCCTCCCGCCCTCGCGGCGGGGGGTGCACACCGTCCGTTCTGAACCGGCCGGTACGCGGCAACCCGGTGGGCCTGCTCCAGAGCGAGGACAGGCCCCCTTCTCCCCTCGGACCAGGTTTTTCGCATGGGTCGCGATCCAATCTTCCTGGAATTGTACAATAATCCAGGAAAGAGGTTTTGCTTCGCGGGGGAGACCCATGCGGTTCCTGGTGACGTTGTTCGCGGCGGCACTCGTGCACGCTTCGTGTACACCCACGGCTGAAGAACGCACGACGAGTGAGGCGGAAGCCTCGCGGAAGCCGGAGACGGCCCGGGTCTTCGTGGCGGGCAGCCGGTTGCTGAAGACCGAGAAGGCCGTGCCTGGCCGCTACATCGTCGTCCTCGACGACAAGGTCGTGGCCCGGGCCCAGGTGGCCTGGCTCTCCGCGCTTCACGGGGCGAGCGTGAAGCACGTGTACTCGCGTGCCCTCCAGGGCTTCGCCGTGACGATGTCCGAGGCCGCCGCGCTGAAGCTGAGCAACGATCCGCGCGTGCGCTATGTGGAGGAGGACTCCAGGCTCTCCTTCATGGGCACGCAGTCGAACGCGCCCTGGGGACTCGACCGCATCGATCAGCGGGAACGGCCATTGGACGGGACGTACCAACCGGATCAGAGCGGCAGCGGAGTCCACGCCTACGTCATCGACTCGGGCATCCGCTTCTCCCACTCCGAGTTCGGTGGGCGAGCGGTCCCTGGCTTCACCGCCTACGATGACGGCAACGGCTCCAACGACTGCGACGGCCACGGCACGCACATCGCGGGAATCATCGGTGGGGCGACGTATGGGGTGGCCAAGGGGGTGACCCTGCACTCCGTGCGGGTGATGGACTGCGAGAACGTGGGCTACGTGTCCGATCTGATCGCGGGCATCGACTGGGTGACGGTCCACCACGAGAAGCCGGCGGTGGCCAACATCAGCCTGTCCACCTCCGCGACGACGTCGCTGGACGACGCGGTCACCCGCTCCATCAACGCCGGAGTCACCTATGCGGTCTCGGCGGGCAGGGTGGGCTCGCTCAACGCGTGCCTGCTGTCTCCTGGCCGGACGCCCGCCGCGCTGACGGTTGGCGCGTCCAACTCCAATGACTCCGTGGCCTCCATCTCCAACGTCGGCGGCTGCGTGGACCTCTACGCGCCAGGCGTCGGCATCACCTCGGCCTGGGGCACCAGCGATACCAGCACCCAGATGCTCGACGGCACCTCGATGGCGGCCGCGCATGTGGCGGGGGTGGCGGCGCTCTACCTGGAAGCGCATCCCCAGGCCACGCCCGCTGAAGTCTCCACCGAGCTCATCACCCGCGCCACGCCCGATGTGATGTACCCGGGTTCCTCCGACCCGACGTATCGGCTCCTGTACGCCCGCGGCAACGGGCCTGACCAGGCTCCGCCGCGAGTCCTTCTCACCGCGCCCGCCGTCGGTACGACGGTGAGCGGCACGGTGCACCTGTCCGCCACCGCGACGGATGAATCGGGCATCGCCAAGGTCGAGTTCTTCCTCGGCGACCGCTTGATCGGCTCGGATGCCACGGCGCCCTATGCGCTGGCGTGGAACAGCCTCACCACCCTCAACGGTCCGGTGGTGCTCTCCGCCCGGGCCTATGATCTCCACTACAATCAGGGGGTGAGCACCCCGGTCGAGGTGACGCTCGCCAACGCCGGGGAGGCGCTGTTCGAGCCCGCGATGGGAGTGCCTGTCTGCACGGCGGTGGGCGGCAGGTGCGACTCGGGACGGCTCCTGGAGGGACGGGCGAGCTCCGGCCCCGAGCCCCACGCGCCCAACACCCTGGGTGGCCTCTGCCCGGACGGGCAGGGGGGCACGTACCTCGAGACCCCCTCGCTGCAGCGGCTCCTCGTCTTCCCGAGCGATGGCACCACCTTCCAGGCGGGCAAGGAGGTGACGATCCAGGCCACGATCTTCGTGAAGAAGAGCGCCTACTACGCGACCTACGAGCACCTGGAGCTCCTCGCCGCGGCCGACGCGAGCAATCCCGTCTGGACCCACATCGCGACCCTGTGGGCGGGGGAGGGTCTCCAGGTCTTCTCGGCCAGGTACCTGCTCCCCCTGGGGGGCATGCAGGTCATCCGGGGCGTGCTGACCGAGGATATGAGTTCCGCGACCAAGACCTGCGTCCGGTATGGCTGGAGCACGGACCATGACGATCTGGTCTTCGCGGTGGGCCAGGATCCGGATCCCACGCCGCCCGCCGTGGCCATCACCTCGCCAGGGGAAGGCGCCACGGTGGACAGCGTGGTCCCCATCAGGATCGAGGCGAGTGACAACTTCGGCGTGCAGCGCGTGGAGCTGTACGCGGGCTCGACCCTGCTCACGACGGACACCCAGGCTCCCTACACGTGGAGCTGGGCGACCCGGACGCTGCCCAACGGCCCCTATACCCTCACCGCGCTCGCCCACGACGTGGCCGGCAACGTCGCGCAGAGCACCGTGAACGTGCTCGTGGACAACGACTTCACCCCACCGTCCGAGCCCGTCATCACCTCGCCCGCCGCCGGGGCCACCGTGAGTGGCACCGTGTCCGTCGAGGTGGCCGCCAGCGATGACCGGCAGGTGACCAAGGTGGAGTTCTTCGTGGATGGCATGCTCGTCGGGACCGACACGACGGCGCCGTTCGCTCTCGCCTGGGACTCGGTGAGCGTGTTCAACGGTGGCCACACGTTGAGCGTCAAATCCCATGACGGAGCGGGCCAGTCGGCGACGAGCGTGCCCATCACCTTCATGGCGAGCAACGCGGGCAACGCGCGCTATGATCCGGTCTTGAAGGCTCCCCGATGCGACGGCGTGGCGGAGCGCTGCGACACCCGCGGTCTGGTCCAGGGACGGGGACAGTTCTTCGGTCCCGAGCTCAACACACCCAACACCCTGGATGGGTGCCTCGACGGCACGCGCACGGAATCGCAGGCCGAGTCGGTCTCCCGGATCCGGGTGATCCGCCAGGACGGCACGGCCCTGGCCGCGGGCAAGCGGGTCCGGATCGAGGTCGACGTGGTGGTCGCCAATACCCAGTCGCTGCCCTATGACAGGCTGGATCTGTACTCCACGGCGGATGCGACCCAGCCCTCGTGGAACTACATCACCACGGTCTGGCCCACGACGGTGGGCGCGCAGACGCTGTCCGCGGAGTACGTCCTGCCCGCTGGCGGCTTGCAGGCCGTGCGCGCGGCCTTCAACCTGGTGATAGGCCCCGGAGCCTGCGCCGAGGATCCGAGAGAGGCCTCGTTCAACGATCGCGATGACCTGGTCTTCCCGGTCGTTCAGGAGACAGACTCCGTTCCTCCCCAGGCCGTGCTCACCGCGCCCGCCCCGGGCGCGACGCTGACGGGCAACGTCACGCTGTCGGCCACGGCGAGTGACAACTTCGGCGTGGTGGCCGTGGACTTCCATGACGGGCAGACCTTGATTGGAACGGATGCCTCGGAACCCTTCGGCGTGGTGTGGGACACCCGGAGCGTCGCCAACGGCAGCCACACGTTGACGGCCCGGGCGCGAGATCTGGCCGGGCATGTGGTGGCCTCGCAACCGGTGACGGTGACGACGAACAATGACTTCACCGCGCCGGAGGTCTCCATCACCGCACCCGCCCCGGGCGTCCGGGTGAGCGGGTCCGTGCTCCTCTCCGCGAACGCCACGGACAATCTGGGCGTCAACCGGGTCGAGTTCTTCGTGGACGGGGTGTTGCTGGCGAGCGACACGACGGCGCCCTTCGCCGTGAACTGGAGCAGTGGCTCGTGGGCGAGCGGGAACCATCTGCTGACCGCCAGGGCCCACGACGCGGCGGGCAATGTGGCGACCTCGGCGCAGGTGCCGGTGACCACCGTGCCCGAGCTCACGCCGCCCTCGGTTGTGATCACCGCGCCCACCAGCGGCGCGACGCTCGTCGGGCCCGTGACGATCTCGGCCAATGCCACCGACGCCTCCGGTGTGGCCCGGGTCGAGTTCTTCGTGGATGGGGTGTTGCTGGCGAGCGACACGACGGCGCCCTTCGCCGTGGACTGGGACAGCAACGCGTGGGCGAGCGGGAGCCACACCCTGTCCGCCAGGGCCCATGACAGGGTGGACAACATGGCGACGAGCGCCGAGGTCGCGGTGGCCACGAATCCGTCTGGCGGCGCCGTGTACGATGCCGCGCTCCGCGTGCCGACGTGCGCCACGCCCAACAACGTCTGTGACACCACGCTGCTCGTGAGCGGCCGGTCCTCCTTGGAGTCCAATGGGCCCAACACGATCAATGGGACTTGTTCCGACGGAGCGGGAAACAGCGGCACCGGGCATCACATCCAGCGGCTCAAGGTGTCCGAGGTCAATGGAGCGCTCTTCGGCCAGGGCCGGCGCGTCCGGATCGAGGTCCACGTCGACGCCCTCAGCACCTCCACGGATGCGCTCGATCTGTTCTCCGCGAGCGATGCCAACAACCCCTCGTGGACGTACCTGACCACGTTGCGGCCGGGTGCGACGGGGCCCCAGGTGCTCTCGGCGGAGTATGTCCTGCCCTCGGGCTTCCTGCAGGCGGTGCGCGCCCAGTTCCGCTCGGGCGGCTCCAGCGGCTCGGCGTGCAGCGTTGGCATCCTGGACGACCATGACGACCTGGCCTTCGCGGTGGATGTGAACCCGGTGGTGGCACTCACCGCTCCCGCCAACAACGCGCGGGTGCGGGGCTCGGTCGTGGTGACCGCGACGGCCTCCAGCGCCCAGCCCATGGAGAGGGTCGAGTTCTACGCGGACGGGGCGCTGTTCGGCACCGACACCAGCGCGCCCTATGAGGTGAGCTGGAACAGCACCGCCATGGTGGACGGGGCCCACTCGCTCACCGCCAGGGCCTACGACATCGGGGGGCACGTCGGAACCTCGCCCGCGGTCGGGGTGAACGTCGACAACACTCCGCCGGACGTGGCCCTCACTTCTCCCACGCAGGGAATGTTCCTCCAGACCCGCGCCCTGCTCGAGGCCACCGCCAGCGACACTGGAGGGGTGGTGACGGTCGAGTTCTACGTGGATGGGTCGCTGATCGGAGCCGACAGCAGCGCGCCCTACACGGTGGACTGGTTCGCCATGACCGTGGGGGAGGGGGCCCATACGCTCTCGGTGAAGGCCCATGACCGGGCTGGCAACGTCCGCACCTCCGCCGGCGTCGGGGTGACCGTCGACTACTCCTCGCCGGTGACGAGCATCAGCGCTCCGGCGCGCAACGCCCAGGTCGGGGGAACCGTCCAGATCAGCGCCACCGCCAGTGACACCGGAGGGGTGACGAGGGTCGAGTTCTACGCGGACGGGGTGCTGCTCGGCACGGATGCCAGCGCGCCCTATGAGATGAGCTGGGACAGCACCGCGGTGGCGGATGGGGCTCACACACTCACCACGAAGGCCCATGACCGAGCCGGCAACGTCGGCACCTCGGGCGCGGTCCTGGTGAACACCGACAACCTCCTGCCGGAGGCGGCGCTCACCGCACCCGCTCAGGGTCTGTTCCTGCGGGGCACTGTCGTGCTCGAGGCCACCGCCAGCGACAACCAGGGGCTCTCCAAGGTCGAGTTCTACCGAGGCACGACGCTGCTCGGCACCGACACCAGCGCGCCCTATGCGGTGAGCTGGAACACCACGGGCGTGGCGGACGGGGTCCAGACCCTCACGGTGAAGGCCCATGACCGTGCTGGCAATGTCCACACCTCCGCCGGGGTAGGGGTGACCCTCGACAACACCGCGCCGACGACGGCCCTCGCCACTCCCGCGGAGAACGCTCGGGTCCGGGGCACCGTCCTGGTCAGCGCCACCGCCAGCGACACCGTGGGCGTGGTGGGGGTCGAGTTCTACGCGGGGGGGACGCTGCTCGGGACGGCCACCACGGCACCGTACAGGGTGAGCTGGGACACGACGACCGTGGCCAATGGCGGTGCCGTCACGCTCACCACGCGGGCCTACGACGCGGCGGGCAACGTCACCGTGTCCGCGGGTCGGATTGTCACGGTGGACAATGTCGCGCCCACCGTGGCCATCACCTCGCCGACCAACGGGGCCTCGCTCTTCCTGAGCGCCACCCTGCAGGCCAGTGCCAGTGACAACGTGGGGGTTGCCCAGGTGGTGTTCTACGACGGAGGCACCGTCATCGGCACGGACACCACGGCGCCCTACAGCGTGAGCTGGAGTCTGCTGCTCGTCTCCAAGGGGATGCACACCTTGACGGCCAGGGCCCATGACGCGGCGGGCAACGTCACCACGTCGGCGTCCATCTCCGTCAAGGTGAATTGACCCGCTCAGGCCCGAGGCATCCGCACGAGGAAGGTCGTCCCTGCTTCCTTCGAGGACTCCACCTCGACGTGGCCGCCGTGCGCCATGACGACGTGCTTCACGATGAAGAGCCCCAGACCAATGCTCCGGCTGCTCTTCTGGTTGGAGCAAGCCCCTCGCTGCATGGGCTCGAAGAGCCGCGAGCGCAGCTCGGGCGGAATGGGCTCGCCCATGTTGTGGATGGAGAGTACGGGGTCGCCGCTGCTGCCTCGTACCTCCACCCGTACCGGCGTGTCCGGGGGGCTGTAGGCCAGCGCGTTACACAGCAGATTGGAGAGAACCTGGGCCAGCCGGTCTCCATCCCACTGGCCCCACCCGTCTCCCTCGAGGTTCAACTCCACCGACCTGTCCGGATGCGCCAACCGCACCTCCTCCACCGCATGGTGGGCGAGCTCGTGGAGGTTCACCCGCCTGCGATCGATGGGTATGCGGCCCAGCCGGGCTTGCGTGAAGTCGAGCAGGTCTCGAATCATCCGGCTGGCACGCTCGGCGACGGAGTGGATGCGGACGACGGCCGTCGTCGTCTTCTCGTCCAACTCGCGGCGCAGCAACGACGCCGTGGAGAGGAGGATGGCGTTGAGGGGGGTTTTCAGGTCGTGGGACACGATGCCGACGATCTGCTGCGCGAAGTCCGCACGCTGCCGCTCCTCCTCCCGCTGGCGCGCGAACCGGGTCACGTCCCAGCTGATGGTCAGCACGGAAACCACCTGGCCGTGTGCGTCGCGCTCGGGAACGAAGCGCGTCTGAAAACAACGCTCTCCGCGCGAATCCCTGACGGGGACGACCATCGTCGCGTCCTCGCCCGCGAACGCCTTGTCGAGTGCCTCCATACAGAGTGTCAGCGCCTCGGAAGACAGTTCCAGCTCATGAGGGGTCCGACCCAGCAGCTCGTCGGGACCATGGCCCATGGCGTGGCAGGTGGCCGCGTTGACATAGATGAGCCGACGCCGCGGGTCGTAGCGCGTGACGATGTCCGGGCTGTTCTCGGTGAGCTGGCGGTAGCTTTCCTCACTCTCGCGCAGCGCCGCCTCCGCCAGGGCCTGCCGACGGTAGCCCGCCCAGGCCGAGCCACCGACGAGGGCCAGGGTGACGCATATCGAGAAGATGAAGAGCCGTAACTCGTGCCCGCGGTGTTGCGCCTGCGCCGCCAGCACCGTCAGAAGGTGTTGCTCCTCCTGGTTCACCTCCTGGAAAACGCCGCGGACCTCGTCCATGGTTCTCTTTCCCAGGTCCGTGCGAACGATGGCCAGGGCCGCTTCTTCGCCCCCCTCCTGCCGCCGGAGTTGGATGGTGCTCGCGAGCTCCTCCATCTTCGTTTCGACCAGGGGCTCGAGCCTCTCGACCCGCTGTTGTTGAGCGGGGCTGTAGGCGGCCAGCTGTCGCACCTCCGCGAGGACCTCCTGGTACCTTCCCAGTGCCTCCTGGTAGGGGGCGAGATAGGACTCATCGCCCGTGACGAGAAAGCCACGCTGGCCTGTTTCGGCATCCACGAGGATGCTTTGGAGGCGCTCCGTCGCGAGTTGAATGTCCTGGGTATGCTTCACCCATGCTTCCGCTTCGATGAGGCTTTGCCAGGAGCGGTTGGAGGCCCAGAGGAGGAGTGCGAGGAGCAGGCTGGCGACGAGGGCCAGCCCGGCCGGCTGAAGCGGCAACTTACGTCTCATCGACCGATTCCCCCCAAGGGCGCTGGCACGAGAAGCACGAGGTGTTGGCACCGCCATCCGTCATCAGCACCCCCGCCATGCCCTGGCATGGGCAACCCATCGGCAACACGCCCCTGGATCACTCCTATTCTGAGGTGCTGGACGGGAGGCGGGCGAACCCTCGCCCGTGCTCTCAGGCCGCGACGGGATTCTTGGCGCGCTCATAGTGGCCGGACAGGATGTCCAGATAGTTGCCGTGTTCCACCCACTCCAGCAGGTGCATCACCCGCCAGGCGATGAAGGGGTGGCTCTGGTTCATCGTGAGGAGCATCGCCAGCAGGCCGTCGAACCAGCTCGACTCCTCCTGCTTCGCGAGCGTGCGCGCCTGCTGGACGAAGGGCGCCAGCTTCATCTTCGTGCGCTGGCGGGTGCCGGGCCGGTGGCCTCCCGCCAGCTTCATCAGCACGCCCAGGGAGGCGCTCAGGTCACGGCAGGCGAGCAGGCCCGCGCGGTCCGCGGTCAACTCGGAGCAGCGCATCCATTTGTAGAGTGCCTTCTGCAACGGAAAGCTCAGCCACTGTCCCACGGTGCCCAGCAGGCCACTGCCACCCGCCAGCACCAGGGCCACCGTCCGGTAGAGGCCGTGCTCCGCGTGCAGATGGCCCAGCTCATGTCCCAGCACGGACTTCACCTCGGTGTCGTCCAGGTGATCGAGCAGGCCCGCGTACACGATGACGGCGGGCTCCTCCGTGCCGAAGGTGACCGCGTTGGCATGGGGGGACTCGGAGAGGAACAGCGTCGGCTGGCTGGGGAAGTCCAGGCCATGGCGAGCCTCCTCGAGGAGTTTCACCAGCTCCGGGAATTGTGCTTCTCCGCACATGACGGTGGACGACAGGCACTCCAGCCGCAGGCTGCGCTCGCCCAGGTTGGACATCAGCCAGCGCACCAGGGCGGGGAAGCCCGGCAGCGCCTTGAGCGCCGCCAGCGTCGAGCGATCCAGTGAGTGCTCATAGGCACTCGAGCTGATGCGGGTGAGCGGTTCCTCGGGGGTGAGGAACAGCGCCTGCCCGCACGCCCCGCATTCGCAGCGCGAAGGCTCGAGCACGGCCTTGGGCACCTGGACACGGTTGCGCCGTCCGCAGTGACGGCACGTCAGCAACTTGACGGGGACATCCTTCTTGTCTGGCCAGAGGGCCGCCGCCAGCTCGGCATGGGACTCGTGCTTCATGACTTCCTCCCACCGGAGGCGCGCCGCTTGGGCTTTTCCTCCGCCGATTCACGCACCGTGGCATCCACCACGTCGTCTTCGTTTTCTCCGGACGGTTGTCCGGTGAGTTCGCGGCGCGTCCTGAGTTCTTGGATGCAGCGATCTCCGACGCGGGAGGTGAGGACCTTGTTCATCGACGAGCCCACCGCGATGCCCACCAGGGGCAGGGCACGCACCAGACTCTTGGAGAGTTGGAGGAGCGCGATCCGGGTCATCACGCTCACCAACATCTTGGAGACCTCGTGCGGGGCATACTTCCAGAGGGCGATGCCCTCGACCTGGGCCATGTCCAGGAAGGCGTTGCGGCCGCTCTTGGCGTCGTAGGTGCCCACCGAGGCGAGGAGGAAGGCCAGTTGCCGCTCCTCCTCCTTCCGGATGTCGAAGCCGTGGAGATGGCTGAGCACCAACGCCATCTCCACCTCGTACTTGAGGAGAAAGCCCATGTCCGCGAGGGTTCCGCCGAGGACCGCGGCCAGACTGCCCACGCCCGGAATCAGGGCGGGCGCCGCGGCCAGTCCCCCGGAGATGGCGGCACGGGTGGAGAAGTAGCTCACCACCGCGGCCGCGGCGGCCTCACGCGTTTCGGCCTCGCTCGCGAGCTTCTTCTTGCGCGCCTGTCCCAGGTACTCCTCGGCCAGTGCGATCAGGCTGTCCGTGTCGGAGATGATGCGTTCGACGGCCGAGAGGAGCTTCTGCCCCTGGCTTTGATCCTCTGCCTCTTTCATGGATTTCCCCCCTCGAGGTGGAACGACACCGTGGGATGGTGCCCAGGCGGATACTACTCCGCGCCAGCCATGGGGCGATCGCTCGCGGGCTGTTTCTGGCAGGCAGGGGAGCGGGCTTCGGGCCCCGTCCCTTCTCCGGTTGACGCGGAATGCGCACCCTGTAGCCGTCAGGAGGCTCGGTGGAAGAGCAGATCGCCCTGTGGATCGCTGGTTTCTCGTATCCCGCCGTCTTCCTGCTGCTCGTGCTGTGCGGGGTGGGTGCGCCCCTGAGCGAGGAGCTGGTCGTCCTCACCGGAGGGCTGGTGGTCGCGCGCAGCGGCGCGAGCTTTCCCATCATGGTGCTCGCCGCCTACCTGGGCATTCTCGCCGGAGACAGCGCGCTGTACCGGATCGGCTACGCGCTCGGCCCTCGGGTCTTCACCCATCCGAGGTTGGCCAGGATGTTGCCGCCCGCCCGCGTCACGCTCCTGCAGGAGATGTACATGCGGCGCGGGCCCCTGGCGGTGTGGCTCGCGCGCTTCCTGCCGGGACTGCGCGCTCCGGCCTACCTGCTCGCGGGCGCCACGCGGCTGCCCTACCGCCAGTTCGTGCTGGCCGATGGTTCCGCCGCCTGGATTCCGGCCCTGGGCATGACCTGGCTGGGTGTGCGCTTCGGTCCCCGGGTGCTCGCGGACGTGCAGGGCGGGCTGCGCTGGCTGCTCGCTCTCGTGTTCGCCGTGGGCGTGGCCGTGCTCGTGCGCCGCTGGTGGAAGCAGCGCGCCGCGCTTCGGGCCTCGCGCATCCTCGGTGCTGCTCCCGAGGGGAAGGCCTGAGCCTTCACTCCGGCAGGCGCGGCAGCAGGACGGTCAGCTCGAGCCCCGTGTCCTCCTGAACCACCGAGACCTGACCCTCCGCCCGACGCGCGAGCCGCTCCAGCGAGGCCTGGGCGCGGGGAAGGGGAGGACGGACGACCTGGGCCTGGACGCGCAGCCGCCATTGCTGTGCCCCCTCCGGCAGGTCCACCCGCATCACCGTCTCCGAGGCGCCCGCGCCCGTCAGCAGCCGCTCCAGGGCCCGTACCATCAACCCCAGGGTCATCCGGGGAGCCCGCACGCGCATGGGCTCCTCGGGCAGCTCCAGCCGCGCGGCGCACGGCCGTCCGGGACCGAAGGCCGCGCTCAACAGGGGCCGTCCATCGACCGCGGGAGGTCCATCGCCCCGCTGCCGCCGCTGGAGCCGGGTGTTGAGATCTCCCGCCGACTGGCGCATGCGCTCCAGGTAGCGCTTCATGGGCGGGCTGAGCTCCCCGGCCATGCCCTTCATCATCATCTCCACGTAGCCCTGGAGCACGAGCAGGGGCGTCCTCAAGTCATGGGCCGCCCGGGACCAGGCGCGCTCCCGCGCGGCGAGCTGCTCCACGAGCCGCAGCCGCTCCTGGCGCAGCCTCTTCTGCTCGGCCCGGCCCGCGTCCTCGCGCGCCAGGGACGCCAGCAGCGCGTCGCCCAGTACCGTCAACCGAGAGAGGTGCTGGCGCAGGAGCGGATCCCGGCAGGGCTCGCCGAGCACCAGCACCGCGCGCCCCTCGTGGAAGCGCTGCCAGGGATGGGCCCGGGCCGACTCAGGAGGCTCCTGGCCGCGCAGCGCGATCCGCAGCTCCTGTTCATGCAAGGCGGCCCCGCTCGTCCCCGTGAGGCCAACGGCCGCCTCCACGAGGGCGTTCAAGCCCGCTCTCGCGCCGTGGTGCAGCGCCTGCTCGGCGATCGCCGACAGCAGCCGCTCCACCCCGGAGGCGCCCACGCCCCTACCCACCTCTTGCCCGCTCCAAGCACCATCCAGCACATCCAGAGGAATGGGCATGGCGCGGGGTGGACGCAATGCTCCTTCTTCAGGGAACACCGGGAGCCAGGGAATGAAAACCTTTCCACCCCGTGGGCCCTCACCTCTCACCTTTTTACTGGCCTCCGGGGTGCACCCTGGCCCCCAGGGCAGCTCCTTGCCTCGGAAAAACGCGTGGCAGACCAATTGCTAATGGATGCGTCCGGCAAGGAACGGAGCGCGATGAGCACGCTGAGCTACTACTCGACGATCGCAAGGCTGGCACCCGCTGGGCTCGCCCGAGGCATGGTGCGCCGGGTCCACGGGGTGGCGCGGCAGGCGCTCTACAAGAAGCGCGAGCGGCTCGACGAGCGGGGGCTGCTGGCGGCCTTCGGCGTGGACTCGGCGGAGGCGCTGGCCGACCGGGCATTGGAGGTGGGGGCGGGGGGCGCCTGGTGTGACGTGGCGCGGCGGGCCTCCGTGTTGGAGGCGCTCGAGCGCATGCCGGGGGCGGTGGAGCGGGCGCTGGCGCGGGCCCGGGCCGCGTTCCGGGGCGAGTTCGATGTCTTCGGCACGCACGTGTGCTTTGGCGAGGGCCAGCCGGTGGACTGGTCCCTGGACGTGGGCAGCGGCTACCGCTACCCGGTGGTGCCGGTGGAGCGCTTGAAGCTGGCGCAGCCGGGCGTGGATCCGAAGTACCCGTGGGAGCTGGGGCGGCTGGATTGCCTCGTGGCGCTCGGCCAGGGCTACTGGGTGGAGCGTGAGGAGGCCGCGCGCCGTGCCTTCGCGCGCGACTTCGTGGCGCGCACGCTGGACTTCCTCCAGGCCAACCCCGTGGGCGAGGGCGTGCACTGGACGTGCGCCATGGAGGTGGCGCTGCGCGGGGCCAACCTGGCGCAGGCGCTGTGGATGTTCGCGGATGCGCCCGAGGCGCGCCGGCCGGAGTTCCTCGTGCCGGTGCTGCAAGCGCTCGCCGAGCACTCGGCCTGGGTGGAGACGCACCTGGAGGATGGGGGCGCGGTGCCCAACAACCACCTCGTCTCCAACCACGTGGGCCTGCTCGTGGTGGGTCTGCTGTTTCCCCGGTTGCCGGACGCGCCGAGGCAGGTGGCGCTGGCGGCGGCGGGGTTGCGCACCCAGGTGGAAGCGCAGGTGCACCCGGACGGCAGCTCCTTCGAGGGCTCCGTGCCCTACCACCGCCTGTCGGTGGAGCTCTTCACGCTGGCCTTCGTGGTGGCGCGCTCCCAGGGCGTGGAGCTGGGCGAGGTCTACACGCAGCGCCTGCGCGGCATGTTCGCGGCCTCGCGCGCGTGGTGCTCCGAGCGAGGCCTCGCGCCGCAGATTGGCGACAACGACTCGGGCCGCGTCTTCCCCTTCCGGGAGCGGGAGCCCCGCGAGCAGGGCTACCTGGTGCCGCTGGGCGCCGCCCTCCTGGGCGACGCGTCCCTTGCCGGGGGCGAGTATCCGGACGAGGCGGCGTGGCTGCTCGGGCAGCCGGGGCTGGCCCTCTTCGAGGCCCTCCCGGCCGCCGCGCCCGCGGTCTCCACGGGATTCGCCGCGGGTGGCTTCCACGTGCTGCGCGGCGCGGGCGCGGTGGTGACGGTGAGTGCCGGGGCCCAGGGGCAGGGCGGGGTGGGGGGGCACAGCCACAACGACAAGCTCTCCTTCGAGCTGCACCTGGACGGGCGCCCCGTCATCGTGGATCCGGGCACGGGCACGTATACGCGCGATCCCTCGGTGCGCAATGCCATGCGCTCCACGGCCGCGCACAACACGCCGCAGGTGGATGGCCTGGAGCAGGCGCGGCTGGAAGCGCATCGCCTGTTCGCGCTGCCCGAGGCGGCGCGGGCGCGCGTCGAGGTGTTCCAGACGGGCTCCGGGTTGGATCGCCTCATCGCGCGGCATGACGGCTACCGGCTCTTGTCCTCGCCCGTGGGCGTGGAGCGCACCTTCGTGCTCGACAAGCGCGAGCGCGCGCTGGGAGTCAGCGATTCTTTCGTCGGGGTGGGGCTTCACGAAGTGGTGAGCCGGATCCACCTTCCGGACCGCGAGGCGAGATTGAGAGAGCCCACGGCCGGAGAGCTGGCGCGGGCGCTGCGAGTTCCCCAGGCCCCGCGGACTTTCGAACCGCTCGCGGTGGAGCTGGGGCCAGAAGGCTCTCCCGTGGCGGTGGTGCTCTTCGAGCGGGGTGTGAGCCCGCGACTGGAGACGTCCCGGTATTCACCGGGCTACGGGCTCCTCGAGGAGTCGCGGGTGGTGGTGTTCGGAGCGCGGTTGTCGCCTCCGGCGTGGCTGCGGTGGGTGGTTGTTTTCGGGTGATGGTCTTGGATGGGCATGACGGGAAGACCCGCATGCCCTCAGGTGGAGGGTGAGAAGATGCGCGTTATGGTGAGCCCGTTGCTGACTCGGATCCGTCGGCGTGAGGCGAAGGTGGGCGTGGTGGGAATGGGCTACGTGGGTCTCCCGCTGGGCATGGCCTTCGCGGAAGCGGGGTTCCCGGTGACGGGGCTGGAAGTGGACTCCCGCAAGGTGGAGAGCATCGCCAAGGGTGAGAGCTACATCAAGCACATCAAGAGCGAGCCCCTCAAGGAGCTGACCCAGGCGGGCAAGCTCACGGCGACCACGGACTTCGCCAAGGCGAAGGAGCTCGACTGCATCATCATCTGCGTGCCCACGCCGCTCACCGCGTCGCGTGAGCCGGACATGAGCTACATCATCAAGACGGGCGAGGCGCTCGCGCCGCACGTGCGCGAGGGCCAGCTCTTCATCCTCGAGTCCACCACGTACCCGGGCACCACGGACGAGGTGCTCAAGCCGCTGCTCGAGAAGGGCGGCCTCAAGGCGGGCGTGGACTTCCACCTGGCCTTCAGCCCCGAGCGCGAGGATCCGGGCAACAAGAACTTCAACACCAAGACGATTCCGAAGATCGTCGGTGGGCACACGCCCGCGTGCCTCGAGGTGGCCCAGGCGCTCTACGCGAGCGCCCTCAAGGACACGGTGCCCGTGTCGAGCACCCGCGTGGCGGAGCTGTCCAAGCTGCTGGAGAACATCTTCCGCTGCGTGAACATCGCCATGGTCAACGAGATGAAGATGCTCTGCGACCGCATGAACATCGACGTGTGGGAGGTCATCCAGGCCGCCAGCACCAAGCCCTTCGGCTTCATGCCCTTCACGCCGGGCCCGGGCCTGGGTGGGCACTGCATCCCCATCGATCCCTTCTACCTCACGTGGAAGGCGCGCGAGTTCGAGTTCCACACCAAGTTCATCGAGCTGGCCGGCGAGGTGAACCAGCAGATGCCCTACTACGTGGTGCAGCGCACCATGGAGGCGCTCAACAAGGTCAAGAAGACGCTCAACGGCTCCAAGGTGCTCTGCATCGGCGCGGCGTACAAGAAGGACATCGACGACATGCGCGAGAGCCCCAGCCTGCGCGTCATCACCCTGCTCAAGGGCACGGGCGCCGAGGTGGACTACCACGATCCGTACGTGCCCAAACTGGAGGAGGGCCACGGCTTCAACTTCAACATGAAGTCCGTGCCGCTCACCCCGGAGACGCTCGCCGGTTATGACGCGGTGCTCATCCTCACCGACCACTCGAACATCGACTACGCCGAGGTGGTCAAGCACTCCGGCGTCATCGTCGACACGCGCAATGCCTGCAAGAACGTGGGCCCCGGGCGTGAGAAGGTGACCAAGGCCTAGTTTGACGCGAGCGGATGGCGCGGGGCGCCGTCCAGCCGCGTGGATGGCCCCAGGGTGACGCCTCGAGAGAGGTGTCACCCCGGGGCCTGTTTCTGTTGGGCGTGGCGGATGACTTGAGGAGTCACGTGCGTGCGTGCTTGACTGCGCCGTCCCAGTCTTGCGGAGGCACATCATGGCTCGCGGCAATCCCACTCCCGGCGTCGAGGTCCAGGGTCCTATCGTCCAGGCCTTGATCGCCTCCGTGGAGATCGTGCGCCCCGAGGTGCTGCGCATCCTCGCCTCGCATGGGATTTCGCCCTCCACGCCTCGCTCGGGCTACCCCCTGTCGGAGGTCCTGCGGTGTCTGGAGGACATCCAGGGGCGGGTGGGCCGCGTCACCGTGCGCGCCATCGGCCAGCAGGTTCCCCGGCACACGGCTTTTCCGCCCCACATCACCAGCTTCGCGATGGCCCTGTTCCTGATGAACGCGGCCTACCGCACCAACCACCAGGGCGCGCAAGACATCGGCGGCTACCACCACGAGCCCGTGGACGGGCAGTCCTCGCGCATGCGGTGTGACAATCCCTACCCCTGTGATTTCAACCAGGGCGTGCTGGAGGGCCTCTACGCGCGCTTCACGGGCCGGGGGACGTTGAGGCTGCGCATCGAGCACGCGTCCGAGGACTGCCGTGCCCGCGGCGCCACCTCCTGTACCTACCGCCTCAAGTGGTGAGCGGGCCCGGCGGCGTCGTGTGTGTGTCGCTTCGTGGATGGATGGAGTGTGCCCACGACACGCTGGAGCGGTCGTCCATGCCGTGAAGTCGTTCAATCCCCTATGGTTCTTCGAGGATGTCCTTCCGCGAAGTCCTCAAGGCAAGGGGGTTGGAATGTCGCGAGCCACTCCGCTTCTACTGGCGATGCTACTCCTCGGCATGGGCTGCAGACCGGGGGCACGAGGTGAACCAGGGCCGCGGGGGCCGGCGGGGGAGCGGGGACCCATGGGGCCGCAGGGGACCGCGGGACCGCAGGGGGTGGCAGGGGAACGAGGAGCCATGGGGCCGCAGGGGCCGGTGGGCCC
Source organism: Cystobacter fuscus DSM 2262 (assembly GCF_000335475.2). NCBI lineage: Bacteria > Pseudomonadati > Myxococcota > Myxococcia > Myxococcales > Archangiaceae > Cystobacter > Cystobacter fuscus. The sequence goes on along the minus strand of NZ_ANAH02000005.1, from coordinate 471,248 downwards.
CGCCGGGCCTCCTGGCTCCTCCGCGCCATTCGTTCCCATCCGGACGACGCTCGCCTACACGAATCAAGTGAAGGACCTGGAACCCTCGGAAGCGCCCAAACTCCTCCGGACCGTGGGCACCTTCACCAAGGAACTCGCGGACACCGTGATTGAGCTCACCTGGCAGTCGCACATCCGGACGGAGGGGGATGGCGGCTACTGCAGCTTCGACGTTCGCATCGATGGAGAGTCGATGCCCGTGCCGTCCGGCCTGTGGCTCGGTGCGACGCTCCACGATGCGAATGATGCGCCGGTGCACCTGTACCTGGAGTTCCCTGGCCTCGCACCCGGCGCGCACGTGGTGACGCTCTGGTCTCGTGGCGTGAATGGCGCCACGGCTTGCATCGACAACTCCGGGAGCTTCCTGAGAACGGTCCACGTCGTCGAGACGTACTAGGTCCGCCGGCTGGACGACGGTGGAGACGGCCCGCCGCGGGCCCAGGTGCCTCCGTCGCCCTTGACGGCGGGCCTCCATGTCCTGTAATTGATAATGATACTGATTCTCAATTTCAACTTGGCGGGACACGCCAGGTGAGGAGGAGCGGACGTGGCACGAGATACGGGACCTCGCGGCAGGGTGTGCCGTCGGCTGGGAGTCGCGCTGTCGAACATCTCCGCGAAGGATCCGGACAAGGATCCGGTGTTGCGTCGGCCGTATCCCCCCGGGCAGCATGGGGCGGCGTCCAGGCCATCGGTGAGCGACTACGGGCAGCGGCTGCGCGAGAAGCAGAAGCTCAAGTTGTTCTACGGCCTGCTGGAGAATCAGTGCCGCCGGGCGTTCCTGGAGGCGCGCCGCTCGCCGGGCAATACGGGCACGGTGTTGCTGCAACAACTGGAGAGCCGTTTGGACATGGTGCTGCTGCGCGCGGGGTTGGCGACGAGCATCCGCCAGGCGCGGCAGTTCGTGCGCCATGGCTACGTCCAGGTGGATGGGGTGCGCACGAACATCCCCAGCTTCCGGTTGCGGCCGGGCAATGAGGTGCGCTTCGGCCCGAACCACCGGGAGCTGCCGGTCGTGCGCAACAGCTTCGAGCGGATGAAGGGCCGGAGCGTTCCGGCCCACCTCGTGGTGGTGGAGGACGGGCGGGGCGTGCGCTACACGCGCGTGCCCGAGCGCGAGGAGATTCCCGTGGACGTCAACGTGCCCTTCATCGTCGAGTTCTACGCGCAGCGCGCGTGAGCGCCGGACGCTCCGGGGGGCGTCAGGAGTCCTGGGGCGCGCCGGTGTCCGGCGAGGCGTAGTACGCGAGCACCTCCCGGACGTGCTCGGGCCGCGTGTACACGTCGCCGCGGGGCCGCTCGATGAGCTCCTGGATGACGGCGGCGACCTCCTCGGCGCGCTGGGCCCCGGGAATGGCGCGCGAGTCGGTTCCTCCTCCGAGCGCGTTGTCGCCGAAGTCGGTGGCCACCGGGCCCGGGAGCACGGCGGACACGTGGATGCCGGGGAAGCGCTCGCGCAGCTCCTGCCTCAGGTTGGCCGTGAGCGCGTTGAGGGCATGCTTGGCGGCGTTGTAGGCGGAGCGCTCGGCCACGTGGGGCACGCGCCCGAGCATGGACGAGACGTTGATGAGGTGCCCCGTGCCGCGCTCCTGGAAGTGCGGCAGCACCGCCTGCATGCCGTAGAGCGCCGACTTGACGTTCACGCGCATCATCTCGTCGAAGTCCTCGTCGGTGAGCGCGGAGACGGGCCGGGTGATGCCGCGCCCGGCGTTGTTGACCCACACGTCCACGCGCCCGAAGCGGGCGAGCGCCGCGTCGAGCACCCGCCGGACGTCCTCGCGCAGGGTGACATCCGCGGGCACGGCCAGTGCCTCGGAGCCCGAGCGGGCGGCCACCTGGCGCAACTCGGACTCCCGCCGCGCGGCGAGCACCACGCGGGCGCCCCGCGCTCCCAGCGCCTGGGCCAGGGCGGCGCCGATGCCCGCGCTCGCGCCCGTGATGACCACGACCTTGCCGTCCACGAAACGCTCCTTTCCGGAGCACGTTGCCTCTCCGGTCCATACCTCGCGGGTCCTCTATCGCCTCGACCCCCCAGGGGGCCAGTCGGGATAGAGTCGCGGCGTGAAAACCCGAACCTCATCCGCATTCGCGCTGCTCGCCAGCTCCGTCTTCCTCACCGCCGCCACGCCCGCGCCGGACGCGCGCGTGTCTCTGCTGGACGCGATGGAGGAGGAGCTTCAGCGCAACCAGCGCAACCTGAAGCTGCAGAACCACGAGCCGCCGTACTTCATCAGCTACCAGCTCAAGGACACGGAGCAGACGAGCCTCGTCGCCCGCTACGGCTCGCTCTTCCTGGACAACACCTCCCGCTACCGCCGGATGTACGTGGACACGCGCGTGGGCTCGTACGAGTTCGACAACTCGGGCCCCGAGGAATACACGTACTTCGTCGGGGGCGGACGCGGCACGAGCTACATCGTCAACAAGGAAGGGCCGCTGGACGACTCGTCGCTGGCACTGCGCACCGCGCTGTGGCTCGCCACGGACGAGAAGTACAAGGCCTCGCTCTCGCAGCTGCTCAAGAAGAAGGGGGAGAACGTCTACACGGTGGAGGATCCCAAGCAGCCGCCGTCCTTCTCGAAGGAGAAGCCGGTGCGCTCCATCCAGCCGCCGGTGGCCTTCCCCTTCGACCATGATCGCTGGGCGCGCGTGGCGCGCGAGCTGTCGGCGCGCTTCAAGGAGCACCCGGAGATCTTCGACTCGGAGGTGCGGGTGACGGCGGACAAGGTGGGCCGCTACTTCGTGTCCTCCGAGGGCAGCCGCATCCTCTCCGAGGAGGTGATGTATGGCGTGCACGTGACGGCGGTGACTCGCGCCGATGATGGACAGCTGCTGGACGACTCGCGCAACTACTACGCGCCCACCGAGGCGGGGCTGCCGGACGAGAAGACGCTGGAGGCGGCGGCCACGCGCATCGTCGAGGAGCTCAAGGCCCTGCGCAAGGCGCCGGTCATCGATCCGTACACGGGGCCGGCGATCCTCGCGGCCGAGGCGGCGGGGGTGCTCTTCCACGAGGCGGTGGGGCACCGGCTGGAGGGGGACCGGCAGGATGGGGAAGGGGAGGGCAAGACGTTCCGGGGCCAGGTGGGCCGGCAGGTGCTGCCCACGTTCCTGAGCATCGTGGATGACCCGACGGTGCGCGCGCTCAAGGGCGAGCCCCTCAATGGCTTCTACGAGTACGACGAGGAGGGGGTGAAGGGGCAGCGCACGGTGCTGGTGGACAAGGGCGTGCTGCGCAACTACCTGCTGTCGCGTCGGCCGGTGGAGGGCTTCCTGCAGTCCAACGGACACGGCCGCAGCCAGGGGACGGCCAAGCCCGTGGCGCGCATGGCCAACCTCATCGTCGACTCCACGAAGCAACTGGATGACGGGGAGCTCAAGAAGCAGCTCATCGCGGAGGCGAAGCGGCAGGGCAAGCCGTATGGCCTCATCATCCGGGACATCACCGGGGGCAACACCAACACGTCCAGCTATGGCTACCAGGCGTTCAAGGGCGTGCCGCGCATGGTGTTCCGGGTGGATGTGAAGACGGGCGAGGAGACGCTGGTGCGGGGAGTGGAAATCGTGGGCACGCCGCTGTCGGCGGTCAATCGCATCATGGCGACGGGCCGCAAGCAGGGGGTGTTCAACGGCTTCTGTGGCGCGGAGAGCGGCAACGTGCCGGTGTCGACGGTGGCGCCGGCCATGTTGCTGCAGGAGATCGAGCTTCAGCGGGCCGAGGAGGGCAAGGATCGGCCGCCGCTCCTGCCGAGCCCCGCGCGGGGCGGAGGCACCACGAGCGGCGCGGCGAAGTAGGACGTGGGGGGGGACAGGTTCGAAGCCTGTCTCCCCGACCACCTGATAGAACCTTCAAAGTCACCGAGTAGTAATAGGGGCTCCTTCTAGAGCACCTACATTGCGGCTTCGCCGCTGTGCGTCGAGGATCGTCTAGGAGGAGGATCATCCTTCGGCTCCTCCCTCCGCTTCTGCCTTCTACACAGCTTGGATCTTGCGTCTTCCTCATGTCACAGAGCAACGCTGCCGGAATCTCTATGTGCCATGCGTGCGGCGTGGCACATGCCCCGAAGAGCTATTACCACCGCGGATCGGCGAGTGCGTCGGAGGAGCCGCAGAGGGCGCCAGCAAATTACGCGTCCATGGGTCCGAATCGCGTTGACCAGACACACTCGTACGGCAGCCGCTGGGTGAGCGCGGGCGAGCCCACTCAGTCGCCCTGCGCACGCGACGGCTGCGGCAACGTTGAAGGCAACGTCAAGATCTTCATGGACGAGTGGGCAGGATTGGACGGCGTCAACGAATGCAGCGAGATCAAGTGCGCCAAATGTGGATGGTTTACGCTGTACAGATGGAGGGATGAATTCTAAGGAGCACCCCTTTCAAGGTGGATAGGAGCGAATCTCCCAGAAACGGCTACCAAGCAGGTCTCTGGGGAGAAAATACCTCTCCCTGGGCGCGGGAACGGCGCGTCAGGGACTCTGCCCCGCTGCTTCATGTCGGAATGACTGACTTCGCGCAGTCCTCTGCTGTCCGGGGCAACCGCGCTCGCCCTGTGACTGTCTTTCTCGTCCGTCACGTGGACTCTTGTCCCCGAAGGACACGTGCGGTCGCCACATGCCGTCGTGCTTCCGCTCCCGACACATACCCCTTCCTGGTCTTCTTCTTGGGCTTGCGTGGATGCTTGCGCAGCCGGGCCGGATTGATGTCCGCTGCCATCCTCAGCAGCGTCTGGCTGAGTTCTGGCGCCGACTGGGTCTCGAATTCGTCCCACTCCGCTTCTGGCACGGCAATCATCATCCCGCTGTAGGTGCTCCTCACCTCATCGGCGATGTAATAGGTGGACACCTGCCAGTTCTTTGCTTCCAATTGATGCTCGGTCTCCACCGCCACCTGGAGCACCGCCAGAACGTTGTACGTCATGACGGACACACCGAAAGCCAGGAGCACGGCTCTCGGGTTGCCCAACCCCGCCACCCCGGAAGCCTCGCAAGGGCTTCAATCTCTTTTCACTCGCCGCCAGGTGGTTTCCATCCAGCACTCGCACCCGGTAGCCCGCGGCCCACGGCGTCTGCTGAGCCTTCATGGACTGGACCACCGGCGTCAGCTTCTCGCCGCACCCTCGTACCAGCGCTTGCACCACTGGAGGCTCGGTGCGATTGACCTTGTCATACAAGGCGGTGAGCGACACTCCCAACTCGGCGCTGGCCTGGGCCGCCGCATGCAGCGACGGTTTGAGCCCTAAGGCCACCAACGCCATCAGGTCCACCACGGTGGAGAAGAGCAACTCGCGCGTGTACTGCTGGTCGCGGTGTTGCTCGAACGGCTCATCCACCCACTGTCGGCTGAGCGCCTGCTGCATCAGCAGGCGCGCCATGACCGTCAACGGGCTTTTCTTCTTGAAGCGCTCGAACACTGCTTGCAGGGCCATGGTCCTTCCCTCCGAAGTCACTCCGGAAAGATGACCTCAGCGGTCACTGCATGCTGCTCCCTCTGATGCCCGCTTGCTGTCTCGCCAGCTTCCCTTTCTGGGTAGCATCATCTATCCGACCTTGAAAGTGGTGGTTCTAAGGAGCCCATGAAGCAGAGGCCGTCGGGAGTGGACTGGGCGCAGGTGCTCAGCAGGACGTTCGACTTCGACGTATTGGCCTGCGTGAGGTGTGGAGGCCGGCGGCGGCTCTTGGCGTACGTGAAGCAAGCCGGAGCAGTGCGAGCTATTCTGGAGCACCTGGGCTTGCCCACGGCAGGTGCCAGCCTGACTCCGGCGCCAGCGCCACCCCAGGCCGCGTGGTGTTGAGGCCCGCGCCGCCACAGCCAACAGGCCCAAGCCCCCTGCTCCCCTGCGCTGCCCCTGCTGGCAGGTCGGCCGGGGCCGACGTGTGCCTCAAGGCGGCCGCACTCTGCGTGCACCGGCATGGCTCACTTCTCTTGGGCTCCTGTCAGCTGCCTTCCCCCTCCTCTCTGCCCCAACCCCCTGCCCTCAACCGTGCCCCTATTTCTCTTATGCGCCGAAGCGAGGAGCGGTCGCACTCGTCGAGTTCGGGATAGTCGAGCAGCATCTGCAGCATGGTCGGCACCAGGTTAATCGCTGTAGCACGGTGCTCCTGGACGGCGGCGAGATAGGCGTTTGGCACGAAGCCCGGCAGCACCACGCTGCATGCGCCGCGCATCCAGAAGGGCAGCACGAACGTGCCACTCGCGTGGAGCAGCGATGCGGCGTGCAGCATGCGGTCGTCGCGCGTGAGCGGAAACAGGTCAAGCAGCACGTTGCGGCAGATCGCGGCATAGCTGCCCTGGGTGTGCTGCGCCGCCTTGAGCAAAGTATAGGACGGATAGGAGCCCTGTTGAGGGCGGCGGGCTGGTGAAGAGGGGCCAAGAAGGGCCGCTGGAGGGTGACACGCGGGCTGTGTGCCGGGCCGGAGCAGAGGCTGTTCCGCCCCTCGGGGCACATGCCGGCCCAAGCGGCCCAGCCAGGCGGCAGGCCGCAGGGGCGTGGGCTTCCAGGTCACTGTGGGTGCTTGGGCTCAACACCACATCCAGCGCGAACGTTCGGCGCAGCAGTCCCGCCCAATCCAATCGCGGTGTGCGCTCCATCGTCGACTCCACCGTCGCAGCCTGGGCCGGGCTCTCCTCCTCCTGCCCCGGCTCCGCCTCCGCTTGAGGGAGCAGAAATGGCCGCACTTTCGCGCCTGCAGCGAAGATGCCGTGGATCCTTGTGAGGTTTGTCCGAGGCGGAGGCACCAGCGACCTCTCCTCGGCCTGGGCGAGCCGTGGCGGGCTACGGGAGCGGAGTGGTCACGGTCTCGAACGTGGCCCTGAATCGACTCAGCGACATCTCGACGGTGTCTTTCCCGGTGCCCAGAACCGGGTACTGGGGGCCGCCGTGCGGATTGCGTACCTCCACCATGTGCTCGTTCTTGCTCCGGGAGAACCGGGTGCCCACCACGGTGTAGGCGTGCCGGGTTTCAATCCCTGACTTCATCCCCGCGGTGCGCTCGAAGTTGGACCCGGCGAGCACCGCGACGCCCGGAGTGTTTGCCTTGTTGAGGTGACGGAGCAACTCCTTGTCCGACATGTCCCGGATGGGCAGGTAATCCGCGCGCCTCCCCGTGAAGGCATGCATGGCGCCGATGCCCGTCCCTCCCTCGATGCCCCCATACCCCGCGGTCTGTCGCTCGCTCGTGTCCCTGTTGCTCTTGACGGACTCCCGGGCGTCGTGAAGCTTGACGTAGCCCTGTTCAGCCACCTGAGGCCAGATGACCTTCTTTCCACGGGACTTGTGGAAGTCGGGCTGCATGTCCGTGGGGAGTTGGTCGTCCACATGGACTCGCACGGGACGCAAGGTCTCGGGGTCGTGAAGATTGACATGGTACCTGCCTGGCTCCGCTTCCTGCACCATGTTCCTGATGGCGTCGGGGTCGCTGGCCACACCCGCCAGCGAGGCCATCATGTGGCAGTTGCCCAGGTTGGACTGCCTGACATGCTTGGGCTCGGGGCCGCGACGCCCATACAGCGAGGGGTCCTGGACCTGCGCATAGGGGCTCTCTCCGTAGGCGTTCCACTTGGGATGGGCGTCGTGGCTGGTCAGTCGGTGACGGTCCTCCGGGCGGTAGTCGGCGTACTGGTCGTGGTCGTCATGCTCGACCTCATGGCTGGAAGACTCGGCGACGACATGGGATGCCCGTGGGGGAGAGTCCGTGCGGCTGGCGCGAGAAGGCGCACGGCTCGAGGACCTGGCGTAGGCAGAAGCAGACGCAGAACCGCTACCATACTTGTGGCTGTACACGGGGCAACTCCGGGAGAGGAGAGGAGAGCTGCCCTGTCCATGATCAAGGAGTGTGCCAGCCTTCCGAGCCGGGTGGAGTGGGGGCTTCCCTCGGAGACCGCTCGGAAGGTGCCCCTCGCCTCCTGGTGACCGCGGTCACGGGGTGGTGACGACAGTCATCACCTTCGTGCGCTCCGTTTACTTGCCACCGCCCAGGGGACGCTTCAGCGGCAGCACGTCGAACGAAAGGCTGAGGACCGCCTTGAAGTCCTGAACCGTGTGCGGCAGGGCGCGCAGTGTCTCCCTGCTGAGCCCTCGCTCGGCGACAATGAAGACGACCGACTCTCCCTTGTAGTTGCCCGCGGCCACGCGCGCGATCCCCTTCATTCCGGTCAGGAGCCGTTGGGCCTCGGACACAGCACCCGTGAGCGCCGCCGAGACCTGCGGGTGGTTGGCGGCGTACTCGCTCAAGAACGTTCCCACGGCCTTGCCCGCACTGAGCAAGGTCCGGGCATCCGGCGGTCGGGATGACGAGCGCATGGGCGCGGAGCTCGCCGCGGAGGAGGGGGCGGGGCTTTTCGGAGGGGCGACTTGTCCGAGCCGCTCCGCTCCGGCGGTTCTGAGTGGGGCGGTGGGCGCGGCGGAGGCGGTGGGCGCGGCGGAGGCGGTGGGCGCGGCGCTGCTCGAGGGAGCCGCCTCTCCGGTCGGCTTCCTGATCATGGACCCATAGACGTTCCGCTTGGGGTCATCCTTCGCTGCTTTCTGCATCTCGGCGGTGAGCCGCTGATCCTGGGAGCGCTGCGAGTTTCCGCCGTGGGACTGCTCGCCCTCCAGGTCCGGCTTCTTGGCCGAGTTGAGCACGAGCTGATCGTCCATCCGCGGCAGCGCGGTGCTGGCGGAAGGGGAGGCGGCAGTGCCCTCCGCGGGCTTCGCGGGGGTGCCCGGCACCGCTTTCTGCGCCTCGAGGGCGGGCTTGCGCGTCTGGGGCGTGTTCGGCCCCGGGATGAAGGCCTCGACGCTGCTCTTGCCCCCGTGTGACGCATCTCCCTCGGAGTTCGACTTGAACTCCTGGCGGTCCTGCCGATACTCCTTGAGCTTGATCAGGGCCTCGTCGCCCGCGTCCCGCTTGTCCTCCCCCTCCAGAGGCCGCTCGTCTCCCTCGAGCTCGGCCTCCTCCATGTGCTGGGTGGCGTCGGTCTTGGAGGTCTTTCCCGCCGGAGAACGGCCTCGGGCCCTGTCCGTCCGTTGCGGACCTTTCGACGAGCCGGGCAGTCGGGGGGAGCCATGAGGGGGGCGGTTTGTTTTGATCACAGTACGTGCTATTTATCAGACCCCCATGAGTGGAAGCTACGGAGTTAGTGAGTTCGACTACGGCCAGTGCCCCTGCACCGGGAATTACGAACACCGGCTGATCGAGGTGGATGTGGTCGTGGAGCAGCGCAACGTGGTGCTCACGAACATTCCGCAAGGGGAGTGCCCCCTGTGTGGTTCTCAGGTCTACAAGATGCAGATCATGGAGCGCATCGAGACCTTGATGGCGACCGCGGAGCGCTCTTCCTGAAGTAGGGAGGGGCGGGCCGTGCAGCGGCCGAGCAAGCGTCGCCCGCCGCGAGACTCGCCGTTTCTTGGAAGCCGAGACGGCGCGGTTCTCATCCTCTGTGCTTGGATTGAGGCCCCCCCCGCTGCCGTCCGGATTGTCATACACCGTTGCGTGACCGACTCGTGGGTATCCAATGAGGGTCGGTGATGACGACGGAGACGCCCGTGTCGGCGTACCGCCCCGTCTTCGTCATCTGGTTCAGCTGGCTGGGATCGTCGTGGTTTCGACCCGTGGAGGGATCCATGACGGTGCCATCCGGGCGCTCCAGGACGTAGCGCAACCGGTTGGGGACGGGCTCGGGCCCGGTCGGGTGGGTGATGAAGACGACCGCGCGGAGCCTGCGTTGGTGGGGGCCGAGTGGCTCTTCGGGTCCGTCCTGGAGGTGGATCCTCATGGACTGCAGCTCCTCCATGATTGCCTCGCCGAACATCGAGACCAGGCTCGAGGCGATGGGGGGAACCACATGCACGTGGCCATCCAATTCCAGCCGACGCGCCGCGTCGATGAGCCCGGTAGGGAATGACTCCTCTTCCTCTTGGAGGTCTCGATCAGGAGGGACTCGATTGATGCACTGAAACAACAAAGGCTCGGCTTGCCCGGGCGTGGTGTCGAGCGGACAGCCATTCCAGAGTTCGGTACGTCCCAACTCCATCGCGGCACAGAGCAGACCCGTCGCGCCACAGGAGTGGGTGAACTCCTCTTGTTTGACGATGCCGAGGCGGTAGGCCGGAGGGGACTCGGACCGCGAAGGACCGCTGGGTGCTGGATTCCTTCCGGGGCCGTCATAGAACGAACCTCCGTGGCGAGGCCGCAGCGGGACATGGACCCTGGGCGGAGGCAGGAGCTTGACGGGGTCCTTCTTGGGCCGCTCGCTGTACCTGTCGCGGAACCGCAAAGGGCGTGGAGGGGCTGGCGGAGGGCCAGGAGGGCCTCCGTGAGGGCCAGGAGGGCCCCCGTGAGGCCCAGGAGGACCCCCGTGAGGCCCAGGAGGACCCCCGTGAGGGCCAGGAGGGCCTCCGTGAGGGCCAGGAGGGCCCCCGTGAGGGCCAGGAGGGCCCCCGTGAGGGCCAGGAGGGCCTCCGTGAGGGCCAGGAGGGGGCTGGTTGACAGCGGGGGGCGGGTTGGGCCTGGGATCCGCGATCAGTGGATTCTTGGAGGATGAGAATTCGGAGTTGCCCGTGAAGCCTTGACGGCGTTGGGGGGGGGGCTGGCCCGGCTGCCGGGATTGCTCCTGCGGGCTCGGACGTCCCGTGCCGGGGTGGCTCGAGGGATCGCCTGGAGGAGGAGGCGAGCGCCCGTCTTTGTCGGAAATGGGATGTCCGCCTTTCTGGCGCAACCATAGCGTGGATCGCGAACGAGGAAGAGTGGACGTGGGCGCGGATGAGGCAACCCGGGGCCGGTCTCGGCGATAATGGAGGAGGGACCTGTCCTCCGTGTAGGGAGGTGAGGTGTTCCCCCCAGGAGGCGCCATGTCCACCATCACCGGTCCGACCGGTCCCCGCGTGACCACCACCCAGACCCCGTCCACGGCACGGCAGGTCTCGGAGACGAGTTTCCTCTCGCGCGTGCAGGCGAGCACCAGCGGCGCGGCGGCCCTGTCGAAGCCAGGCAATGCACCCCTCGTCTCCGGCCGCGATATCGTCTCGACGGCTGTCTCCGCCGCCCAGCAGAAGTCCGGTTCCGCTCAGGGGACGGGGAGCACCGCGGAGACGGATCCCGCGCTCGATCAGCGGCGCGCCCTCCAGGAGATGTCGCGCGCGTTTCTGATGGGCAGCATCCAGTCCACCTTCGCGGGAGTCGCCCAGGCGGGCTCCATCCGTCCCGATCTGGAGGACTGAGGGGGCCGGAGCGCCCACGGGGCCGCGGCCCCGCGGGGGTTACTTCAGCTCGAGCATCTGGGAGTGCAGGAAGAACTTGACGGTATCGAGGTTGTTGTCGTGCTGGCCCGCCAGCTTGCGCGCCTCGGCCATCCAGGCATTGAGATGGGGCCCGTTGGCGGCCTCCTTGAAGACGACCTGATGCGTGTCGTCCAGGGCCTGGCGCAGCTCCGTATCGGACGGGGGTGGGGCCTTGGCTCCGGGGGCGGGGAGCGGCTTGCCGCTCAGCAAGCCGTGCAGGGCGAACTTGACGGCGTTGAAGTCGTTCTTGAGCTGGCTCGCCAGTTCACCCGCCTTGGCCATCCAGGTGTCGACCCGGGTCCCGCTGGCGCTCTTGCCGAAGACGAGCGTGTGCGCCTCGTCCAGCGCCTGGTGCAACTTGTCCTTGGACAGCGGCGCGGGAGTCTCGCCGGCGGGCGGGGTGAGCATGCCAATCATCAAGGCGTGCAGGGCCAGCTGGATGACCTTGAAGTTGTTGTGGTGCTGGCCCGCCAGCCCTTGCGCCTGCGCCATCAGCTCGTTGGCGCTGGTGCCGCTGGCGCTCTGGCCGAAGGCGAGCTGGTGCGCATCGTCCACGGCCCGGCGCAGATTCGTGTTGGACATGGGCGCGGGCGGCGCGCTCGACTTGACCGTGGCCATCTTGCCGAACAGTTGGTTCTGCATGGACTGCCGGGCGTGGTTGTTCACGGCGTAGGAGAGGGGATCTCCCATGCTCATCCCCCCCGAGGAGAAGCCGCCCGGGGACATCGCGCTGTTGAGAATCTGGGATTTCAAGGCCATCTGGGCGTAGGAGCTGTCGCCACTGGTCTTGTTGTGTGTGATTTTCTGACCCGTCTTCTCGGAGAGTATCTCGGCGTGCAGGGTGTATTTGATGTCGTTGAGGTCGTTGCCCTCGCTCGCGAGTTGCTTCGCCCGGGCCATCAGGGCCTTGGCCTTGGGTCCACTGGGCTTGCCGCCGTGGACGAGCTCGTACGCCTCGTTCAGGGCCGTGCGCAATCCCGAGTCGCCCTGCGTGTGGTTCGCGGGGCTGGAGGGAGCCGACGTGCCCTGGGTCTTGGAGAACATCTCGGAGTGCAGGGCGTATTTGACGGCGTCGAAGTCGTTGCCGTGCTCGCTCGCGAGCTCACGCGCCCGCGCCATCCAGTCGTCCACCTGGGAGCCACTGGCCTTGCCCCCGTGGATGAGCTCGTGCGCCGCGTCCAGGGCCTGCCTCAACTCGTCATCGCCCATCGCGCTGGCCTGGGCCGAGGTATGTCCTGGCGGAGGGGGCGTGACGAAGTTCTTCGCTTTCGCCGAGGCATTGCGTCGCACCGGGGCGCCGAATTTGCTCTGGAAGCGGGCTTCCCCGCCGGCCTTGCGCGGCTGCGCGGCGGCTGGGGGAGTGGGGTGCGTGGCCTGGGAGGTGGCGGTGGGCGCCGCCTCGCGCGCCTTCATCTCCTGCCCTGATACCGAAGGTTGTTTCTGTCCGATGCGCATGGGGGGCCTCGCGACAGTCTAACCCGAGACGCCTTGGATGGACAGGCGAGGAGGCGCGGCGCGCTGGCCGGTGCGCCGCTGCCCGTTCCTCGTATTCGGAGAAAATGAACCCGGGCTATTCGCGTGGCTTCAGGGCGGAGCGGATCTGCTCCAGGGCACTGGGATCCTCCAGGGTGGTGAGGTCGCCGGGCTCGCGCTGCTCGGCCAGGGCCTGGATGCCGCGGCGCAGCAGCTTGCCCGAGCGCGTCTTGGGCAGCAGCGTCACCAGGTGCACCTGGGCGGGGCGAGCCAGGGCCCCCAGCGTCTTGTCCACCGTGTCCATCACCTCGCGCGTGAGTGCCGCGCGGCCCTCCTCCGTGCGCGGCCGCGAGCCGTCCCGCGGCACCGCGAAGGCCACCACCACCTGCCCCTTGAGCGAGTCCTTCACGCCCACCACGGCGACCTCGGCGATGCCGGGGTGCCCGCAGATGGCCTCCTCGATTTCCCGCGTGCCCAGCCGGTGCCCCGCCACGTTGATGACGTCGTCGGTCCGGCCGAGGATGAAGTAGTCCCCGTCCTCGTCGCGCGTGGCCCAGTCGAAGGTGCTGTAGACGGGCTTGTCGAAGTGGGAGAAGTACGTGGACACGAAGCGCGCGTCATCACCCCACACCGTGGACAGGCACCCGGGTGGCAGGGGCGGCTCCACCACCAGCACGCCCTTTTGCTGGGGCTGGGTCACCTCCTCGCCCGTCTGCGAGTCCAGCAGCCGCACCCGGTAGCCATAGATGGCCGTGCCCGGTGAGCCGAACTTGCGTGGCCGGGCCTCCACCCCCGGACAGGGGCCGAGCAGGGGCCAGCCCGTCTCCGTCTGCCAGTAGTTGTCCAACACCTGGGTGGCGGGCAGCGCGGTGGAGATCCACTCGTGGGTGGGCGCGTCCAGGGGCTCGCCCGCGAGGAACAGGTAGCGCAGGCTCGACGTGTCATGGCGCGTCAGGTGTGCCGCGTCCTGCCGCTTCAAGAGGCGGATGGCGGTGGGCGAGGTGAACATCACGTCCACCCGATGCTCCTCCACGAGCTTCCACCAGATGCTCGCGTCCGGGCGGATGGGCAGGCCCTCGTACAGCACCGTCGTCATGCCGGCCAGCAGGGGGCCATAGACGATGTACGAGTGTCCCACCACCCACCCGATGTCGCTCGCGGTGAACATCGTCTCGCCGGGCTGGCCGGTGAAGATGTGGCGCATCGAGGACGCCAGCGCCACCGCGTAACCTCCCGTGTCCCGCTGCACGCCCTTGGGGCGCCCGGTGGTGCCGGAGGTGTAGAGGATGTAGCTGGGTTCGGAGGACTCGAGCCACTCCACCGCGACGTGCGCGCTCTCGTGTTCGCGCGCCAGCGTGGCGAAGTCCACGTCGTGCTCGGGCACGCGGGGCATGTTCGGATCCAACCCCCGGTCGAGCACCAGCACCCGGGGGGGCGGGTGCCGCGCCAGCTTCAGGGCCTCCTCCACCAGCGGCTTGTAGGGGATGACCTTGCCGCCGCGCATGCCCGCGTCCGCCGTCACCAGCAACACCGCTCGCGCGTCATCCATGCGCGTGGCGAGACTGTTCGCCGCGAAGCCTCCGAACACCACCGAGTGGATGGCCCCCAGCCGCGTGCACGCCAGCAGGGTGAAGATCGCCTCGGGCACCATGGGCAGGTAGATGATGACCCGATCGCCGCGCTTCACCCCGAGCGCGCGCAGCATGGCCGCCACCCGGTTCACCTCGGCATGCAGTTGTGCGTAGGTGTACCGGCGCTGCTCCTGGGTCTCCGTGGAGACATAGACGAGCGCGGGCTGTTGCGCCCGGGCCGCCAGGTGCCTGTCCACCGCGTTATGACAGAGATTGGTCCGCCCCCCGACGAACCAGCGAGTGAAGGGCGGACGTGAGAAGTCCATCACCTGGTCGAAGGGTCGCTCCCAGTCAATGAGCCGTGCCTGCTCGGCCCAGAACGTCTCGGGCTGATCCACGGACCGACGGTGAAAGTCATTATATGCGCCCATGTGCTCGCTCCTGCCTCCCACGCCCGCGCGTGGGGCTGTTGAACGGCCTCTTCGTCCAATATGCTTGTACCGCAACCGTTGCTTCATTTCGAAGGGCTGGCACTCCTGTATGACTTGGAGTGATCACGACTCTTTTCCCCTGGAGGGCCCATGGGGCACACCGCCGAGTACGACTCCCTCGCCGAGGAGTACCAGCAGTCCAAGCTGATTCCCTTTCGTCTCGAGCTCGAGCACTACAGCCTGTTCGCGCGGTTGGGTGAGCTGCGCGGCAAGCGGGTGTTGGACCTGGCCTGTGGTGAGGGTTTCTACAGCCGGCAGATGAAGCGGCGGGGCGCGGCCACTGTCCACGGGGTGGACGTGTCCCCGGCGATGATCGAGCTGGCCCGTGGGGCCGAGCGCCGCGCGCCGCTCGGGTGTACCTACGCGGTGGGCGATGTGGCCGGGCTCGAGCGCCTGGGTGACTTCGACCTCGTGGTGGGCTGTTACCTGCTCAATCAGGCGCACACCCGCGAGCAACTCCTGGACTTCTGTCGCGCCATCCACCGCAACCTCGCGCCGGGCGGGCGCTTCGTGGGCGTCGCCGACAACCCGCGCGGTGACCCGAGGCACTACGAGCACTACCGTCCCTATGGCCTCACCAAGCAGGCCGCCTCTCCACGCACCGAGGGGAGCCTCATCACCCTGACCTTCTTCAACCCGGACGGCACGAGCTTCCAACTCACCAATACCTACCTGTCCCCCGAGTCCTATGAGTGGGCCTTCCGAGAAGCGGGCTTCTCCTGCTTCGAGTGGGTGCCCGTGAGGGCTCGTCCCAGTCATGACCCGGCGACCGCCGACTACTGGCGGCGGTTCGTGGAGATGGAGCCGCTGGTGCTCCTGGAGGCCCGCTCGGACGGGTAGGGCGAGCGAGCGCCCCCTGTTCCGCCGGAGGAGCGGCCAGGCGTCTAGAAGTAGACCTGGACGCGGTTGAAGAAGACGAACTCGGCGGGCCGCGAGCCGCCCTCCGCCGCGCCACCGGTGAACGCGGTGCGCTCTCCCGTGAAGGTGATGCGGGTGTTGTCACTCAGGTACCAGTGGGCGCCAAAGCCCCAGGACTGGGCACCATTCGCCGAGCGGGCCGGGTCCGCGAAGAGCGGGAAGGCGTTGGGGTCGATGCGCAGCCCGGAGTAGCGGCCCACGAGCTCCACGGCGCCCCAGTGGCCCGCGGCGGGGCTCAGCGCCTGCTCGGGCTTGAGTCCCTCGTAGGAGGCCTTGCCCCCGAACAGCACGTACGAGGCGGACAACTGCCAGGCGGTGTTGGTCAACCGGGCCTCCTCGCCGCCGCGCCGCACGTCCTGCGTGGAGGAGACGTACTCGGCCATCACCCCGAGCGGCCCCGAGAAGTAGTAGGCCTGGGGAGAGAACCGGTAATGCCGGCCGCTGGCGAGCACCGTGACGTCCGTGGTCGCGCCCGAGAGGTAGGTGAAGAAGGTCTGCTGCCCTTCCGCGCGCAGCGTCGGCTCCTGGGTCGCGCCCAGCGTGCCGTACTCGCTGCCCACGGTGCCGGCGATGCCCAGGCCCAGTCCCTCGAGCAGCCCGAGCCCCGACTTGCGGAAGGGGTGCGAGAAGAGGCGGCCCTCCAGCTCCACGTTGTCATCGACGTTGAGGTCCGCCGCGCCACCGTCGGGCGAGCCGTTGAACGCGCCCACCGCGTAGCTCAACACCCCCCCGGCGATGTCGCCGGAGAACTGGATGCCCACTTCCCGGTTGGGGACCAGGCTGGTGGGCAGGGCGAACTCGGGGAACATCAAGGCCGTGGTGGGCTGCAGGCGCTCGAGGCCCACGGGGGCCTTGAACTTGCCCACGCGGATCCGGAACTCCCGCGCCGGGTGGATGTCCACGTAGCCGTCCTGGACGGGCTGGGCGTTGGGCGCCAGATCCAGCAGGAAGCGGACGTCGACCAGCCCCGCCACGGTGGCGTCGAGGGCGGGCTGGAACCGGCGCAGCAGGAAGGTGTTGTTGCCGTTGCGCTCCTTGCCCTCGGCGAAGTAGCGCGCGTCCGCCTGGAGCACACCGCGCAACTTGAGCTGATAGTGCTTGTCCGCGCTGGAGATCGTGAAGCCCCCCGGCCCGGCGTTGATGACGGGCGCTGGGGCGGTCGTGGCCGGCTCGGCCGCGGGAGGGGGCGCCGTCGTCGTGGCCGGGTTGATGTCGCGCGGCGTATCGTCCTTGGGGGGATCCGCCTGGGGCTGGGGAGCGGGGCCCTGCTGGGCCGCGGCGCCGCCCGCCAGGGTCAGGCAGGACAGGGTCAGGAGGACACGCGGAAGGGTTTGACGACGGAAGAGGCCAGAGAACCACGCCCTGCGAATCGAATCGTTCAAGCGGACACCGTCATTCGGAAACCGAGCCGTGCAGTGGAGGCGTCCAAGACGCAGCCGTGACGTATCGGTTCCCTGGGGGAGGAAAAACAGCTCTGGGACGGAACGACCCCGCCGCGAGTTCCCCGTGCCACGGCGGGCGCGCTCCAGAGGGAGCGAGCAGGTGTGGGAAGGCAACTCCTGCTTGAACGGCTCCAGGAAGTCTGACTACCTGTCGGCGCATGGCGTCCTCCTCATCCGCCCACCAACTCTTCCTCCACTCCCGCTTCTTCGGGGGGCTGGACGGGCTGCGTTGCCTGAGCATCGTGGCGGTGGTGCTGCACCACGCGGCCAGCAGCCACCACGGCGTGTTCGTCCGGTTCAACCAGGGCGTCTCGTTGTTCTTCGCCATCAGCGGCTTCCTCATCACCACCTTGCTGCTGCGCGAACGCGACAGCCGGGGAGACATCTCGCTGACGGGCTTCTACGCCCGGCGCTCGCTGCGCATCTTCCCGCTCTACTACGCGGTGCTCGGGCTCTACACCCTGCTGGTCGTCTTCCTCGAGAAGGACGTGCAGGCACGGGGGGATTTCCTCGACAACCTGCCCGCCTTCCTCACCTACACCTCCAACTGGTTCGTCTCGCTCGAGGGCCGCGTCATCTTCTACTTCGCCTGGTCGCTGGCCGCCGAGGAGCAGTTCTACCTGCTGTGGCCCCCGGTGATTCGCTACGCCAGGGGCGCGGGCGCGCTCGTCTTCATGTCCGGGGTGCTCGCGCTGTCCCTCCTGGCGCCCCTGGCCGTGAAGGCGGGCTACATCGACACGCACGTGCTCTGGGGGCGCATCCTCACCAGCTTCCAGCCCTCCATCAGCATGGGCTGCCTGGCGGCCCTCCTGGCCCACTCGCCCCGGGGCTTCGCCTGGCTCTACCGGGTGCTGGGCCAGGCGTGGAGCGCCCCGCTGGCGATGCTGCTCGTGGCCGGCGCGTTCTTCTGGGACTCCACCCCCAAGGCGCTGTTCTCGTTGCTCTTCACCGCCCTGGTGGTCGCCACCTGCATCCGCCCGGATCACGCGTTGATGCCCGTGCTGAGGCTGTCCTGGGTGCGCTACGTGGGCACGGTCAGCTACGGCGTCTACCTGCTGCACATGCTCGTCTTCAACCTCGTGCGGCGGGCGATGCCCCGGCCGTTCACCTCGCTGCTCGAGTCCTCGCTGGGGTCCGGGATGGTGGTGTTCGTCACCTTCGTGCTCGGACTGGGTGTCTCCGTCCTCCTGGCGGGGCTCAGCCACCGCTACTTCGAGAGCCGCTTCCTCGTGTGGAAGGAGCACTTCGACTGGCGCACGAAGCCGCGCCCCGCCGAGCCCGTGGTCTCCAGTTCGAACAGCCCGGCCTGACGGCTCGCGTCCGGGCCCGGACGGCCGTGGCGCTCAATAGGCCCACTCGCCCAGGCCGTAGTGCCGCGCGGTGGCCACGTTGAGCAGCACCAGGACCAGCAGCACGCCGAACTGGAACCAGCGGGGACGGCGCGCGCAGCCGTCTCCGAGGAAGAACAACAGCGGGAAGAGCGGGGCGGCGAACCGGAAGGTATTGACGAACTCCCCCTGGAGCAGTTGGACCAGCAGGCAGAGCGTCGCATAGAGGCCCAGGGCGGGTTGCCAGCGGGCGAGCCGCACCGCCCCCACGAGGAAGACCCACCACGTGACATACCAGAGCACGTTGTAGGGGTCCCTGCTCTGCCAGGCGTTGCCGAAGACGAGCGTCTTCAGCGCGCCACCGAGCGAGTCCACATGCGCCCATCCCTGCTGGGCCTGCATGAAGGCGAAGGGCGAGCCCGCGACGAGGGTCTGGAACGTGAGGAAGCCCAGCACCCCGAGCAGGCTGAGGAGTCCGGCGATGAGGAGCGCGCGGATGCGGCGGGCGGGCGTCGTCTCCACCCAGGCCGCCAGCAGCGCGGTCATCCCTCCCACGAAGACGCCCTGGTTGCGCGTCAGGGCGGAGAGCGCGCCGAAGAGCCCACCCCCTCCCGGCCGCCTCGTCCCGCTGAAGAAGAACGAGAGGAACGACAGCAGCAGGAACAGCGCCTCGGTGTGGTGCGAGTGGAAGATGTAGCTCGCGGGCGAGAAGAGGAAGAAGAGCCACCCCAGCCGGGTGTCCGGCGTCAGCCGCTCCGGAACATCATCCCGTTGGGAAACCCGGACACAGACGACGACGAACACGGCGAACATCACGGTGGAGAACGCCGCGCCCAACCATTGGATCCCGGTGACGCCCAGGAGCTTCGCGAGCGCCCCGACCGTGAGCGGATACGCCGGGTAGAAGGCGAAGAGGGCGCCGCTGTACCCATCGCGGGCAATGGCCGTGTAGTAGTTCGCGTCCCAGTAGGTGAGCAGGTGCCCGAACGGCTGATGGCGCCGGAACGCGATCCATCTCCAGATGGCCAGGTGCATGAGTACCATGGCGGCCGCGCTCACGTAGACGAAGCGGGCGGTTCCGGGGCGCGTCAGATCCGGAAGGAATGGGCGCATGGGTTTCGATGTGGACAGCGGTGGCTCCAGGCGGAAAAGCGGACGGCCTTGCTTCGCAGCCAGAACAGGTCCATGTCAACGAGGCGTCGGATGAGCCAGGGGTACTCAGGATGAAGCACACCCAGAAACCAAGCATCGCCATCATCGGGACCGGATTCGCGGGTCTGGGCATGGCCATTCGCCTCAAGCAGGCGGGCCTCGACTCGTTCACCCTCTACGAGCAAGCCGAGAGGATCGGCGGCACCTGGCGTGACAACTCGTACCCGGGGGCCGCGTGCGACGTCCCGTCCCACCTGTACTCGTTCTCCTTCGAGCCCAATCCCCGGTGGACCCGCCACTTCGCTCCCCAGGCGGAGATCCTCGACTACCTCGAGCACTGCACGGACAAGTACGGGCTGCGGCCACACATCCGCTTCAACTCGCCGGTGCGCTCGGCCCGCTTCGACGAGGACGCCTCGGAGTGGGTCCTCACGATCGGCGAGGGAGAAGAGGTCCGGGCCCACCTCGTCATCTCCGGCTGTGGCGCGCTGAGTCGTCCCTCCCTCCCCGAGATACCGGGCCTGGCGAACTTCCAGGGCAAGCTCTTCCACTCGGCGCGGTGGGACCCTGGCCATGCGCTCGAGGGGAAGACGGTGGCCATCATCGGCACGGGCGCGTCGGCCACCCAGATCGTCCCCCGGATCGCCCCGCGCGTGAAGCAGCTCCACCTCTTCCAGCGCACCCCTCCGTGGGTGCTCCCCAAGGAGGACCGGCTCCTCGGTCCTCGGGAGCGCAAGCTCTACGCGGCCCTGCCCGCCATGCAGTGGCTCCACCGGCAGATCATCTACTGGAAATACGAGGGCCGGCTGCCCCTCTTCTTCTCGCGGCTCCCCCTCGCCAGGCTCTTCGAGTGGCGGGCGCTCCGGTGGCTCGCGCGGAGCATTCCCGACGCTGGGCTGCGGGCGAAGCTCACCCCGAACTACGCCATGGGCTGCAAGCGCGTCCTCCTGTCGGACGACTACTACCCCGCCTTGCTCCGGCCCAACGTGGAACTGGTGACCGAGCCCATCCAGACGGTCACCCGCGACGGCCTGCTCACGGCGGATGGGAAGGCGCGCCCCGTGGACACCCTCATCCTCGCCACGGGATTCCAGGCCGCCGAGGCCGTCTCCCCGTTCCCCATCCAGGGACGGGGCGGGCTGCGGCTGGAGGAGGCCTGGCGCACGAGCGCCGAGGCCTACCTCGGGACGACCGTGGCGGGAGTGCCCAACTTCTTCTTCCTCGTGGGTCCGAACACGCTCCTGGGGCACAGCTCGATGGTCTTCATGATCGAGTCCCAGGTCCAATACGTCCTGGACTGTATCCAGACCCTGCGGCGCGGGGGCTTCGAGACCCTCGAGGTGCGCGAGAGCGCCCAGGCGCGCTTCAACCAGCGGCTGCTCGAGCGGCTGGGCCGCACGGTGTGGAGCACGGGCGGGTGCGCGAGCTGGTACAAGACGCGCACGGGCAAGAACACCACGCTGTGGCCGGGGTCCACCGTGGAGTTCCGGTGGCGCACCCGCCAGCTCGAGCCAGGCGACTACCACCTGGAGAAGTGACTCGCGGCCAGGCCCCCAGCGCCATCAAGGTGCTGAACACGTCCCCTCCCACCATGACGTAGCGGCTGGCCCAGAGGACCGTCTCGAAGGCTCTTTCCAACTTCTTCGTGAAGAAGTGAGCCGAGCGCGAGCGGCGCGGGCCGCTCAGTGCTCGCCCACCGTGTTCTCGGTGCGATGCCAGGGCCCATACCTGGTGACGCTGGCTCGCACCGTGCGGCTCTGCGTCCAGGGCGGGTCCATGGGGTGAAGCATCCGCGTCGTCGTGTTGCCGCTCACCTTCCAGGATGCGCTCCCCGTCACGAGGTTCTCGTGCTCGTCCGTGGACAACGAAAAGCCCTCCTCGGTGGACATGCGGAGGGTGAAGCCCTGGGAGGCGGGAGGGACGTCCTGCCGTCTGCCGAGACGGCCTGTGTTCCGGACGGAACGCAGCAGGAATTTCCCCTCCACGCGTTGGACCGTGAGGATTTCCTCCGCGAGGAACGACGACGTGGTCGTCTTGTGGAGGGTGAGCACGTCCCCCTCCATGCCGATGATCTCGTACTGGTGCAGGTTGCGCAGGTTGTCCCAATACAGCCAGCGCTCGCCCACCGCGACGCGCTTGGGGGCCCAGGCCAGCCACAGCCCCAGCTCTCCCTCGCGGATGACGCCGATCAGGAAGTCTTCCGAGTAGATGAAGAGGAGTGCTCCCGGCTGGGGGGCGGGGCGGAGCTGATAGGAGATGCCGTCCACGGTCACCTGACTGCTGGGATGGGCGAAGGCGCTGGTATTCGCCCACATCATGGGAAGGGAGGAGTCCTCCGAGTGATTTCCAGGATTGATGAACCCACCCTGCTCGGGGGTGGGGGGCGAGAAGGCCTCGAACGAGAGAAGGATCCTCTCGCCCTCATGAGAGGTGAAGCGCAGCCGCATCGTGGGTAGACCGTTGCGCTCTCCCTCCTCGTACTGCATGGGCCGGTAGAGCGTCCGCCGGTTGGTCAACACCGCGGCGCGCTCCCGCGCCATCTCCTCGTCGTTGATGAAGTCGATCTGAACACCATCGAGCTGCGTGATGATGGCTCGAAGCAGGGGAGGCCGCCCGGTCCGCCGGGTCACCATCACCTCGATGGCATCGTAGACAGGGTGATTGGCGAGCAAGGCGATCACCTGGACCTCGTGGCGATCGAAGGTGATGATGAATGGCTGGACGATGCTTTCCGGGTTCATCGGGCCCGGGGGCCGGGGCGGGGCGGCAGGCACGTTGGCCCCGACCAGCAGAAAGGTGACCAACGCGACGAACGCGAATCTGTCTCGATAGAACCGCATGACGGCTTTCCTCCCTCCGCCGGCGCTCGCCAGTCAGAGGGGGCCAATATGCGGTCCTGCCCCTACATGGTGAAGCAACCCCGTGGATGCAGGGCATGACTGCTCAAGAGACGTTTTCGGGCCCAGAACAGAGGGACGCACCGTGGTGGGGGCAGGCTGCCCCCCGGGTCAGGATCGTTGGCGTCTGGAGACACGGGGCCGACGCCGGCTTTCGTCGGGGGGCGTGGAGCCGACTCCCCTGCTCGGGCTGCCCGAGGGCCTTTTGTTCTTCCGCGCCAAGGATGGGGTGCACGGCTCGGAGCCGTGGGTGACGGATGGCACCGCGTCCGGCACCCGCATGGTGGCGGACATCGCCCCGGGGGCCCGTTCCTCGGCCCCCCGCGAGCTCACCCGCAGCGGCGATGCCATTGTCTTCAGCGCGGATGATGGCACCCACGGTGCCGAGCTGTGGCGCGTGCCGCTGTTGCCGTGAGCGGGCGGGCCCCAGGGGGAGCACGTGCTGGCGGTGCTCGCCCTGGAGCCCTGATTGCCCATGCTTTCGTCATGAGCATCCACGAAGATTCCCTTTCTTGAGTTCCTACAAATTGGATTCTCAAAGGGGCTGAATGGCTCGATTGCTCGGAAATCGAAATGAGCAATGGAGTGGATGGTTTGTGTTGCTCCGCCTCCTGGGTCATCTATGGGAGAACTCCTTTCAAACCCCGTGGAACCAGGAGTCGCGGAATGCAAAGCAGCGCGAGGTGGTGGCTGGTCAGGCTGTTGGGCGTCTGGCTCGGAGTCTTGTGGGGGGGCTGTGGGCAGACGGGGCCGGGCGGAGTGCCAGACGAAGGGGAGGCGGTACGAGGCTCTTCCCTGTGGGCCACGCGGGCTCGTGCCCGCCTCGCCGCGGGAACAGCTCATTCCCTGGCGGTGCGCCCGGATGGCACGGTTTGGACGACGGGCGGCAATGGCCATGGCCAGTTGGGAGATGGGACCACGCTGTCTCGCCGGACCCCCGTTCAAGTGCAGGGGTTGAGTGGGGTGGCGGCCGTGGCCGCGGGCCATGGCCATTCGCTGGCGCTGCGCTACGACGGCACCGTGTGGGCCTGGGGCAACAACGCCTATGGCCAGCTCGGGGACGACACCCGGGACAACCGGACCGTGCCGGTGCAGGTGACGGGGCTGAGCGGGGTGGTGTCCGTGGTCGCGGGCGATACCCACTCTCTGGCGGTGCGCTCCGACGGCTCTGTCTGGGCCTGGGGCCGCAACACCTCCGGCCAGCTCGGGGATGGCACTCGCGACGACCGGGCCGTGCCGGTGCAGGTGACGGGGCTGAGCGGGGTGGTGTCCGTGGCCGCGGGGGGGAATCACTCGCTGGCGGTGCGCTCCGACGGCTCTGTCTGGGCCTGGGGCAACAACGCCTCCGGCCAGTTGGGGGGCGCCCCCGAGGCGGCCTACCCCGTGCCCTGGCGGGTGGAGGACGTGAGCGGGGTGGTGGCCGTGGCCGCGGGCCAGTACCACTCGCTGGCGGTGCGCTACGACGGCACCGTGTGGGCCTGGGGTGACAACCTCTACGGCCAGCTCGGGGATGGCAAGCTGGAGGGCAACTCCCGCTGGCTGCCGAAGCAGGTGCCGGGGCTGGGTGGGGTGGTGGCCGTCTCCGCGGGCTTCTACCACTCGCTGGTGGTGCGCTCCGACGGCACCGTGTGGGCCTGGGGCAACAACGCCTATGGCCAGTTGGGCGGGGGCTCCAGGGCCCATGCCGCCTCACCCGTGCAGGTGCTGGGGGTGAGTGGGGCCGTGGCCGTGGCCGCGGGTTATCGCCACTCGCTGGTGGTGAACTCCGACGGCACCCTGTGGGCCTGGGGCTCCAACCTCGACGGTCAGCGGGGAGATGGCACCCTGACCCGCTACCCCACGCCAGGGCGGGTGCCTGGGCTGAGCGGGGTGGTGTCCGTGGCGGCGGGAGGTGGCCATGTGTTGGCGCTGCTCTCCGATGGCACCGTGTGGGCCTGGGGTGACAATGCCTCCGGCCAACTGGGAGATGGGACCCGGCACAGCCGCTGGGTGCCGAGGCAGGTGCCGGAGCTGAGCGGGGTGGTGGCCGTGGCCGCGGGCTCCTCCTTCTCGCTGGCGGTGCGCTACGACGGCAGCGTGTGGTCCTGGGGCGACAACGCCTACGGCCAGCTCGGGCATGGCTCCACGGACGCCAGCTCCGTGCCGTTGCATGTGCGGGAGCTGAGCGAGGTGGTGGCCGTGGCCGCGGGCAGCATGCACGCGTTGGCGGTGCGCGCCGATGGCACCGTGTGGGGCTGGGGCTTCAACGACTACGGCCAGCTCGGAGATGGCTTCGAGGGCATCTCGGCCCGCCGCTACTCGCCGGTGCAGGTGCCGGGGCTGAGCGGGATGGTGTCCGTGGCAGCCGACTTCGGTCACTCGCTGGCGGTGCGCGCCGATGGCACCGTGTGGGCCTGGGGCAACAACACCGACAGCGAGCTCGGGGATGGGACCACGACCCGCCGCCTGGTGCCGCTGCGGGTGAACGCGCCGGGCACGGTCGCGCTCCTGTCGGCGGGTTATAACTACTCGATGGCGATGCGGGCCGATGGCTCCTTGTGGGCCTGGGGCACCAACTTCGCGGGCCAGTTGGGGGATGGGTCCACGACCTCCCGGGCGGTGCCGGTGCGGGTGCAGGGGCCCGTCAGGGCGAGCACCCTGGCCGCTGGCCAGAGCCACTCGATGGCGGTGGGGTCCGATGGCTTCCTGTGGGCCTGGGGCTTCAACTTCGAAGGCCAGTTGGGCGATGGCACCTTGACGCATCACGCCCTGCCGGTGCGGGTGCCGGGGATGAGTGGGGTGGTGGCCGTGGACGTGACCCTGAACCTGTCGCTGGCGGTGCGCTCCGACGGCTCCCTGTGGGCCTGGGGGAACAACGACGTTGGCCAGTTGGGCACTCAACCCTCCACGTACGTGACCACCGCCGTTCGCTCCTCGTTGTATTGAGAGCGAGGACTCGCATCCGCCCCCTTTCCCACGCGGGTGTGGGGGAGGGGGTCGGCACTGGTGAAAGAGCCAGCGCACGGGGCGTGGCTCTCGCGCCACGTGTTGGCGGAACTCAGGGACGCGTGCAGGGCACGGGCAGGGCACTGAAATCCAGGAGGCCATTTCCCAGCTGGCCGGAAGTGTTGAGACCCCACGTCCACACCGTGCCATCCTTACGGACCGCCATGGAGTGGTTCTCGCCAGCGGCGATGAGTTTCACGTCGCTGAGTCCCCGCACCTGCACCGGCGTCGAGCGCTGAGTCCTCGTCCCATCACCGAGTTGGCTGTAATAGTTGTCCCCCCAGGCCCACACCGTGCCGTCATTGCGCAGCGCCAGAAAGTGGTGGTTGCCGGAAGCCAGCGCCTTCACGCCGCTGAGCCCGCTCACCAGCACGGGAGTCAGGCGATCAGTGGTCGTTCCATCTCCCAACTGTCCGCTGTAGTTGTCGCCCCAGGCCCACACCGTGCCGTTATCTCGCACGACCGCTGAGGAAACAATCGCCGCGGCCACGGCCTTCACGCCACTGAGACCACTCACCTGCACCGGCTTCGGTTGGTTGGTTGTCGTCCCGTCCCCGAGTTGGCCATCGTGATTGCCACCCCAGGCCCACACGGTGCCATCATTTCGCAATGCCAGGGAATGGCCTCCACTGGTGGCCACCCCCACGATGTGGACCAGCCCGCCCACTGGCCCAGGTGTCGAGCGATTGATGGTCGATCCATCTCCCAATTGGCCGACACTGTTGAGACCCCAGGCCCACACGGTGCCATCACTCCGCAGCGCCAGGGAAACGCTGAAGCTGGCAGCTGCGCCCACCACGTTTTCAAGACCATTCACTGGTACCGGAGTCAGGCGGTTGGTGGTCGATCCATCTCCCAACTGGCCGATACTGTTACTACCCCAGGCCCATAGTGATCCGTTATTGCGCACTGCCAGGGAGTAATCATTGCCCGCGGCAACGGCTTTCACATCGTCGAGGATTGACGAGGGAACCGGGTGAGCACCCGTCGACCCATCACCCAGGTCTCCGAGGCTGCTGGACCCCCAGACCCATAAAGTGTTGTCCTCTTTCACCGCGAGGGAACGGTTGCCGTGAGAAGCGATTTGCGCTGTGGCGGTCAGGCCCATCGTTTGAACAGGGACGAAGCTCAAGAACATCGCCCCATCACCGAGCAGGCCCATTCCACGGTAACCCCAGGCCCAGGCTTTCCCATCCTCCCGTACTGACACGGAGTGGGATTCGCCTGCGGCCACGGACCTCACTCCACTGAGTCCATGCACCTGCACCGGAATCAAACGATGAGCCGTCGTCTCATCGCCGAGCTTTCCGTTTGTGTTTTTCCCCCAGGACCACACTGTGCCGTCATCGCGCATGGCCAGTGCATGGTCGCTACTCGCGGACACCGCCGTGATGCCA
Organism: Cystobacter fuscus DSM 2262; assembly: GCF_000335475.2. Taxonomy (NCBI): domain Bacteria; kingdom Pseudomonadati; phylum Myxococcota; class Myxococcia; order Myxococcales; family Archangiaceae; genus Cystobacter; species Cystobacter fuscus. Next base: position 444,298 of record NZ_ANAH02000005.1, on the reverse strand, counting down.
CTCAGCGCATTCACCTGGGCCGGACGCGAGCGGCTAATGGTGGTCCCATCACCTAGCTGTCCAGTGGAGTTGCTCCCCCACGCCCACACCGTGCCATCACCACGTACCGCTAGTGAATAACTCCCGTTTGAATTGGAGAGTGGGAAACTGTTCCCCACGGCTATGGCTTTCACACCATCAAGCTCGCTCACCTGTACTGGCGTCAAACGATCAGTGGTCGTCCCATCGCCGAGTTGGCCAGAACCGTTGTTGCCCCAAGCCCACACCGTGCCGTCACCACGCACCGCCAGAACATGGGCGGAACCAAGGAGGCTGTATTTTGCGGCGGATACTTCGACCACTTCGCTGAGTCCCTTGACCCGTCCCGGTGTCAGACGGTCAGTGGTCGTCCCATCGCCGAGTTGGCCGGAACTGTTGATTCCCCAGGCCCACACCGTACCGTCACCATGCACTGCCAGGGAGTAGCCGTCACCAGCGGCCACCCTCTTGATACTGCTCAGGCCAGCCACCTGTACCGGTGTCAGACGGTCGTTGGTCGTCCCATCGCCGAGTTGGCCGGAACTGTTGATTCCCCAGGCCCACACCGTACCGTCATCTCGCACTGCCAGCGAGTGGTCGCTGCTCGCCGCCACCGCCCTGATACCACTCAACCCGCCCACCTGCACGGGTACTGGGCGATTCGTGGTCGTCCCGTCGCCGAGTTGGCCGTAATCGTTGGGCCCCCACGCCCACACCGTGCCATCCGGGCGGAGCAGCAGCGTGTGCTGAGTCCCCACCGCCACGGCGGGCGCGATGCAGGTTGGCGAGGAGGAGAGGACGAAGCTGGCCGAAGCGGAGAGGCCCAGGGCATTCTGGACGGTCGCCGTGACGGTGGGCGTCACCCCGCTGGGGACACACGAGGGAGCGGTCCAGACGACCTCGCTCTCCGTGGCGGTGTCCGCGGGGCTTCCCAGTGTGCCGATGTTGCTCGTCCAGGAGAAGTGGAGCGTGAGGTTCTGGGCGTCCACCGCGGTGACGTGCAGGGTGACGGTCTCCCCCGCCCGGACGGAGGCCGCTGACTGGGTAGAGCGCACGATCTCAGGTGCTATGGGTTCAGCACACCGCGTGGGATTGCGCGCGCAGAACTCCACGGCGGATTTGTCGAAGTCGATGCAACCCACCGCACCACCGAGCACCACCGTTGCGAATAGGACGAGCCTCGTCGAAATCTTCATGACCACTCACTCTCAGGTAGAGTCCCAACAATACCCAAAAGGGAGTCCACCCGACGGCGGAGCACGAGCATCGGAGCCTGTTGCTCACCCTTCGACACATCACCCACGGACGCCTGCCCTGACGCGTCGGCCTCACGAGCGTCGCCCGCGGCGGGGGGCTCGTGCGCTCCACCCTCCCTCTGCCCGCAATCCCTCCCAGACGGGTGTTGTTCCCCCTCTCAGAAGGGGCTGCGTCGATGGAGGAGCAAATACAGGGGGGCCGGGTGGAGTCTTCCGGGCAGGACGACAGCTCCGGGGCGGAAGACGCGCCGCGGGAGTTCCAGCAGATCCTCCGCCGGGAGAGCCGGCTGGAAGCGCTGCGCCGTACGGCCCTGATGGACTCTCCCGCCGAGGAGGCATTCGACCGGCTGTCGCGGCTGGCGACCCGGGTGCTCGAGGCCCCCGTGGGGCTCGTCTCCCTGGTGGACGGCAAGCGCCAGTTCTTCAAGAGCTGCGTGGGCCTGCCCCCTCCCTGGTGCGACCTGCGCCAGACGCCCCTGACCCACTCCTTCTGCATGCACGTGGTGGCCACCGGAAAGCCCCTCGTCGTCGAGGACGCGCGCCTGCACCCCGTGCTCCGAGACAACCTCGCCGTCGATCAGCTCGGGGTGGTGGCCTACCTCGGCATGCCCCTCACCGCCTCCCAGGGAGAGACGCTCGGCACCCTGTGTGTCATCGACACCCAGCCGCGCGTCTGGACGGAGGAGAACCTGTACGTCCTCGAGGAGCTATCCGTCTCGGTGATGAAGGAGATCGAGCTGCGCGCCGTCCGGGAGCTGGAGGTGCGGGCCCAATCGGCGCGAGTGGCTGGCGCCGAGGCGGAGGCGGCGCGCCAGCGCTTCGCCCTGCTGGCCGAGCTGAGCGCCGTGCTCGCCGAGGGGTTCGATCTCCAGGCCGTGCTCGCCCGGGCCGTGCGCCTGGTTGTCCCTCTGGTGGCGGATGGCTGCTCGGTGGAGTTGCTCGAGGCACAGGGCCGGCTGCGCCGGGTGGCGGTGGCGCATGTGGATCCACGAGAGGAGGCACGGCTGCGCGCCCTGCCCGAGCCCTCCGCCCTGCTCACACCCGAGCGGATGGATGTACATCCGGTCGCGGGGCATGTCCGCATCACCGGGCCCGAAGGCGCCTCGCTCCGGCTGCCGTTGACGAGTCACAGCCGGGTGCTGGGCGCCGTGAGCTTCTCCCTGGCACCCGAGCATCCCCTGGGAGAGATCGAGGTGTCGCTGGCCGAGGATGTGGTGCGCCGCATGGCGCTGGCGGTGGAGAATGCCCGGCTCTACGCGGAGTCCCGCGAGGCCACGCTGCTGAGGGACAAGTTCCTCTCCATCGCCTCGCACGAGCTGCGCACGCCCCTGACGGCGCTGGGGTTGCAGGCGCGGATGTTGCTGCGTGACGCGAGCCATCCGCAACGGCCGCTCACGCCGGAGCTGGTCGCGCGCAAGGCGCGGGTCATCACCCGGCAGGTGGATCGGTTGGGCCATCTGGTGGACGAGCTGTTGGACATCTCCCGGATCGCCCAGGGGCACCTGTCCTTCCCGCTCGAGGACGTGGACCTGGCCGAGCTGGTGCGCGACGTGGCGGCGAGCTTCCGCGAGGAACTGGCGAGCCCGGGCATCCGGCTGGTGCTCTCCGGGGTGGACGCTCCCGTGGTGGGGCGGTGGAACCGGTTGCGGCTGGAGCAGGTGGTCATCAACCTGCTGACCAATGCCATCAAGTATGGGCGGGGCCGCCCCATCGCGCTGGAGCTGAAGGCGGACGAGGCGCATGCGTGGCTCACCGTGCGCGACGAGGGCATCGGCATCGCGCCGGGAGACCAGGAGCGCATCTTCGAGCGCTTCGAGCGCGCCGTCTCCGAGCAGAACTACAGCGGTTTCGGGCTGGGCCTGTGGATCGTCCGGGAGATCGTCCACAGGCTGGGGGGCGCCATCTCCGTGAACAGCACGCCCGGCGTCGGCTCGGCCTTCACGGTGGAGCTGCCCCGCGGCTCTTCACGGCTGAGCGGCCCCCTGCTTCACTGAGGGCCGGGTGGTGTCTGTCATTGTCTGGCGACCACTCGGTCACAGCTCGACGAGCGTCCCATCCAGCCGGGTGAAGGCGAACCCCTGGAAGACCGACTCGGGGTAGGTGGGGCGCTCCTCCTGGAGGAAGCGGATGAGCACGTCCTCGCCCAGACGGAAGCCGTCGAGATCGTCGTTCCGGTAGTGGATGCCGTACGCATCCCGCCCCATCGCGGTGTTGTGGGCGAGTTTGTTGAGTTCCCCGGCCACGGTGAGGGGGGGGCCGTCCACACCGGGCACGTAGGGCTCGAGCCCGGTGCCATCGCGGTTGGGTTTGACGGGGTTGGGGATGACGAAGTCCTCCTTGAACCAGGCCTTGAGGAGGGCGGAGCGGGAGCCCGCGGTGTAGCCGTGTCCCCCTGGGTGGGAGGGATCCGTGGGCGAGCCGATGGGCATCATGACGGGCAGCAGGAACGAGCCCTGGCCGTCATTCAACCCCCGCCGCTTGTTGACCAGCTCGTTGTAGGCCTGGATGCGCTCGAGCACGGGCGACTCCAGCAGCTCCGGGTGGATGGGGTAGTCCGCGGCCCCCCTGCGGCGGTTGTGGACTCGCCCGCCAAAGGCATCCGGCCGCAGGTAGCGGTGGATGTACCACTTGCCATAGAAGCCGTGGTGGCTGAGCCGGGTGAGGCAGCCCAGCAGTTGGAGCAGGTGGGACGGTCCGAAGCTGGCGAACCCGCTCTGCGTCCTGCTCGCCTTGTAGGGATTGCGGTCGCTCAGGGCCGCATCGCCCAGGCTCAGCAGGATGAGGGCCGCCCGGAGGTAGGGCGTGTAGTGCAGGTCCACGCCGGCGTTCTGGCCCAGGGAGCGCAGATCGTGGATGTACCGGAGCACCGGATCCATGCGCGGAGGGGTGATGGCCGTCCCCTCGGGGAAGCCGCGCTGGGCCGCCAGCCACTCGTCATACGACGTCAGGAAGTCGATGCCCTCTCCGGTGGTCACGGGCAGCGGGACCTGGAGCCGGGGCTCGATGGGGATGCCATCGTACGTCCAGGGCCGCAGCAGGAACTGGGAGACCATGGGCCCCTCCAGGACTCCGGGGCTGTCCATGCGGAAGATCGTCTGCGGGGTGATGGGCTTGGGTCCCAGGTAGCCGGAGTATCGTTTGAGGTCCTCGATGGCCGCGGCGATGGTGGGATCGCTGGCGTAGTCGGTGAAGGGGATGTCGCGGCAGAGCGCCATCCAATACAACTCCGCCACTTGTGCGGCCGCCTCGGGACTGGCCAGGGCGGGGGGCGTGCCCAGACGCACGGCGGCGGCATCCGGTCCCACCAGATCGTACGTCAGGCCGCCCAGGGGATTGGTCAGCTTCAGCCGGCCTCCCAGGGGCAGGGCCTCGAAGTCCTCGAAGCGGCCCGTGGCGAGCGCGCGCAGCATGGCGTCGTAGGCATTGGGGTCCACCTCGCCCAGTTCGTTGTGGGGCAGGCCCTTGGAGTAATTGCCAATGCGATGGGGGTAGCGCTCTTCATCCCCGTTGGTCCGCTTGGGGAAGATGCCCCGCTTGAACTCGTTGAGGGCGGCCTGCTGGCGCAGTTGGTAGGACCGGATGCGCCGGATCTGGGCCCTGCGCGTTTCCGGGCGCGTGGGGTCCTCGAGCAGATCGAGGGAGGAGTCGTCCACCGGAGGGGCGCCCGCCGCCAGGGCGGCCAACGCCGCGCTTCCCATTCCGCCCAGGAAGCCGCGGCGGCTGGTCAGTTCCTGCGGGTTCATCTCCTCGGGTGTGGCCTGGGCGTGGCCCACGGCTGATTCCCGCGGCGGAGAATCCTTGTGTTGCTTCGTCATGTGTGTCCCCCCCACTTCCGCGACCCGCGTCACACGAGTCTCGCCCTCCACCTCAATCACTCATCATCCGAGGCCGTCAATTCCACCTCCCGAGCCCGGTTGATTCGCCGACGCTCATGAATGACAACTGTTGGCCCGCCGCCCGCGAAGGTGTCTTCCATCAAACCGCGCCCGGCTCGCCCAGCGCCAGCCGGTGTGCGAAAGCTTCCCGTTCGCGCCCGGTGTCCACGCCCTCTCGTGGGTGTACCAGGTCCGCCAGGGTGGGGAGGTGGACTGGTCTGAGTACCACCGTGGCCTCGCGGTTTCCCTGGACGACATCGTTGATCTCGATGATCTGCTCCCGGGCCTCCGGGGCCAGGGTCGGGTAGAGGATGGCCGCGCTCCCCGTGGAGCCCTGGCTCAGCGCGTAGATGGCGAGCTGGTAGAGCATGTCCCGTGGGAGCTGCGTCTCCCACAGGTCGCGGTATTTCGCATCGAGCAGGGTGAGCACCCGCTGCCCCCGCAGGATGGCGAAGTCGGGTCTTGGCGTGGGCGCCTGCCGCCTCCGGGGATTGTGGGTCGCGGCGTAGGCCATCATCCCCACGAGCCGGAACTCGTCGCGCACGGTGTACTCTCGCAGGTTCTCCTTCAAGAACCGCGACAGGAGCGCCTGGAAGAAGCGGTTCATGTCGAAGAGGAACCCCGGAAGCTCCACCGCGCGTGAGGACTCCTCCTGAATCGTCCCTCGCGCGTCGAGCAGCACCTGGATGAGGGACAGTGCCGGCCGGTAGGCGGCCGTCATCCGGTCGGTCTCGCGGATGCGCCGCTCCAGGAACTCTGGATACAGCACCACCCGCTGAACGCCCGGCAGCAGGGCCTCGAGCCGGTGGAGCCGGGTCCTCAGCCCGACGTCGTTCGTGAGCGTCAAGGCCAGCAGGAGCCCGGCACGCAGCACCCGGTTGAGCGGGTGATCCTCCAGCCGGGGATGGTGCGCGCAGCGCAGCGACGCCCGGCCCGAGCCGGCGTGCCGCATCCACCAGCCCAGGTCGATCCTTCCCCGGGGGCTCGCGAGTTCCTCCTCTCGACGCACGTACCCGCGATGCAGGCCCCGGTGGACGAGTTCCCGGGTCTCCGCTTCGAGCTGGTGGATGAGGAGATCCTGGAACGCCAGCCGGGAGGTCTCCTGCTCGAACCCCGGGAAGAGCTCGAGGTCGCGCAACCCGTAGGCGTAGCGCAGCAGCGACAGGAGCCGCGCGCCTCCCAGCTTGGGGCGGATGATGACGGGCAGGCTCCCGAGCCGGAGGGTTCCGACGTAGGACGTCGCCTCGAGGCGCAGACCCGTCCTGAGGTCTCGCACCCGGAGCATGCGCTCCCGATCGAGGTACTCGGCCAACCTGTGCACCTCGGGGTCGTCATCCAGGTGGAGGGGTGCCCCGCGTGAAGCGCCCTCCGGTGGCCAGCTCCGCCATTCCGAGAGCTCGGCGGGGATCATGGCGCGCCGGGCTCCGTGCCGGCGTCGTCCTCGGTGAGGGCCCGGGCGCTCGCCTCCGAGGCGATGACCGGTGCCGACGAGCCGATCTCCGGGCTCGGAGCGAGCAGCGCCTGGATCAGATCCAACTGCCGCTCCGGGTCGAACAGCTCGTGGCGCACCCGCTGCTCCTTGCGGCTCACCAGGCTGCTTCCCAGGATCTTCTCCAGGGCGGCCCAGTCCTCGTAGCAGTACTCCTCCAGCAGCGGGATGAGATCCTCCTGCACCACGCGAGAGAACCGGGGGAAGTCGGCGAGGGGCTCTCCGCGCTCCATGAGGTAGGCATGGCCGACCTGGAGGTTGCGTCCGTCGCGCCCGACGTGCTCGCAGATGCGCGCGTTGAGCGCCTTCAGCCAGGGGCCGAGCGGAATGCCCTCCACCATGGCCTTGCCGAGCCGCGTGATGTCCGGCATCAACTCCAGGAAGCCGAACCGGCGCCGCAACGCCGTGTCGAGCAGCGCGATGGAACGGTCCGCCGTGTTCATCGTGCCCACGAGGTAGACGTTCTCCGGCACCAGGAACGGAGCACCGCTCATCGGCAGGAGGATGGACTTGCCCCGCTTGCTCCTCTCCATCACCGTGAGCAGCTCGCCCATGATGCGCGGGATGTCGCCCCGGTTGATCTCATCGATGATGAGGTAGAAGCGCAGGTAGGGTCGGCGCCGTGCATCCAGACACAGCCGTTTGAAGATGCCATCGCGCAGCACGAAGCGCATCGGTCCACCCGAGCCGTCGTCCCGAGGCCGGTAGCCCTCGAGGAACTCCTCATAGCCATAGGAGGGGTGGAAGCAGCACATGCGTACCAGGGGGCCCTCTTCCTCCGTCCCCTTGGTGATGACGTCCTGCTGTTCGGCGTCGAGGGCCGCGAAGGGCGCTCCGAAGGCCGCGTGCGCGGACAGCTCCCGCACCGTCTGCTCGGCGAGGTGGGTCTTCCCCGTGCCCAGTGGACCATAGAGGATGACCTGTCCCTTGCGCTCCAGCACGGCCTGGATGCGTCCGTGAACGCCAGCGAGGTGAGGGGTGGGGTGGCCGCCCTGGACGTCGCCGGGCACGGGCCTGGGCCTCGGGGTGGGCGCTGGCGCCGAGGTGCTCAACAGGTGCCTCTCGATGGCGACGATGCTCTCGGACGACTCCACCTCGCGAAGCAGCGTCTGGGCGTCGGCGCCCATGCCCTCGGGGAGCTGAAACGCGCCCAGGGACAACCACTGGACGGGATGGCGGTGAGGGAAGTCCGACGCGGAGACATGGGCATAGCCCCCTTCGACGCGTCCCACGCCCAGCACCTGCTCGCCTCTCGTGGCGAGGACGAAGTCTCCCTCGAGCACCTTCACCACGAAGGAGAAGAGCTGCCTGGTCACCGTGCCCTGCCGTGGCGCCAGTCCCCCGTGGCTTCCCAGGAGGACGCCCAGGCGTTTCAAGCCTTCCCGATCGGGCGGCGTTTCCGAGAGATCTCCCAGCGCCCGTCCTTCCACCGCGATGCAGTTGCCCTCGCGCATCTGTGGCCAGTGCGCGTTGGGCCCGCCTCCGTCCAACGTGCCGAGGCACCAGTAGCGATGCGGACCGCCATGGCGCAGCTTGAGCAGCCGGGTCGTGGTGTTCATGGGCAGGCCGAGCTCCCTGGCCAGGGCGACGAAACGACCCGCGCACACGTACCGTCCCTCGCCTCCAGGCGGAATCTGGAGGAGCTTCATCAGGTGGAAGCGCTGATGGTCGGTGTTGTGGTAGTCGTCGAGCTTGTCGGGAAACAGCAGGCTCCAGTACTTGTGGCTCCAGGACAGATCGCAGAGTTCGGGCGACGCGGCCTCGAGCTGTTCCTGGAGCCGGAGGTAATCCGAGTCACTCCCATTCGAGCGAAGTCGTTCGAGCAACCTGATACCCAGCAGGAGTTGATCGCGGTGGCGCTGCGCGATCCGCACCGCCTCGGACTGGGAGAGTTCCCGCTGATTGGTGGGGCTGCCCGTCATCCAGGCACCCGTCTCCTTGCGCCGATAGATGCCGAACTTGAGCGCGCTGCCTCCGGCGATGCTGCCGAAGATGGCCGGGAACTCCTCGTCGTCCTTGAACTCGAGCCAGTACACCAGCCCGTCGCGCCGGCCATGATCGTGCATCAGCGACAGCAACTCGTCCCCGTCCAGCTGGAGCAGCCGCTCCGGGCCGAAGCGCTCCCGGAAGAGCGCGTAGAACCGCTCGAGCTGGGCCCGCGAATGAAGCTTGCCCTCGTCATCCAGCTTGCGCCGGAGTTCCTCCAGCGCATGGCCGAGCCTTTCATCGAGCACGAAGGGTCTCCTTATTCGTACCAGTTGCGCACGCGCACCTCGACGCCCACGTCCGTGCCGACGAGCCGGGTGAACTCGTTCGGGTCGCTGCCGCGCGAGTGGTAGGGATAGACGACCTTCGGCTTGAACTCGCGCACCGCGTCCGCCGCCTGGGCGACCGTCATGGTGTAGGGCAGGTTCATCGGAACGAAGGCGACGTCGATGTCGCGCAGCTGCCTCATCTCGGGGATGTCCTCCGTGTCGCCCGCGATGTAGACGCGCTCGCCACCCACGGTCAGCACGTAGCCATTGCCTCGGCCCTTCACGTGGAACTGAAGGCGGTCCGGTGTGAGGTTGTACATGGGGATGGCCTCGACGGCGATGTCCTTCACCGTCAGGGTCCCTCCATTGGCGAGCACCTGCGTGGCACCGCGCAGGCTCTCGGGCAGGGCGTCACGGACCGCCTGGGGCGCGACGATCACCGTGTCGGCCTTCACGAGCGCCGTCAGCGTGTCGGCGCTCAGGTGATCGGCGTGGATATCGGTCACGAAGACGACATCGGGCGAGGGCAGGCCCTCGAAGGGCGCGGCGCCGCCGACCGGGTCGACGTAGACCGTCTTCCCCGCCCAGCTCATCAGGAGGGACGCGTGGTTGACCGGGTGGACGATCAGGTCGCCCTGGGACGTGGGGAAGGCATCTCCCGAGAGGGTCGGCTCGGCGGGGGCAGGGGGCACCTCCGGGGAGGACGTGCACGCCGGAAGGGACAGCGACAGCCAGAGGGTCGACACAGCAAGCAGCCGGGCATTGATCATGGCCCCGCTGTAACGGCTGCCCCGCCTCACGGCAAGCGCGGAGGAGCCTCGACCGTTGGTGGGCCGCATGGTGGGCGGGCGGGCCCTGGCGCCCGGGGATGTGGGCATGGTTGTAGTGGGTATGAACTACGACGGACAGGAAACGCAGGCGTCCATGGGAATGGCGAGGACTCCCGCGGAGGAGCTCTCGAGCACTTCCACCCGGACGTTTCCGCGACCCAGCTACGAGCCCGCGTCCATCCTGGGCGGCCTCTATGGGGATGGCATCATCGCCCTGAAGGGTGCCTTCGAGCGGGCCTGGGTACAGCAGGTGGGGGAGGACATCGAGCAGCTCTTCCAGGAGGCCATCAAGCGGCCCGGCGGCGCGCTCGGGCGGGGCCCCAGTCGCTACTATGTCGAGATCCACCCGGAGCGGCTGCGCGGCTTCGTCGACCTCGTCACCCACCCCTGGGTGGTGGCGGTGTGCGAGGCGGTGCTTGGCCCGGAGTACAAGATCGTGGAGCTGGGCTTCGACATTCCCTTCCCTGGCGCCCAGAACCAGCCCTGGCACCGCGACTTCCCGTCTCCGGAGGCGACGGTGAAGGGGCGGCGCCTGAACTCGCTGGCGTTCAACCTCACCACCGTGGATGTCACCGAGGACATGGGCCCCTTCGAGATCGCGCCCGGCACGCAGTGGGACGACTCCCCGGAGTTCGACAAGGGGATGTTCCCGCCCCGCTCGTTCTACCCCCGCTATCTCGAGCGCGCCCAGCGCCGCATGCCGAAGATGGGTGACATCTCGGCGCGCTCCGCCCTCACCATCCATCGGGGCACGGCCAACCACTCGGACAAGTCCCGGCCGACCCTCGTCCTTGGCGTGGACGCGCCGGATGGCCGCAATGCGGAGCGGCATGATCTCCAGCTCAGCCGGAGCTTCGTCGAGACATTGCCGGAGCTGGTGCGCCAGCACCTGATCTACCGCGTGGTGGGAGAGCTGGAGCCCATCGTGCAGGCCCACACCATCGAGGGATTGGTGAAGCCGGACGACACCTGAGGAGTGGGCGGGGTGGACGTTTGCATGGCCCGTGGCGTTTCGTTACGGTGCCTGGGAGCGTCCCCCTTGCCCCTTGCTCCTCCTCAGCCCTTCCCGCTGCGCTGGCACCTCGTCCGGCTCGTGAGCGGGACGCTTCTGCCCGCGGTCGCCTTCGCCGCGGTCGTGGCCTTCCAACTGGCGCGCGTGGAGCGTGGGGCCGTCGAGCGGCGCGCGGTGCAATCGGCCCGCGCGCTCGCGGAGTCCTTCGAACGTGAGATGTCCGGCTCCATCCAGGCGCTCCAGGCCCTGGCCGAGTCCGACCGGCTCGATCGTGGCGAGCTGGAGTCCTTCCAGAGGGAGAGTGAGCGGGTCCTCCGCACGCAGCCGTCGTGGAGGCACGTGTTGCTGCTCTCGCCAGAAGGGCAGCCGCTGGTGAACACCGCCTATGCGTTTGGCACCGCGCTCCCGGCTCTCGCCGATCGGGAGAGCTTCGCGCGCGTCCTCGAGACCCGCCAACCCCTCGTGGGGAGTCTCGCGGTGGGCAAGGGTGCCAGGAAGCAACTCGCCTTTCCCGTCCGGGTGCCGGTGTTGCGCGAGGGCGTCCTCCGGTACGTGCTCACGGCCGTCATCACGCCGCAGTCGCTCGCTGGCATTGTCGACAGCCCGTCGTCCGACAGCGGGGAATGGACGCGCGTGCTGGTGGATGAAGCGGGGACGGTGGTGGCCCGCACCCGGCAGCCCGAGCGCTTCGTGGGGCGGACGGCGACGCCCCCTTTTCTCGAGAAGACCCGGGCCGTGTTCGAAGGCCTGTATGCCGACGTGTCGATGGACGGCGAGCGGGTCTATGTGGCGTTCAGCCATTCGAACCCCTCGGGGTGGACCGCGGCGGTCGTCAGTCCCAGGCGACTGCTGGACGCGCCCGTGTGGGACTCGATGCTCGCTGTCGGGGGCCTGGGGCTCGTGTTCCTGCTGGTGAGCGCGGGCGGCGCCTGGGTCTTCTCCCGGCGGCTCGAGCGCTCCATCTCCGAGGCCTCCGCCGCCGCGGCCGCGCTCGCCGAGGGCCACCCTCACCGCATGGCGTCCTCCAGCGTGTGGGAGCTCGCGCGGCTCGGTGAGGCCCTGGAGCGCTCCAGGCTGTTGCTGCGCGAGCGGGAGGTCGAACGGGACGCGCACCTCGCCAGCGCCGAGGCGGCACGGGCCGAGGCCGTCGCGGCGGCGCGGGCCAAGGACGAGTTCCTCGCCATGCTCGGACACGAGCTGCGCAACCCCCTCGCCCCCATCGTGAGCTCGCTGGAACTGCTGCGCAGGCGAGGGCTCGCGCGCACACCCGAGCACGAGGTCATCTCGCGGCAACTCCGGCACGTCGTCCGGCTCGTGGATGATCTGCTCGACGTGGCGAGGATCACCCGCGGGCAGATGTCGCTGCGCCGCGAACCACTCGAGCTCGTGTCCGTGGTCACCCGGGCCGTGGAGGCGGCCTCGCCCCTGATCGAGCAGCGGCGCCATGCCCTGGAGGTCCACGTGCCCTCCTCGGGGCTGCTCGTCCTGGCGGACGCCGATCGACTGACGCAGGTGGTGGCCAACCTCCTCACCAACGCGGCCCGCTACACGCCTTCCGGAGGACACATCCGGCTGCGGGCCCACGGCCACGAGGGGAGCATCGCGCTCGCCGTCGAGGACGATGGGCAGGGAATCCCACCGGAGCTGCGCTCGCGAATCTTCGAGCCGTTCGTGCAGGGGCCCCGGTCGCTCGATCGCAGCGAGGGCGGACTGGGCATCGGCCTGGCGCTCGTGCGCAGCCTCGTCGAGGCGCATGGGGGGCATGTCGAGCTTCACAGCGATGGACCCGGTCGGGGCAGCACCTTCACGGTCTGGCTGCCGCGACACGTCCAGGCGGAGATTCCGGTCCTCGAGGACGTGCGGAAGGCGTTTGTTCCCCATGCGGCCACGCCCGGGCACGCCGTGCGCGTCCTCGTCGTCGACGACAATGTCGATGCCGCCGAGGCGCTGGCCGAGTTGCTGGGCCTGAGCGGATACGAGGTGGCCGTGGCGCACGATTGGGCGGGTGCGCTGAGCCGGGCCGAGGACTTCCGGCCGGAGATGGCGCTGCTCGATATCGGCCTGCCAGAAGTGGATGGGTACGGGGTCGCCGAGCGCATCCGGGAACGGTTGGGGCCGGCGAGCCCCGTCTTCGCCGCGCTCACGGGCTTCGGCCAGGAGACGGACCGCGCACGCACTGCCGCGGCGGGCTTCCGTCGGCACTTCGTGAAGCCCATCGACATCGACGAACTGACCGCGTTCATCGAGTCGCTGCGACCGGCGCGAAGCGGGGCCGCGTAGGGACTCCCTCGTGCGAGGGGCTGGCTGCCCCTCTTCCAGGCGCACGGGGTTGCCTCGCGGCTGGAATCTTCATGGAATGCGGCGAGCGACGGATCCGGTTTCCGCTGCCGTCACCTCTGCCCTGGACACGATGCCGCCCGACAACTTCGAGCAGAAGTCCCCCCCGCAGCCTTCCGACCCCCGGTTGCCTGCTTCCCCTTCGAAGCACAATGAGCTCGCGTCGGCTCTGGCCGCGCCCTTCGATCTGGATGCCGCGGGTGTGGGCGTGATGCTTCGCACGCTCCTGGCGTGGCCGGCTCGGGTCCCCGAGTCGCTCCTCGTCGACAACATGCCGGACCCGTTCGCCCTCCGGCTGACGGCCACGAGTCCGGGTGGCGTGCGGACGCAGGGGCTGTGGCTCATCGCGACGTCGAACAACCTGCCCCATGCCTTCCCGCTCTACCGGTGGAACGAGGCGCGGGCGTGCTTCGATGTGGCCGAGAAGGACGGGCGCCACCTGTGCGTGTTTCCCGAGGGTCACCTGCCAGCGTGGTGGAACCGGGGCGAGCCGGTGCCCACCGAGCCGGATCTGCCCGCGGATCTCCTGTTCGCGCGCTGGGCGCCGGAGATCTTCGAGTTCGGAGAGCGGCTGGTGCTCTTCTACACCGCGCGTGACCGTCAGGGCGTGCTGCGCAGTGCCTACGCCACCAGCCGCTGCATCGAGGGCCCCTGGACGGACCATGGGCCGCTGGACGTCAATCCGCGCGTGAAGGAGCTCGTCCCCGACTATCCGGGGGAGAACCTGGAACTGGGCACCATCGACGGGACCCTGGTGCGCTTCGAGGACTCGAGCGGACGCAAGCGCCACGCGCTGGTGGTCAAGGTGGATGGCAATGCGCTGCGCTGGGTGGATCCGATCACCGGGCAGAAGCGCGTCGCGCCGACCCCGTTGGTCGCGCGCGAGTTCACCTTCGGGGAGGAGGGAGCGCTCCGCTTCGTCGGCACGCCCCATGTCATCCTCTCGGATGGGCCCCAGCACGGCGGACTCGTCGAGGGGCAGTTCTTCGTCCGGGAGAACGGGCAGCTCTACGTCATCTACAGCGCGGGCTTCTTCGGCAATCACGAGTACCGCACGTACGTGGGCAAGATCGATGACGTCCTGCACGGCGAGGTCCGCGACGAGCGGCTGTTGATGGACAGCCAGAGTCCGGCGTTGGGCGGCGCGTGGAACGGACCGGGGCACCCCTCGTTGGAGAAGCTGGGCGACGGCCTGTACGCGCTCTATCTCCACGCGTGGCGCAATGGGACCGATTACGTCGCCCACGGCGAGGCGCGAAAGGTGCTGCGCTTCCACCTGTCCTTCCGTGACGAGCACGGCCAGGCGTGTGAGCCGTTCGTCGTCGAGGATCGCCAGGGCTCGCGCGGCGCGCCGCGGACGGTCGAAGCGGCCTGACGCGCTCGGCTGGCCGCCCAAGGGGGGCCGGAGAGATTTCATGATAAAGGCACGCCACGCGGCCAGAATCCGCGGGCCGCGCACCCGCTGCGCCTGCTCCCGGTGCGGGCCCACGCCTCTCTCCCCCCATCCAGATGATCCCGACCTCCCTGCTCACCGCGCTCCTGTCCGCCACTGCCACCGCTCCGTCCCCGGCGATCGAGAGTGGCTACCACACGCCGCCCGCGCCGATCGCGCGGATCCTCGCGGCGCCTCCCACGCCGACGGTGCGCGTGAGTCCGGATCACCAGACGATGGCGCTCCTGGGCCGCGAGAACCTGCCGACCATCGCCAACGTGTCGAAGCCAATCCTGCGGCTGGGCGGCTACCGCATCGATCCGGCCACCAATGGACCGGCGGAGGTGCGCGTGCAGTGGAGCAACTCGCTGTCCTTCCAGGAGGTGGCGAGCGGGAAGGTGACACCGGTGCGCCTGCCGGCCGATGCGCGTTTCTTCGCGCCGGACTGGTCTCCGGACGGCAAGCGGCTCGCGCTCATCGTCCAGCAGCCGGAGGGGCTGGCGCTGTGGGTGGCGGAGCGGGACGGCTCGGCGCGGCTCCTGGTGACGGGGCTGAACGCCGCCTTCGGCACGCCCTACGACTGGACGCCGGACAGCCGCGCCCTGATCGTGCGGCGGGTGAAGGCGGATCGGGGCGAGCCACCGGTCGCCTCCGGCACGCCCACCGGCCCGATCGTGGAGGAGAGCATCGGCCGGGTGACGGCCGCGCGCACCTATCAGGACCTGCTCCAGAACGCGGCGGACGAGGCGCTGTTCGACCATTACTTCACCGGCCAGCTCGAGCGTGTTCCCCTCGATGGCTCGGCGTCGCGGGCGATCGGCGCGCCGGGGCTGATCACTGATTTCTCCGTGTCGCCGGACGGCCGCTATCTGCTCACCGAAACGCTGAAGCGGCCCTATTCCTATCTGCTGCCCGCCCCCTTGTTCCCCACGGTGATCGCGGTGTCGACCCTGGACGGGCAGCCGGTGAAGACGATCGCCGACCGGCCGCTGGCGGATGATCTGCCGGTCGACTTCGATGCGGCCGTCAAGGGCCCGCGCGAGGTGAAGTGGCGCTCCGATGCTCCGGCGACGCTGCTCTGGGCCGAGGCCCAGGATGGGGGCGATCCCAAGGCGAACGTGCCCTTCCATGATCGCCTGTGGATGCAGGCGGCCCCGTTCGACGTGGCGCCGGTGAAGCTCGCGGATCTCCAGCACCGGTTCGCGAAGGTTCTCTGGGGCCGTGGCGACCATGCGCTGGTGATCGATCGCAAGTGGAAGACGCGCACCGAGCGGCGCTCGGCGGTGGATCCCTCCAAGCCCGGCACGGCGCGGCTGATCGTCGAGCGCAACTACCAGGACCAGTATGGCGATCCCGGGATGCCGCTCTTGGAGGACAACGCCGCGGGCAAGCCGGTGATGCGCTACACGCCGGATGGGCGCGCCCTCTTCGTGTCGGGCGAGGGCGCGACGCGCGAGGGCGCCTTTCCCTTCCTCGATCGGCAGGAGCTCGCGGACGGCAAGGCGACGCGGCTGTGGGTCGCCAAGGCCCCCTACTATGAGGACGTGGTGGCGTTGCTCGACGAGGGCGGCGGCCGCATCCTGACCCGCCGCGAGAGCGCGAAGGAGACGCCGAACTACTTCATCCGCACGGTGAAGACGGGCAAGGCCAAGGCGGTCACCGCCTTCATGGATCCAGCGCCGATCTTCGCGGGCGTCGCCCAGAAGACCATCACCTATGCCCGGGCCGATGGCCTGCCCTTGTCGGGCACGCTCTACCTGCCGGCCGGTTACGAGCCGAAGCGGGACGGGCCGCTGCCGACGCTGCTGTGGGCCTATCCGGCCGAGTACACGGATCCCAAGGTCGCCGGGCAGACGGTGGATCAGGGCAACCGCTTCACCCGCCCGCGCGGCAGCAGCCACCTGTTCATGCTGACCCAGGGCTACGCGGTGCTGGACGGTCCCGCCATGCCAATCGTCGGTCCGAATGGGACCGAGCCCAACGACACCTATATCGAGCAACTGAAGGCGGACGCCGAGGCCGCCGTCGACGCGGTGGTGAAGCTGGGGGTGGCCGATCGTCACCGCCTGGCGGTGGGCGGTCACAGCTATGGCGCCTTCATGACGGCCAACCTGCTCGCCCATACCGATCTGTTCCGCGCGGGCCTCGCGCGCTCGGGCGCGTACAACCGGACGCTCACCCCGTTCGGCTTCCAGTCCGAGCAGCGCACCTACTGGCAGGCGACGGACATCTACACGAAGATGAGCCCATTCACGTTCGCCCATCAGATCAACGAGCCCCTGCTGCTCATCCATGGCGGAGCCGACGACAACCAGGGCACCTTCCCGGTCCAGTCGGAGCGCTTCTACGCCGCGCTCAAGGGCAATGGCGCGACCGTGCGCTACGTCGTGTTGCCGAACGAGCCGCATGGCTACCGCGCCATGGAGTCGACCGGGCACACGCTCTGGGAGATGGCCCAGTGGCTCGAGCGCTACGTGAAGAACGCGCCCGCGCCCGTGGCCGGTGGAAAGCCGGAGACGCGGTAGGCGCTCATTCCTCGATGAGTGGCAGCGCCAGGACGAAGAGGGCTCCCTTGCCGAGTTCCGACCGCACCGTCAGCGTGCCGCCGTGCGCCTCGGCGATGCTGCGCACGAGGTACAGCCCGAGGCCGAGCCCCTTGGAGCCCGGTCCCTTGGAGAAGCGCTCGAAGAGCCGGGGCATCACCTCCGGGGCGATGCCGGGCCCCTGATCCTTCACCGAGATGAGGGCCCACGCTCCGTCCTCGCGCTGCTGGCGGTTGACGTCGATGTTCACCGGTAGGTCGACCGGGGAGTACTTCTGCGCATTGGCCACCAGGTTCGCGAGTGCCTGGCGGAGGCGGGCCGGATCCGCTTGCGCCACCAGTTCCTGCATGCCGGTGAGCTGGACCTCCTTGCCGGGGGTACTGGCCACCTGGGCCACCTCCTCGGCGAGCGCCACCAGATCCACCGGGTACTGCTGCAGGGTGAAGAGTCCCTGCTCCAGCCTGCCCACGTCCAAGAGGTCCGAGATGAGCTGGCTGAGTGCCTTGAGGGATTGCTCGGCGGCTTCGACATCGCGCAGGTAGGGCACGGCCTTCTCCCGGGCCGCGCGCCGGTGGATCAACTCGAGGCGGATCCGCATGGGCGTCAGGTGGTTGCCCAGGTCGTGCGCCAGGACGGTGATGAGCTCCTCGGCGGCGGTGCGGCGACCCTGCTCCAGGGCTGCCTTGGTCAGTGCTTCGCCGAGTTCGACCCGGTGGGCCACGATGCCCACCCATCGGGCCGCCGATTCGAGGAAGCGCACATCGTCCGTGTTGAAGAAGTCCGGGGTGCAGGACTGCACGTCGAGCACTCCCCTGGGCTTGCCGCCCACCTCGATGAGGACTCCGATATGTGAGCGGACACCAAGCCCTTGTTTGATTCCCACCAGCTCGTCCGGATCCTCATCCTGGCGGGGGTGGTGCCACGTCTTGCCCGTCTGGAAGACCTCCACGGTCCGCCCTCCGTTGGTGACGGGAATGCGGTCCAGGCCCAAGGCCTTTTGTTTCCTGCCCAGCGGGCTGTCACTCGTCCCCACGGCGACGAGGGTGGTGGTGGACGGCTCGAAGAGGAACACGTCGACCTTGTCGGCGCGGGTGAGTTCGATGACGCACTGGGCGACCTGACCCATCGCCGACTCCACATCCGTGGGCGTGATCTCCAGCAACTCCTCGAGCGCCTGGAGCATCCGGTCTCGCTGCTCCGGTGTACCTTCCTTCTTCTCCGAGGTCATGGCCTCACGATGGCCATGACGAGGATGGCTGCACGATGAACCCGAGAAGGATGCAGGACCAGGGTGCGAGGGTCTACCTGCCCGCCGGGTGGCCTGGCCTCTTCCCGAGCGGCCGGGTGTTGGTGACCTGGAGCCCCGAGCCGGCGGCGTAGACGAACACCTCACTGGCGGGAGGAACCTCGATGGAGGCGCGCCGGACTCCGCCACCGAACAGGAGTTCCGCCTCGACCTGGTGGGTGCCCGGCACGAGGCCGTGGACGATGGCGGTCCGCCCATCATCGGAGGGCCTGCGCACATGGTCCACCGCCACGGAGCAGGACTTCTGGCAGCGGACGTGGAGGATGGAGCCGGCCTCCTTCTTCCGCGCCACGGGAGCCACCGGGCGGGAGCCCGCGCCGCTCTTCGGAGACGAGGACTCCCGCGGGGACACGAGCAGCCCGCCCTTCGCGTCGACATAGACGCTGGTCTCGGGCACGTCTGGGATGTCGAGATAGCGGGTGGCCAGGGAACGGCCGAGGAAGCCCTTCACCTCGAGGCGCCGCTTGCCGGGAGCGACATCCTTGAACTCCCAATCCCACGGGGCGTCATGAAGGCGCCGGCCCGGCTTCCCCTCGAGGAGGACGGTGCAGGTCTCGACGCAGCGGATCCGCAGCGTGGTGCCCTCGGCGGCGAACGCGGAGGGCGCGAGCAACAGGAGAAGGAGGCAGAGCGCTCGCATGAAGGGTCAGGACGCGCCGCTCGGAGGCGGGGAAGGGGAGCGGAGGGAGGAGGCGCGCAGCAGGCGGAGGACGACGGCGCGCAGCTCCTCGTTGGTGGCACGGGACTTCACCAGCACGGCGGACACCTGGCGGGCCAGCTCCGGTTCGGCCTCGCGCACGGAGAAGAGCACCACCGGAGCGGTGGCGAGCAGTGGCTCCAGGGGCAGCAGTCCGCCCTCGGGCAGGACGTTCTCGGCGATGACCAACGGGAAGGATTCGGCGCGGAGCGCGGACTCGGCCTCCGGTGGGTTGCGCGCGGGGACCATGTCCGCCACGTCCCTCAACACGTCCGCCACCACGCGGCGGTTGTCCTCGTCCGCCTCCACGTGCAGCAGGCGGGGACGACCGGATCCTGGCCCGGACGCCACGGCCGTCATCTCCCGGAGCGGCACGGGCGGGTCGCGGGGGTCCGCCGGGGCATGCCACTCGGGCAGCTCCACCCGGAAGGTGGTGCCAACGCCCTCGCGTGAAACGAAATCCAGCGTGCCTCCCTGCTGCGTCACCAGCGCCCGGGTGATGGAGAGCCCCAGTCCGGTGCCTCCCTTGCGCCGGCTGTCCGAGCCATCCGCCTGGGCGAACTTCTCGAAGATGCGCGCGCGGAAGGACTCGGGGATGCCCGGGCCGTGATCCTCCACGCTCACGCGCAGCCGCGAGCCCACCCGCTCCAGCCGCAGCGTGACGCGCTCGCCGCGGGGGGAGAACTTGAGCGCGTTGGACAACAGGTTGGCGAGCACCTGGAGGAAGCGGTCTCCGTCGACGAGGGCCCGGGCGCCGGGTGCCTCCAGCGCCAGCTCCACCCGGGCATCGCACTCCTGCGCGTAGCCCTGGTGCGCCTCGACGGCCTGGGCGAGCAGCGTGCCCAGCTCCAGGGGCTCGAGCTGGAAGTCCAGCTTGCCCGACTCCATCTTCTCCAGGTCGAGGATGTCGTTGATGAGGCGGATGAGGCGCTCGGTGTTGGTCCGCGCGATGCGCACCATGTCCTGGGCCTGGGGAGGCAGCTCCCCGAGGATGCCCCCCTCCAGCAGGCCGAGCGAGCCGCGAATGGAGGTCAGGGGCGTGCGCAGCTCATGGCTGACGGTGGAGACGAACTCGCTCTTCATCAGCTCCACCTGTCGCTGCTCGGCCTCCAGGCGCTTCTGCTCGGTGACGTTGCGCGCCACCCCGTAGAAGATGCCCTCCTCCACGTTGACGGTGGCGTTCCACTGGAGCCAGTGCCAGGTGCCGTCCTGACCCTGGCAGCGGTGCTCGAAGCGGGGGAGCGGCTCGCCCCGGGCCCCGCGCGCCAACCACTCGGCGGTGGCGGCGCGATCCTCCTCGTGCACCAGCTCCAGCAGCGGCCTCGCCAACAGCGCCTGCTCGGAGTAGCCGAGCGTGCGCGTCCACGCCTGGCCGAGTTGCCGGAAGGTTCCATCCAGTCCGGCGATGCAGAGCATGTCCACCGACAGCTCGAAGAAGCGCTCCTGCTGGGCCAGCGCGGTGCGTGCCTCCTTCATGGAGAGGGCATTGAGTTCCAGCTCCACCCACGAGGCCATGTCCTCCAACTGCTGGCGCTCCGCCTCGGAGAAGTCGCGTGCCCGGCGGTCGAGGAGGCAGAGTGTTCCCACGGGGCTGCCGTCCGAGGCGTGGATGGGATGGCCCGCGTAGAAGCGCACGTGGGGCGTGCTCGTGACGAGCGGGTTGTCGGCGAAGCGCGGATCCTCCAGGGCGTCGCGCACCACGAAGGTGTGGGCGGTGAGGATGGCGTGGCCGCAGAAGGAGATGCCGCGCGCCGTGGAGGGGGTATCCAGGCCCACCCGCGCCTTGAACCACTGCCGCGACTCGTCCAGCAGCGACACGAGGGAGATGGGGACCTGGAACATCCGCGCCGCCATCCGGACGATGCGGTCGAAGCGCTCCTCGGCCGGGGTGTCCAACAGGCCCAGGCGCAACAGGGCCTGGAGTCGCCTGGGTTCATCGAGCGGCAGGAGAGGGGGGATCATCCAACCCCAGTCTATCCGCGCCCCTGGAGCGTGGGGGGATGGCGTCCGCTCGTCCGCACGGGGAGAAGGGTCTCCGGGGGGAGGTCCGGACGTGTCCTGGGCGTCGACGAGCCAGGGCCTGGTCGGGGGCCCCCCGGCGCATCGGGGAGGCGGACCCGTCATCCGCGCGGCACAGGACTTACGGTTCAAGGGCAACACGACAGCGCGGAGGCGCCCCATGACACACATCAACCAGGAGATTCCCCGGGAGCAATGGGCGGATTACCTCGCCCGGATCAGCAAGCAGGAACACGACGAATGGGTGCGCGTCGAGTCCATCAGCCCCGAGATGGGAGACCAGCCCCTGTCCGAACGCCTGCCGCTCGTCGACATCATGCTGGAGACCAAGGGCAGTGAGGCGGGCGCGGTGCAGATCATCGTGGGCCGCGAGAACGAGTCAATCACCCATCGGATCCTCGAACCGGAGCGCCTCGTCGCCGAGTTGAACGGCAATGGCGGCGTGTTGGAGTGTCTGGAGATCTGTGAGCGCGGAAATGGCAAGACGCTCATCTTCTTCGAGCGCACCTCCGTCTTCGACGACATGGCGGCCCCGATCTGAGCTTGCGAGCCGGTGACGCGCCTGGGGCGTGGCTCCAGGCGCGCTGGCTCAGCGGGGCTCGGCCTTCTTGAAGCGCAGCCGCTTGGCCGCCTCGAAGCTCACGCGATCCCGGGGCGGCGTCGTCGCCACCAGCCCCTCGAGCATGCGCTTGGAACTCTGGAAGATCTCCTCGACGGCGATCTCGAAGGCGTCGGCGTTCTGTTTCGACGGCTTGCGAGTGCCGGCGATCTTCCGGACGAACTGCAGCGCCGCCGCGCGGATGTCTTCGTCGGTGGCGGGAGGCGCGAAGTTGAACAGGGGCTTGATGTTCCGGCACATGTCCCAAGTCTAGCAGCTCCCGGCCCATGCTTCCGCGCTCCGGGCTTCAGCCGAGGAAGTGGGCCAGATGACGCAGGAGCTCCTCGGGACGCTCCTCCGGAATGGCATGGCCGCACTCGGGAATGAGGTGTCCGGCCACGTCGTCGGCGATGGGCACGAGCTGGCGATACAACGCCTCGCCGACCACGTTTCCGCCCAGCGCCAGGGTCGGAATCCTCAGGCGGGACCGCGCGGCCTCCTGGATGAGGGCGGCGTTGCCCTTGAAGGCCCGGTAGGGTCCGAAGCCACCCCGCAGGCCCTCCTCTCCGGAGAAGGCGGCCACGTATTCCTCACGCGCCTCGGGCCGGATGCCCCGTTGCCCGTAGGTGTGATGGACGTAGAACCAGTCGAGATAGGCCCCCTCGTTGCCGACCAGGACGCGCTCCGCCAGTTCGGGCACCTCGTGGAAGCCGAACCACCACGGTTTGCCCTGCGCGAGGAAGGACTCCGCGCCCGGCAGGCCCGCGAGGAGGGCCTCGCTCAACACCAACCGGCGCACCTTGCCCGGGTGGCGCAACGCCAGCATGAAGGCGACCTCCGTACCGAGATCGTGCGCGACGACATCGGCGCGGCGCACTCCGAGATGCTCGAGCAGGGCGGCGGCATCGTCGGCCAGGGTGTGCAGGTCATAACCCGTCTGGGGCCGGCTGCTGTGCCCGAAGCCACGCAGGTCCGGGGCGATCACCGTCCGGGTCGCGGCCAGGGTGGGAATGACGCGTGCCCAGGTGAACCAGGTGAACGGCCAGCCATGCAGCAGCAGCAGGGGTTCGCCGCCGTGACCGGCGAGCGTGTAGTGCACCTGGATGCCATTGACCCGCGCGAAGTGGTGCCCGAAGCCGGGGGCCTCCAGGGTCTTGAGCGGTCGTGGGGAAGGCTTCATGCGTGTCTCCTCGTGGGAAGGCACGCATTAGTCACTTGGAGAGACCTGGTGTAAAGAGGATACCTGGAAGTGTTCTGGTTACCTGGAGGGAACCCTGGTGGCGATGAAGAAGGAGCGCAAGGGAGATGCCTACTCGGCGCGCTGTCCGGCGCGTCTGGTGTTGGATCAGATCGGCGACAAGTGGACCGTGCTGCTGCTGGGGGTGCTCGTGAAGCAACCCACGCGCTTCAACGAGTTGAAGCGACGGCTCCAAGGGGTGTCGCAGAAGATGCTGGGACAGACCCTCAAGAAGCTCGAGCGCAACGGTCTGGTGACCCGGCAGGTCTTCGCCACGGTTCCGGTCTCCGTGGAGTACGCCATCACTCCGCTCGGGCGGACGCTCGCGGGCACGGTGGACGCGCTTCGCCAGTGGGCCGAGCAACACATCGACGAGGTCGCCCGGGCCCAGGAGCGCTTCGACGCGCGTCCTTGAACAGGGACGGGACGGGCATCCGGATGGCCGCTGTGGTGTTGAAGCTCGGGCCGCCACAGCCAGATAGGGCTCCTGTCCTTCCTATGCTCCAGGCTGGCGACAGCGCAAACAGAATCAAAGACAGCAGGCGGCGGGTCTGCGGCATGGGACGGTGGCTCGCGGCGGAGAAGGCCCTCACGATATCAGGTGCGTAGCGTCGCCATTTCTCGGGCCCGGCTCGGCCATGGGTTGTGAATACGGGTTCCCGCGTGCTAGGGGAGCGTCCCCTACAGGACCTGTCGCACACTCAGCGGAGGGTCCCAGATGCGCGCTCTTCGGGCCCCTGCAACGAAAGAGGCGCGGGAGAACGGGTCATGAGGCGCTTCAGCTTGACAGCAGTCGTTGTCGCCATCCTGGTCGCCTCATGTGGCGAAACGAAGGATGAGCGCCCGAACGCCGGGTCCGGCGATGATGCCGGCACCCACGCCGATGCCGGTGTCGAGGTCGACGGAGGCAGCACCGTCGACGGAGGCAGCACCGTTGACGGGGGCAGCACCGTTGACGGCGGCACGCAGGGCGGCACCGGCGATGCCGGGACGAACAGCACCACGTTCCCGGAGCTCGACGACCCCTCGCGCCCCAGCGCGGTCTACGAGTGCCAGGGGGAGCCGCTCACGGCCGAGCAGTTCCGCGCGTTCGTTCCGCAAGGCTACGGCTCGCTCAAGCTGGCCAACGGGCAGAATTGGAATGGGACACGCTCGGCGCTGCGGACGCGCCGGACGACGCGCCGCTGCAACGCCGTGACCGGCTGCACGGCGTGGAGCTGGCTGGCGAACGACGTGCAGCCGGACTACCAGGTCAGCCTGGGACTGCGTCCCGAGGATCGCCTTGAGCTGCGCCACGAGGACGACGCGGGCGCGCTCCTGAAGGCCCTGTCGCTGACCGTCGCGGACGGCCAGCTCATCCTCAAGAGCGTCGCCTCGCGTCCCTTCCGGATGAGGATGACGCTGCTGCCGGAGGGAGACGCCTGCGTTTCGTTCGCGTCGACGCTCTCGCGGACGAACCAGGGTGACGGCTCGGTCCTCGAGGAGTTCGAGCTCGCCCGGTTCTCGTTCAAGCCGGCCACTCGGACGCCCGATCCGGTGTTCAACGTGGGCTCCGCCACCTGCACGGGGACCGCGCTTGCCAACAGCGCCATCGCCGCGAAGTTCACGCCCGGCCAGACGCGCCTGTCTCGTTCAGCCTCCGAGATGCAAGCCAGCCGGCGTTGTCATGCGCTCACCGGCTGCACCGGTTCGGAGCCCACGACGGTGAACGGCCAGAGCAACACGCTCGTGGTCTCGGGGACTGGCTTCGCCTACGAATGGGGCGTCGAGCAGATCCGGATCACCGCGGGCGAAGGCCGTTGGACTTCTGGCGCGTCGGTGGCCTCGGTGCTCGTCGCCGAGACCTGCTTCGGTCACGTCCTCGAGACCTCGGGGACCGACGCCTTCGGGAGCACGTGGGCCGACCTGACCTGGTCGAGCTCGGCGTGGTGAGCCGAGCCGCCACGACCGGCTCAACCAGGCCGCCCTTGCTGCCGCCCGTCGTCAGCCAGTGTCCGGAGTAGACTCTGGGCGGGTTTTATGAGGTATACGGGTTTCGCTGGGAATTCCACCTGTCAGCCCGCTTTGTGGGGAGGGACTTGAACGTGCGGATCTCGAGACGCTGGTCGTTGCTGTTGCTGTCTCTGGGAGGGCTTCTGGCCGCTGCTTGCGGCGCGCCTGCCTCCTCGAAGGATGCGGCCGAGGCCGTGCAGGCCCGTCCCTTGCGGTCCGGAAGTCCACGGGCCGTCCGCCTGGCCTCGGGCAAGGCCCACTCCCTGCTCGCCACCCCGGATGGGACCGTACGCGCCTGGGGGGACAATGCCTCCGGACAGCTCGGAGATGGCACCACCACCCAACGCTCCTCACCCACGGCGGTGCCGGGCCTCGCGGGCGCGGTGGCGGTCTCCGCGGGCGGCGAGTATTCGCTGGCACTGCTCGGGGATGGCACCGTGCGCGCCTGGGGCAACAACACCTATGGCCAGCTCGGGGATGGCACCACCCCCCACCGCGCCTCGCCCGGCGCCGTGCCCGGCCTCTCGGGCGTGGTGGCCATCGCCGCGGGCAACAACCACGCGCTGGCCCTGCTCTCCGACGGCACCGTGCGCGCCTGGGGCTACAACGCCTATGGCCAGCTCGGGGATGGCACCACCACCCAACGTCGCACCCCCGTCGCGGTGCTCGGGCTGACGGGCGTGGTGGCCATCGCCGCCGGTGAGAACCACTCCCTGGCGGTGCTCGCCGATGGCACCGTGCGCGCCTGGGGCAACAACACCTATGGCCGGCTCGGGGATGGCACCACCACCCAACGCACCTCGCCGGTGCTCGTCTCCAGCTTGACGGGCGTGACGGCGATCGCGGCCGGTGCCAACCACTCGCTGGCGGTGCTCGCCGATGGCACCGTGCGCGCCTGGGGCTACAACGCCTCGGGCCGACTCGGCGATGGCACCACCACCCAACGCGCCACGCCGGTCGCCGTCCCCGGCCTGACCGGGGTGACGGAGATTTCGGCCGGTGGCGGCCACTCGCTGGCCCTGCTCGCCGACGGCACCGCGCGGGCCTGGGGCTCCAACGTTTCGGGCCAGCTCGGCGATGGCACGGTCAGCAACCGCACCTCGCCGGTGCTCGTCTCCAGCCTGACGGGCGTGACGGCGCTCTCCGCCGGTGGCAACCATTCGCTGGCCCTGCTCGCCGACGGCACCGCACGCGCCTGGGGTGCCAATGTCTCGGGCCAGCTCGGCGATGGCACCACCACCCAGCGCACCCTGCCGGTGGGTCTCCCGGGCCTGACGGGCGTGGCGGCTCTCGCGGCGGGTGGCTACCACTCGCTGGCGGTGCTCGCCAATGGCACCGTGCGCGCCTGGGGTCACAACACCTACGGCCAGCTCGGCGATGGCTCCACCGCCCAGCGCACCGCGCCGGTGGTGGTGCCCGCCCTGACGGGGGTGGTGTCCCTCACGGCCGGCTATGACCACTCGCTGGCGCTGCTCTCCGACGGCACCGTGCGCGCCTGGGGCAACAATGCCTCCGGTCAGCTCGGGGATGGCACCACCAACCAGCGCGGCACCCCCGTGCAGGTGTCCGGCCTGACGAACGTCGTGGCCCTCTCGGGAGGCAAGCTGTACCACGCGCTGGCGCTGCTCTCCGACGGCACCGTGCGTGCCTGGGGCTACAACATGAATGGCCAGCTCGGCGACGGCTCCACCTCCAACCGCTGGACGCCCGTGGCCGTCTCCGGCCTGACGAACGTGGTGGCCATCGCCGCCGGTGGCGATTACTCGCTCGCCTTGCAGTCCAACGGCACCGTCCAGTCCTGGGGCTACGGCGTCTACGGCCCGCTCGGCCGGGATTACGACACCTACAGCCCCACGCCCAAGGCCGTGCCCGGCGTGACGAACGTGGTGGCCATCGCCGCCGGCGCCAACCATGTGCTGGCGCTGCGCGCGGATGGCACCGTGTATGCCTGGGGCCGTAACGACTTTGGCCAGCTCGGCGATGGCACCACCGTCCAGCGCAACACCCCCGTGCAGGTGCCCGGCCTGACGAACGTGGTGGCCATCGCCACCGGATGGGACCACTCGCTGGCGCTGCGCGCGGATGGCACCGTGTATGCCTGGGGTTACAACTACGCCCGCCAGCTCGGTGACGGCTCCACCGCCAACTACCGCCAGACGCCCGCGCCGGTCCCCGGTCTGACGAACGTCGTGGCCGTCACCGCCGGTGGCAACCAGTCGCTGGCGCTCCTCTCCAGTGGCGCCGTGCACGCCTGGGGAGACAACAGCCATGGCGAACTCGGCAACGGCTCCACCCTGACTCCCCCGGCGCCGGTCGCCGTGACGGGTCTGTAGTCGGGCCCTCTCTCAGCGGCGAAAACGATCCGTGGCATCCACGAGCGCGTGCGTGGTGCCCGGCTCGTACGCCGCGTGCCCCGCGTCCGGGATGATCTTCAGCTCCGCCTCCGGCCACGTCTTGTGCAGCGCCCAGGCGCTGTCCATGGGGCCGCAGATGTCATAGCGGCCCTGGACGATGACGGCCGGGATGTGGCGGATGCGGGGCACGTCGTCGAGCAGCTGCGTGTCACTGTGCAGGAATGCGCGGTTGACGAAGTAGTGGCACTCGATGCGCGCGAAGGCCAGGGAGAACTCGTCCTCGCCCAGGTGCGCGATGTAGTCCGCGTTGGGCGCCAGGTAGCTGGTGCGACCCTCCCAGATGCTGGCGATGAAGAAGGAGCGCAAGGGAGATGCCTACTCGGCGCGCTGTCCGGCGCGTCTGGTGTTGGATCAGATCGGCGACAAGTGGACCGTGCTGCTGCTGGGGGTGCTCGTGAAGCAACCCACGCGCTTCAACGAGTTGAAGCGACGGCTCCAAGGGGTGTCGCAGAAGATGCTGGGACAGACCCTCACTTCGACGCCCCGGATTTCGAGAGTGGCTTCGAGGCCTTCGTCCGGTGTGTCCAGACCGAGCCGCTCGACTGGTTTCGCGGATGGAGGGTCCTCTCCTGCACCGTGCGCCCGGAGCGCGCGGCCGAGCTCGCGGGAGCATAAGAAAAATGGGAGGCCGGTTGAAGGTGAGGGCGACCTCGACCGGCTCGCCTCCCTGTGCCTGCAAAAGGCCGCACGCCGCAAGCGCAAGCTCGTCGACTCCGACATCGTCCGCGAGATCCTCGAGCGCCAGCACAGCCCCTCGCTGGCGTAGCGGCCACCTGCCGGCGAGCCACCCTCGCTCATCTCCCGGTGGCTCGCCGTCCGGCCCATTCCATCACCCAGTGTGGTGACTCCATCCTCTCCGCGTGACCATCAACAAGCGTGCTCACATCTCCATCAACAAGCCTGCGCGGTAACAGTAGGTGCCTGGAATCACAATGGGTGATCAGTATGAGAACCACACCCCATGGGCAGTTTGTCTCCAGGTCCGACCGGGATGGCGGACCTTCATGGTTGAGGTGAAAGCGCCGTAGGCGCGGTCGAAAGATGTGCTAGCGCTGTAGCGTCAGCAGACCCGGAAGGTATGGCAGACGACCGTAGTCACCACCAGAGTTGGGATTGCGTCCCTGATACAGCAATTGCAGATTGCACGCGTCGACGGTCATGGTCTGGTCGGGGTTGCTGCGGACCAGATCGCCGTGGCTGATGTCATTGGTCCAGGTGGCGCCGCTGTTGGCCTTGCCGGCGAAGGGGTTGCTCTCGGTTGCGGCCTGCGGCGTCCACGATCCGGCAAGACTGGTTGCCGTGAACGAGCGGAAGTATCTGCCGTTGGCGCCGATTGCCTCGACGATCATGAGGTACTGGTTCTGGCCCTGGACCTTGTAGACCTGAACGGCCTCGAACAGGTTGTTCGTAGTGTCGCTCAAGACGATTGTCGACGCCGTACCGAAGCTGGCCGGGAAGTTGCCGATCGGCATACTGGCTCGGTAGATCTTCCCATTGTCCCCGGCGAAGAACAGGTACATGTTCGTGTCGTCGCCGATCAGCGTCAGGTCGATGGGCCCGGTGCTGGAACCGGAGATCGTTCCGGAGAACAGCTCGCGCGGGGACGACCACCCATTCGCGTTGCTGGGGTCGGTCGACGTCCGGTAGACGAAAGCGGTTGCGCCCCACTGGTAGGCCAGTACCCAGATGTTCTTCGGGGCGAAGTAGAAGAGCGTGGGGGCGACGGCGGAAGAGGACATCCCGTTCTGAGGGGCGGTGGCCATGTCAGACCAGTTGGTGAAGAGGCCGAAGTTCATCGAACCCCACGACGTTCCCGTGTCGTGCGTCGTCGCGTAGACGAGATGCTTGCCGTTGTAGACGACGTTGGTGAAGTCCTTGAGCGAGACCCAGCCCGATTTCGGACTCGCGAGAGGTCCCGTCGAAGTCCAACGGTACGTCGAAGGAAGGGCGCACGTCCCGCCCGACGAATTGTTGACGAACGAAGCGTCGTCGATGAAGAAGCTGTCGGTGTCGGCAAGCGTCTCCACATAGATCGTCGCGGATGACAACGTCCCGGTCCAGGACACGGTTGTGGTGCCGGTCAGCTGCGTCCAAGCGGATGCGTTCACCGCGCCCTGCGCCAGGGTGATGTAGTTCGTCGTCCCGTTGGCGGTCAAAGCCAGAGTGACCTTGGCGGTGGGGGCTCCGCTCTGCGTTCGCATCCATACGCTCGTCGTGAAACTGGCGCCATTGGCCAGCAGGGATGTCACACTCTGGCTCGGTCCGTTCCACGAAGCCGTGCGGCCCGTGTACGACAGCGACCGCGTGCCGCCATGGACGACACTCGTGTTCGATGCCGGCGTTCCTGCGCCCATGGCAGACCAACCGGTCGTGCCGCTTTCCATGCCGGCGTTCGTCAGAAGATTCCCACTCGCCGCGATGGCGGGGGCAGCATCAACCGGTACTGCCCCGAGCGAGGCCCGCGTCAGTGCAACGGCCGGAGCCGGCCGGAACGTGAACAGAAGAAGGAGGGACAGCCCCAGCGTCGTAAGGCGGTGATGGGACGCTGGCTCGCCGAGACCTGGAGATGTGAGCGCTAACATTTTAGCGGAACCGATTGCCACGTTCCTTCGACTCATGGGGGTCCTCCGGTGGGGTAGGGACGCTCGGGGCGAACATCAGCGCCCGAGTCCCGCCAGTGTGGATCTATGAGGGCTTTCTGTCAAGATTGTAAACCATGATTATTCTGGAAATGCATTATTCTGGAAATGCATTATGGCATTCATGTAACCATCCTCGGCTTCGACGTGGAATGGGGGACGCGCGTAGCCCCGACCGCAAACTGCTGTCCGTGCAGCTCGCTGGCATCCTCAACGGCGTGGTGGTGTCCGAGGTCTTCGAGCCACCAGGGCCATTCCTCACGGTGGAGAGCTTCACCCGGTTGGTGCTCGAGTTCATCGCCCAGCACGGCCTCTCGGTGCCCATGCGCAAGCGCCGGCCTCGCAAGGTGTACCTCGTGGCGCACTTCGCGGCAGCGGAGCTCAGCAAGTTCAAGGACCCGATGGACGAACTGCTCATGCCTTGCGCGCCCTCCACGGGGGTCGAGTGGAGGTCTTCATCCGTGGACTCTAGTGGAGTGTCCGACAAGTTTTTCAACATGGTCGAGACCACCGGGCAAGTTGGAGGGGTGAGGAGACCGGGTAAGTTGGGTGGATGAGGAGACGACCGCCGCACCTCCTCCACCTCTCGCCTGGGGAAGTGGCTTACCTCAAGACGCTGGTGGAGGACGGACGTACTGAACAGCGCGTCGCGCGCCGAGCGCGCGTCCTGCTGGCCATGACCGACCCGGACACCGTCGTGTCGGAGCTGGCCGACAAGCTCGAGCTGGAGCGCACCACCATCTGGCACTTGTGCCGTCGCTACGAAGCGTACGGTGTCGATGTGGTGCTGGATGCACCCCGCTCCGGCCGTCCGCGGGAGCTTTCCCCCCCCCTGCAGCGAGTGGAGGTGGAACAGTTAGCGTGTTGTGAGCCGGCGGGCGTGGGCTTGCAGATGACGCACTGGTCCACCCGGAGCCTGGCCCTGGTGGCACGCCAGCGGGGCATTGCCCCCCACCATTTCCCACTCCACGGTGGCCCTCCTCCTGCACGACGCTGACTTGCAGCCTCACCGCACGCGTTACTGGAAGACACCCACTCTGGACGACACCTTCCGTTACAAAGCGGCCCAGGTGCTGTGGTGCTACGAGCAGGCGCAGCAGTTGGCCCAGAGGGACGAAGTGGTGTTGTGCGTGGACGAGAAGCCCAACATCCAGGTGCTGCACGGTGAGCAGCCCGTGCGGCTCATGCGGCCCGGCCTCATCGAACGCCGGGAGTTCGAGTACGTGCGGCGTGGCACGGTGAACCTCCTGGCCAAGCTCGTGGTGCACTCCGGCCGCATGCGCAGCTGGGACCTGGAGAGAAACAACGGGGACTGCTTGCGCGCCGTCCTGCCGCAGTTCCTTGGGGACCATCGCGACGCCAGGCGCATCCACCTCATCTGGGACAACGGACCCAGTCACACCGCCAGGCAGACGCACGACTTCCTTCGCACCCACTACCCGCATGTCCGGGTGATTTTCACTCCAGCCCATGCCTCCTGGCTCAACCAGGCGGAGTTGCTGCTACGCGCCTTCGCCGAGCGCTACCTGCAACGAGGGGACTGGGCCAGCCGTGACGAGCTCGTCGAGCACCTCGACGCCAGCTGGCCCGAGTACAACCGCTTCTACGCCCACCCCTTCACCTGGTCCTGGACCCGCGCCAAGATGCACTCGTGGGTGGACCGGCACCTGTCCTGACTATGTTGAAAAACTTGTCGGACACTCCACTAGCCCGCGCCCCTGGTGGAGCGTGACGTGGTGAGCCTCTATCCCAGCGCCGCTCGCCTCCAACCACTGCCGCACGAGAAGACGAAGTGGGTACACGTAACGACCGTGGACGAGGTGCATACCCTGGAGGGCTTGCGCATAGGAAGGACAGGAGCCCTATTGGGCGTAGCTGGAGGGCTTCTCCCTACGCCAACACGCACCTGCACGCCAACGACAGGCAGGGACTGGGTGCGCTATGCATAATGCCCCTCTTCCTGGAGATGGGCTTTGGAATGGCTGCGCCCACCTGGTCCATACCCTCGGGCCTTGGCATCAGTCAGGCGCTTGATTGTCTGGCTGTCCAGCTTGAACCACCAGCAGCGCCCCATCCCGCCGCCCTCGACGCCCTTGAGCCAGCCCTCTTTTATCCAGTAATATACCATCCATTTTGTAACATTGAAATGTTCAGCCACCCCGCGCACCGAGTAGAGGCCATCGGCTCGGCGAGTGGGCTGCCGCCCCGCCTGCGGTGCCGAGGGCAGGCGATGTAGACCGTGGCGCCAGCGGACCCAACTCACTGCCTTCGCATCCCACGGACGCTCGACTCCGGAGCGCAGGCCGCGCCGATTGAGTTCGGCCGCGATCTCGTCATCGCTCTTCTTCTCTTCGAAGAGCATGCGAATGCTCTCGATAGCCTCGGCGGAGGTCTTCCTTGCATCGAATCGAGTACGGCGTGGAACGCTGAAGTCACTGACTGCCCCCGTCTGCCAGACCACCTGAATACGCGTCGTCCGCTCGGGCACTTCGATTGGGTTCAGCGTTACCTCCCGCACCAGGATGCGGAGGAGATTCTTGCGCTCTGCATGGGTCGTGCTCTTCGCATGCCAGACGCGAGGCAGGTCTTTGGCGAGAGCAAGGATTTTCGCCCGGTCCCTGTCCGTCAGTTCGAGCTTCTCGCGCTGGAGAACCGCCTGGTACTCGTGCTCAGTCTCTTCGAGTTCGCGAAGACGGTCGTTCCACTCGCGCTCAAGGGTCCGGGCCACGACACGGTTGTCTGGGTCAATGGCCTTATAGCGTCGCTCCGCCAGTTGAGCCTCATAGCGGACACGCTCCAAGCGCAACTTCCATTGGTGATGGACCTCGCCCACCTGGCGTTCCACCTCTCGGGCAACGGCGAGCCCGAGTTCGATTTCTGGGGGCTGGGTTACCTCGAGAAAGAGCCTGGCAATGGCCTCATCAATCGCTGCTGCTGCGACCATCCAGCACATGCTCTTGTCGCCACCTTCCGGCGTGGGACTACGGCACTCGTAGTACGCATGGCGTCGTAGGCCATGGTAGCGCGTCTGCATGCGGTGGCCACACTGCCCACACAGCACAAGTCCTTGCAGCAGCGCGTGCCCTTCCCGGGCAGCACCACGTTGGTCTGGCAACTTGGAGTTGGAGCGGTTTTCATGGAGCTTCTTCTGGTTGGCTTGGTACTCCTCCCAGGGAATGTATGCTGGGTGGTGGTCGCGCAGGCATACCTTCCATTCTTCCTTCGGCATCCGGGTGATGCGTCGTCGCTTCAACTGGCCATCCACCAACGCTAGTTGCTCCTCGCGACGGCCAAAGACGTAGGCACCCGCGTATGCGGGATTGTGAAGCATTTGGAGGAGGGTGCCATGACGTGCAGGGCCCCAGCGCACCTGATGCATGCGTTGATCTCGAACAGGCATCATCAACCCATTTCTCTCGAAGTAACGCATGACCGAGAAGGCGCTGCCCTCCACGCGGAAGCGCTCGAAGACCAGGCGCACCATGCGTTGGACCTGCTCGTCGGGGTCGAGGCGCAAGCGGTGAGTTGCTTCATCCCACTGGTAGCCGACTGGTGGCGGGAGAAAGAGCTCGCCCCGCCTGGCCTTGGAGAGCCTGCCCCCCTGCAGGCGCAGGCGCATCCAGTACTGCTCGGCCTCGCTCATGGTCCCTTTGAGACCGAGCAACAAGCGGTCATTATAATCCCGAGGGCTGTAGACCGAGTCCTCGTCTGCGATGAGGACATCGGCCAGGGCGCACAGTTCGAGCAGGCGGTGCCAGTCCGCTGAGGAGCGGGCCAGGCGCGAAACCTCCAGGGAGAAGATGGCGCCCACTCGTCCGCGTGCGACATCCTCGGCCAGCCGTTGGAACCCTGCACGCCAGCTCGCACTTGCACCACTCTGGCCCAGGTCCTCATCCAAGGTATCTATCCGCTCGGTCGGCCAACCCAGCTCCAATGCCCGCTGTTGCAGGGCATACTGGCGAGCGGTGGATTCATGGTGTTCGTGGACCTGCTTGAGTGTGGACTGTCGCAGGTAGACAATCGCGCGCCGCTCCAGATGGGTTGCTCGAATCTTCTCGTTCATCGCATTCCTCCGCGCTTGCGGCCTCGGCGCGAAGCATTTTGTGCAGGAGGGTTGTCCACGCTCTGAGGAGGTCTTGTCGGATTGCCGCGGGCAGTGTTGACCAAGGCAATGCGGGTTGAGGGGTTGGAGGAGGTGACATGGACAAAGCTATGCTCAGCTGCGGAGTCATAAGCAGGCGGCGGGGCATGCTCCTGGCGAAGTGCCACCTCTACGGCATCAGCGAGCTTGAGTAGGTCGGAAATGCCGAGGCGAACCTCACGACCGTCAATGCTGGGTGGAACCTGAGGCGAGGAGCGGTCCGTCCACTCGATGGGAAGCCTCATGCACCAGCCAGGTGGGTACTCTACGTCGATGTACCGCCTGCCGTCCTGGCTACGGGCGGTGCGGATGAACGGCAACTGCACGCCCTGGAGCGGATGAGTCGGCAGGGTGATGGTCACGCAGCCCGAAACAGGTCCTGCATGTGTCGTAGTCTGCGAATGGGATGTGGAGCGGCCAGGCCGCTACGGAGCGCGCGGTGCACTGGCGCTGGAGCGTTTGTCACGAGCGGAGGATGGCCGCATCGCCTACCAAATGAAGCGCCCGCTGCCGGACGGTACGACGCACCTGCTCTTCACCGGGCTGGAACTGTTACGGCGTGTGGCGTCCCTGGTGCCTCCGCCTCGGGCAAACCTCACGAGGTTCCACGGCGTCTTCGCTCCAGGCGCGCGACTGCGGCCATTTCAGGTCCCCCAAGCAGGAGAGGAGGAGGCGAGCGTGGCGCCCCAGGCAGCTGCGAGGCAGGAAACGAGGAAGGAGCGGAGGGCGCGAGTGGACTGGGCAGGGCTACTACGAAGGACCTTCGCGGTGGAGGTGTTGGCCTGCGAGAGGTGTGGAGGCAGGCGGCGAGTGCTGGCGTACGTGAACGAGGCGGGAGGGGTGAGAGCGCTTCTGGAGCACCTGGGCCTGGCCCCGGCAGGAGCGAGGCTGGCCCCTGCGCGAGGCCCCCCCAGGCCGCGTGGTGTTGAGGCTTACGCCTCCCCAGAGCCAAAAGGCCCAGTCACCTACCGCGCACCCCATGCAAGCGCGGCCTGGGCAGTCGTGTACCTCAAGGGGCTGCGCGGCCTGTCCACCCGCTTGGCTCACTGCTCGGGCGGCCCCTGTCCGCGGTCCTCCTCGGCACCTGCGCTCCAGCCCTCACCCTCCACATGGCCTCTATCCCGCCTATACGCTGAACTGCATTCCGATGTGGAAGCGGGCATGGCCCGGCCAGCGCGGATTGAACAGGTGGGTGGAGTTGAACACGTCGGCGATGGCGACCACGACGACCGTTGCGACGATGGCGAACCCGAAGAGGGCCTTGACGAGTTGGGTTCGGCTCGAGGGGGCAGCAGCAGGGGGGGAGACCGGCGTTGCAGGACCGGTAGCGGGGGGGGGGGGACATGGTGCTGGATATAGAAAGCGATGTTTTGGATCCAAAGTGGCGCGTCTGGAACAGCGGCGTCCATGGGATGGAACAATGGGGCCGGATCAGGCGGCCTGTTGTGGCAGGACCGGGTGGTAGGGCAACTCCAGGGTGAACGTGGCTCCGCGTCCGAGCCCCTCGCTGTGGACGGTCAGGGAGCCCCCCATCTCCTGGGCGGCCAGGGCACTCGCGTGCAGGCCGAAGCCGTGCCCGTCCGCGCGCGTGGTGAAGCCATGCTGGAAGATGCGGATGAGCATCTCCGGCGCGATTCCCATCCCATTGTCATGGATGCCGATGCGGAAGCGGTCGGTGGAGACCTGCTCCAGCTTCACCGTCAGGAGCCGTTCGCCCGGCGCCACCGTGTCCAGGGCGTATTTGGCGTTGCTGACCAGGTTGACGAGGATCATCAGCGTCTTGTGCTTGTCCGTCATCACGGGGGGCAGGGACGCGAGGTCGCGCACCACCTTCACCTGATGACGGGTCAGCCCGGCCGCGTTGATGCGCAGGGCGTCCTCCACCAGCTGCTCCAGGGTGACCTGCTCGTGCAGCCGGGGCGTGCGGGCGTAGTTCTGCTGCACCTTGACGATGTCGCCGATGTGCTCGGTATAGCGGCCCACGTCATCCAGCAGCGAGATGATCTGCTCGCGCTCCTCGTGCAGGTTCTTCCCCAGCTTGTCCAAGAAGGGCATCAGGTGACGTCCTCGCGCGTCTTGCGTGAGGAAGGTGGTGAGGTCGGACTGTCGCTCCTCGAGCATCCGGGCCACCCGGCCCACGTGGTCCACGCGCATCTCAGCCATCCGGTCCTTGGCGAGCTGGGCCGAGGTGTAGACGCTGTTGAGCACGTTGCCCACGTTGTGCAGCACGTTGGTGGCGATCTCCGCCATGCCCGCCCGCCGGGCCGTCTGCAGCCACTGCGTGTGGAGCTCCTTGATCTCCCGGGTGCGCTCCTCCACCCGCTGCTCCAGGTTCTCATTGCTCTGGCGCAGGGCCTCTTCGCGACGCTGGACCTCGTCGGCCATGAGTTGGAAGGCGCGGGCCAGTTGCCCCAGCTCATCGTGGCGAGCGGTATCCAGCGCCACCTTGAAGTCGCCGGCCGCCACCTTGTCGGTGGCCTGGGTCAGGTTCTCCAGCGGACGGGAGATCTGCTGTTGGAGCACCCGGTACATGATGATCAGCTCCACCAGCAGCGACAGCAGGCCGAGCAGCAGCACGTAGCGGGCCGCGGCGAAGGCGGGCTGGGTCACCATGCTCTCGGGCAACACCGTGGCGAGGTACCAGCCGGGACCCTTCAGCCGCATCACGGCGATGTACTCGTCGTATTCCGGCAGCTCCAGGAGGGTCTGATCGGGCGCGCGGTTCTTCACCCGCTCGAAGATGTCGCGCAGATGGGCCGCGTTCTCCTTTGAGCCGAGACGATTGGCCGCGGGCTGCTCGGCGGCGTGCGGGATGTTGTAGGGCGTGGTGACTCCCTCCAACTTCAGATCGGGATGCGCGATGAGCTGGCCGTCCTCGCGGAAGATGATGTTGTAGGCACCGGGCAGATGATCGTTGACGGTGCGATGCATGAACTCGTCGAGGAGCACATCGTGGCCGATTGACGCGACATGCTGTCCGTCCACGTCCACCGGCGTCCCGACCGAGGCCATCCATGCGTGGGAGACGTTCTCCAGATAGATGCCCGTCCAGATGGTCTTCCTCTCTGGGTTGTTTTTGGGCTGGGTGAGCGCGTAGTCCTCGTAGTCGGTGATCGAGAAATCCGAGCTGGCCTGCTGTGCCCAGGAGGGCGCCCACGGCCAGAAGCCCACGATCGCCCCCTCCATCAGGTTGATGTAGATCGTGTTGAACCGGACGCTGAGGGCCCGCCCATACCAGGTGAGCACGTCATACGCGGCCATGAACCGGGCGCGGAACCCGGCGTCGATGACCACGTGCGGAGCAATGAAGCCCTGCACCTCTCTCGACCCGTCGACGAGCTCGGGTCTGCTGCGGACCGTGCCATCGGGCAACCGCACGAACAGCCGGTCGAAGCGGGCGCTCACGTCTTCCCGCTCGAGCGCCCGGATCCGCTCCTCCAGGGCTTTCTTGAGGAAGGCGTGGTTGTCCTCCGCCAACACGAAGATGGCCTGCTCCCGCGCGCTCCGTTCCGTGACATGCTGCTGTAACTGCGCGAGTGCCTTGGTGCGCAGGGTGTGAAGCATGTGGAGATAGCTGAAGAGCGTGGAGAGGGCGATGATGACTCCGATGCGCCCCCCCATCTTCAGGAGCGTCGTTCGGGCCAGCGGGGCTCGGGGGCTGGACGGTAGAGGCATGAGGGCTCGCGAACCTGGCCTCGTCCTGTGGATTCCAAAACACGTCCAGTGAAAGACGCGCCAGGCCTGGTCCGAAACCTGAACCATACCGTGGAATCTTCCTTCGGGGAGCCTGCGAGGGCTCGAGGGACGCGGTGCTCGGCTGTGACATCAAGCGCTGCCGCGCGCGTAGCGCCAGGAGGCGGTCACGAGCGTGGTGACCACCTCGATCTCGGCCGGATCCCGCGGCGCGTAGACCATGACGATGTCGCGGGAGACGCTGGGATAACCGGTGAGGGGATGCTTCTCCGCCCAGCCGCTCGCGATCGCCTTGCTGCGCAGCGGTTCCGGCAGGGGCAGGCTCAGCGCCGAGCCCGGAAGAGCCCGTGGACTGGGACCCGAGGTATGCCAACCTCCAGCGAGCGGCGAAGCTGCCCTGGACGGACGGGGGGCGGTGCGCCGTCCGCGAAGCTTCCGAGCCATGGCCCGTGCTGGCGGAGCGGTGCTATCAGGCCCTCGACCATGACCGGATCGAGTTTCACGACCTCACGGGACGATGCGCGGTGGCCTCCGCTACCCTGACACAGGGGGCATGCGGCCCAGTTGGGTGAAGACGCTCGCGGACCTGAGCTGCCGTGGTTCCCTCGGCCTCTCGGGGGCTCACGAGAAGTCCGTGGGAGCCTGGCGGGAGCGTGTGCCCACGGACTCGCTATCGGGTGCCTTTCGTCCACGCCCAGGCCGCCACGCGCCAGCCTTCCGCCGTCTTCCGCAACGCGACCGTAAACATTGCTCCGGACTGCGTGACCTTCGTGCCGTTCAGGTTGAATGTCATGGTCGCCGGCAGGACGACATAGGCAGTATCGCCGGTGACGTCGTTGTGCAGCGGCTCCCCAACACTGACGAAATAGCCGGAAGCACCGTGTCCCTTGCCTTCGCTCAGGACGTCCCTGTACCAGTCCTGAGCCGCCGTCGGCCCCTGCCAGACGTGCGGCGCCATGCCGTCGAGAATCTGGCCAGGGACAGAGAACGTCGCTGCCATTGCCTGCACGTCACCTCGGTTGAAGGCATCGAGGTATTGGTGCACCGCCGCCCACGGAGTCTCTGTACCCATGTGTTTGCCCTCCCGTTTGCCGGCGCCGGAGCAGTGAGCTCACCGTGCGTCGATGCTGCTTTAGACTGACTAACTCCCAAGCTCAGCTGCGAGCACGTTACAAACGGTGTGACGCTCCCCGGGCAGGTGAGGAGGATGGGAGGGTGGCGCTTGAGGCAGTTCGTCATCCCGCCCTTGCTGTGCCTTCGTTTCGGCTGACTGATCCTCCTGTGTCGGCTCAAAGGAAGCCAAGTACTTCGATGGGTCGTCATGGGAACAGCGGGCCTGGCGCTGGTGCTGTGCATCTACAGGTTGTTCAAGGTGCTCCCCCTGTACGCGGGGTAGAGGCCAGTCGCCCGGGCCCAGGAGCGCTTCGACGCGCGTCCTTGAACAGGGACGGGGCGGGCATCCGGATGGCCGCTGGCCCGGGTCCGCCGTCTTCACATCCAACACCCGCTGCCCTCTGCCTCCTCGAGGAGGACGGAGCGAAGATGGAACCCGACAAGGTGGATCTGGTGTTCGAGGGGGGCGGTGTCAAGGGCATCGCACTGGCGGGAGCGGTCGAGTGCCTGGAGACGATGGGGCTGAAGCCGCAGAACGTCGTGGGCACCTCGGCCGGAGCCGTCGTCGCGGCGCTGGTGGCGGCGGGGTACTCGGCGAGGGACGTGCGCGGCATCATGGCGGGGCTCGACTACCGGCGCTTCCGGGACATGAGCCTCCTGGATCGGCTCCCCGTGGTGGGCCCCGCGCTGAGCCTGCTCCGGGAGAAGGGCCTCTACGAGGGCGTCTACCTCGAGAGCTGGTTGCGCAAGCTGCTGGCCGAGTCGCCTCGCCAGGTGCACACCTTCAAGGACCTGCTCTGGGAGGACGAGGAGGGACGGGAGGTCGATCCGAAATACCGCTACAGGCTCCAGGTCGTCGCCACGGATCTCTCCCGGCGCAAGCAGCTCGTCCTGCCGTGGGACATCCGGGACTATGGGAGGGATCCCGATCATCTCGACGTGGCCTGGGCGGTGCGGATGAGCATGAGCATCCCCCTCTTCTTCGAGCCCGTGCGACTCGAGGATGGCCAGGGCCACACGAGCTTCATCGTGGATGGAGGCGTGCTCAGCAACTTCCCCGTCGACATCCTCGATGACGGGAGCGCCCACCCGAGGTGGCCCACGTTCGGACTCAAGCTGGTGGATCGGACGCGGGCGGATGGCCGGGAAGAGGTGGTGCCGGGCCGCATCCAGGGGCCCTTGTCGTTGCTCAAGGCGATGATCTCCACCATGCTCGAGGCGCACGACACGCGCTACATCGAGCAGAAGAACTTCGAGCGCACCATCGCCATCCCTACCCTGGGCGTGAAGACCACGGACTTTGGTCTGCGCGAGGAACAGGTCCACGCGCTCTACCAGGCGGGCTACACGGCCGCCGAGCGGTTCCTCCAGACGTGGGACTTCCAGGGGTGGATCCGGAAGCATCGCCAGTCCGAGTCGCCGCGCCAGGAGACGGCGAGCGAGAGCGCCGGGGAGGGTATCACGGCCCTGGCGGCGTCGATGTGAGGGGAGTCTGTCGTGGGAGGAGGCGCGTGAGGGCTCTTCCACGAGCGCCCGGCTGGCGGCCTCCCGTGCGCCCCTTGGGAAAAACCCTGTCCCCGAGGACAATCGCCCGAGCCGCGCCGCGAGCCCATCCCCGCGAGTGCCGCCACGCAGCCATGGCGAACCTCCTCACGCCCGAGACACTCCCCTCCGCGCATCCACCACCCGAGCCTCGGGAGGAGGTTTCCGCGCCCCCCGTGGTCCGCTCCTGGCTGATGGATCGGCTGGACTCACTGCTCTCGGAGTCGTTGCGGCGGGCGGAGCCCTCGGAGCTCATCCGCCACCGGATCATGGTCGGCGCCGCCTGCTTCTTCTCGCTGATCAACGTGGTGTTCGTGCTGCGCTCCATCTCGCAGGGCAACCACCCGTATGTGGCCCTCCTCGCCAGCATTGGCTTCCTGGGGACGTTGGTGCTGGCACGCAGGGGCCGCGCTCCCATCGCGCCCGCGATGGTGCTGCTGGCGACCCTGTTCCTGGGGCTGGTGCTCACCACCTTCGTGAGCAGGAGACCCACGGGCGGCGATCATGCCGTGAACATGTTGCTGCCCGTCCTCGCGGTGTACCTGGTGGGGCCACGCCTCGGGTTGTCCATCACCCTCGCCCTGTTCGTGGCGCTGGGCCTGCTCCACCCGTATTACCGGTCGCAGGTGGGCATCGACCCCAGCACCCTCACCCTCGGCGGCCTCTGGTTCAGCCATGTGTTCGCGGGCATCTCCTCCCTGGGTGTCTGGGCCCTGAGCTCGTTGCACAGCACCGCGCGCGACGCGGCGCAGGCCACCATCGAGCGCACGGTGCGGGAGCTGCGCGACAGCCAGAGCAAGCTCAACAGCGTCTTCGAGAGCACCGACGACATCGTGGTCTCGATTGATTCACAAGCGCGCCTGCTCACCGCGAACTCGGCCGCGAGGTTCATCTACGAGCATCGCGGTGGCATCGTGCTCGAACCGGGGACGCCGCTCTTCCAGCATGAGCCGCCCGAGAGCCGCAAGGCCTGGGATGCCCGGCTCGTCCAGGTGCTCCAGGGCCAGCGCCTGCGCTTCGAGCAGATCTACGAGGACCAGCAGGGCCTGTTGGTGCTGGACACCAGCGTGCATCCCATCGTGGATG
Organism: Cystobacter fuscus DSM 2262; assembly: GCF_000335475.2. NCBI lineage: Bacteria > Pseudomonadati > Myxococcota > Myxococcia > Myxococcales > Archangiaceae > Cystobacter > Cystobacter fuscus. Next base: position 402,774 of record NZ_ANAH02000005.1, on the reverse strand, counting down.
AGGGGGGCCAGGTCGTGGGGATGACGATCTTCGGCCGTGATGTCACCGCCCGGAGGCAGGCCGAGGCCCGGCTGGGGGAGATGCACCGCACCCTGGTGGACGTCTCGCGCCAGGCGGGCATGGCCGAGGTCGCCACCGGCGTGCTCCACAACGTGGGCAACACCCTCAACAGCGTCAACATCTCCACCAGCCTCGTCATCGATCAGATCCGCAGGTCCCGGGTGACGAGCCTGGCCCGGGTCGCCACCCTGCTGCGTGAGCACCTCGCCGACATCCCCGCCTTCTTCGCCCGGGATCCCCAGGGCCAGAAGCTCCCGCCCTTCCTCATCGCCTTGTCCGAGCAGCTCCAGGAGGAGCGGGAAGCGATGCTCCGGGAGATGCACTCGCTGGGCGAGAGCGTCGAGCACATCAACTCCATCGTCAGCATGCAGCAGAAGCACGCGCGGGCCGCGGGCGCCGTGGAGCATGTGGCCGTGCCTCGACTCATCGACGAGGCGTTGCGTCTGCACGCCGTCTCCTTCGAGCGTCTGCTCATCCACGTCGAGCGTGACTACGCCGAGGTGCCTCCCATCTTCGTGGACCGGCACAAGCTGTTGCAGATCCTCATCAACCTGGTGAGCAACGCGCGGCACGCGCTGGTGGCGAGTCCGAAGAAGGACAAGCGGTTGGGCATCCACGTGCGGCGCGCACCCGGGACAGGGCATCTGCACATCGAGGTGACCGACAATGGGGTCGGCATCGCTCCGGAGAACCTGGGGCGCATGTTCTCCCAGGGCTTCACCACGAAGAAGATGGGGCACGGCTTCGGCCTGCACATCAGCGCCCTGGCCGCCGCCGAGATGAAGGGGCGGCTGTCCTGCTCCAGTCCTGGCCTGGAGCAGGGTGCCACCTTCCTCCTCGAGCTGCCGATGCAGACCGAGGTCCCCCCGGACCAGGACGCGGAGCCCTCCTGAGAGGGGACCGGGTGGAGGAGGGCGGGTGCTCAGGCCCTCCGCCAGAGCAGGGCGAGCAGCCGGGGCACCTCCGAGCGCGGAGCACCCGGGTCCCGGCAATCCCTCGCTCGCACCAGCACGAAGCCCGCGTCCGCGGCCGCGTTCAGGTACTCCGAGACTTCGTGCAGGTGGCTGCGGACGTTCTGGAGGGCACCGGTGTCCGGGTCCACGAAATACGCCTGCTTGCCCTGGAGCTGCCGGAAGGGGTGCAGCTCGCAGACGAAGAGCGCGCCGCCCGGCCTGAGGACGCGCCTCGCCTCGGAGAAGACGAAAGACAGCTCCTCGATGTGCTCCAGCACCAGGTTGCAGGTGACGGTGTCGCGAGAGGCCTCCGCGACGGGCCAGCGCTCGCGCAGGTCCTGCAGGAAGAACTGGACGTGTTGAACCCCCGGGCGCTCGCGGGCGCGGTTCAACATCTTCTCCGAGGCATCGAGCGCGAGCAGGCTGCGCGCCCGGGGGGCGAGCCACTCGGTGTTCTTCCCGGTGCCGCAGCCGATCTCCAGGACGTCACCTCGGAAGAGGGACGGGTCCTGGCCCTGGAGGATGGCGGCGTCGAGGTCACGCGTGGCGTTGGCCTGGGTGTCGTACACCTCGGACCAGACGTCGTACGCGGTCGCCACTTCGTCGGGGGGGCGCTTCGTGGTCATCTTCATCTCCTCCGCGGGGAGGTGACGAAGGCTCGTCACCTTCCCGTGTCTGGGGCCTCGCGGCCCACGGGTTCAGGTGACGTAGCTTTGTTCGCCCCCTCGAGGAGGAGGCCCGCAGCAGCGTCACTGCTGCGGTCCAGCGGTCGCTTGGCTACCACGCCCTCGGGGGAGGTGTCAAAGCGCTCCGCTCCCGCTGGGGTGGGGCTCTCTTTCCGGTGAGATAGGGTTGTAAACTTTCATCTCCAAGGGCCATTTCCCCCACGGCCCGGAGACGCGCGACATGACGCCCCAGGCCGACACCCCTTCCCCCGCTCCCGAGAACCTTCCGCTCCCGCCCGGCAGGACGGGACTCCCGCTGCTCGGCGAGACGTTGGATTTCCTGCGCTCCAGCCGTGACTTCGCCGAGCGGCGGCGGCGCCAGTACGGCCCCGTCTTCCGCTCGCACGTGCTGGGCGCGCCCGCCGCGTTCCTGCTCGGCCCGGATGCCCTCCAGTGGATCTTCGCGGGCGAGGGCAAGTACTTGAAGAACCGCTGGACTTCGGGAGTCCGCCAACTGCTCGGGGCCAACAGCCTGGCGCTGCTCGAGGGCGAGGAGCACCTGGAGCGTCGCCGCCTGCTCGCGCCCCACTTCAGCTACGCGACGATGCGCGGGTTCGTGCCCGCCATCGAGTCGCTCGCCACGCGGCACTTCGAGCGTTGGGCGGCGCTCCCGGGGGACTTCACCCTGTGGCCCGCCATGCGGGAGCTGGCGTTCGAGATCGCCCTGTCGCTCATCTTCGGCCAGGACCGCGTGGACGTGCCGTTCCTGATGCGCCACTTCCAGGCGTGGACGGCGGGGCTCTTCGTCCCGCTGGCGGTGAACCTGCCCTGGACGACGTTCGGACGGGCGCTCGCCGCGAAGAAGGCGATGATCACCTATCTGGACGAGCTCGTCGCCGAGCGGCAGAAGCGGACCGAGCAGCCGCCGGATCTGCTGGGCTCGCTGCTGCGGCACCGGGAGGGGGAGGAGCCCCTGTCGCGAGAGGCCATCGTCGAGGAGCTGCAGTTGCTGCTCTTCGCCGGACACGACACCACCGTCACCGCCACCTGCAACCTCATGCTGCAGCTGGCCCAGCACCCGGACGTGCTCCAGAAGGGCCGCGAGGCGGTGGCGGGCATGGAGGGTCCGCTCACCCTGGATGGGCTGCGGGCGATGCCCTACCTCGTGCAGCTCATCCACGAGGGGATGCGCCTCATTCCCCCCATCGGTGGGGCCTTCCGCGTCACCACGCGGGACGTGGTCTACAACGGCTACCGCATCCCCAAGGGGTGGATGGTGCCCGTGACCATTCGGATGGCGCACTCGAGCGAGCACTGGCCGGCGTGGGAGCGCTTCGATCCCGAGCGCTTCAGCTCCGAGAGCAACGAGCAACGCAAGCCGGGCACGTTCGTCCCCTTCGGAGGGGGACCGCGCATCTGCCTGGGGCAGCACTTCGCGATGGTGGAGATGAGCGTGATGCTGGCGCTGCTGCTCAAGCACTACACGTGGGAGCTCGTGCCGGGGCAGGATCTCTCGTACATCCTGGTTCCCTTCGCCAGGCCCCGAAGCGGCATCCAGCTGCGTTTGCGCCGGCGGGACTGATCGGGGCCGATGGGCCGGCCCCTCGGGGGAGGGGCCGGAGGAGCATGCGGTCTGGCGGCGCGTCAGAGGACGGCGTCCACGGCGCGGCGCACACGGGCCCAGTCGAAGTTGTCGGCGGGGTCCGTCTTGCGGCCCGGGGCCACGTCGCGGTGGCCGAGGATGTTCTGCTTGGGCACCCGGTACGTGCGGGCCAGGTACGGCACGAGCCGCTCCAGGACGCGGTACTGCTCTTCCGTGAAGGGCGTCGTGCCGGAGCCGTCGTTGGTGAGCTCGATGCCGATGGAGCGCAGGTTGACGCTGGGCTTCGTCTCCCCGTACAGCGAGGACACCCCGGCGTGCCAGGCGGCGCGCGAGTCCTGCACCAGTTGGTAGAGCGTGCCTCCAGGCGCCACGAGGTAGTGCGCGCTCACGCGATTGGGACCGCTGCCCTTGCGCAGCGTGGCCAGGTCCACGCTGGCGCGGTTGGAGGCGGTGTGGTGCAGGAGGATGACGTCGATGTCCGTGCCCCGGCGCGGCTCGTGGTTGGGGGAGGGCCGGGACACCACCTTCGGCTTGTAGACGGGCACCAGGGCCTTGAGGAGCGCCGCGCGCGTGCCGGGCCCATAGACGCCGTCCGGGGTGAGCCGCCAGTCGCTCTGGAAGGCCTGGAGCGCGGCCGTCGTCTTCGGCCCGAAGTCCCCATCCGCCCGGGTTGTCAGGTACTTGAGCCGCACGAGCACCGTCTGGAGTCGTTGCACCTCGGGTCCTTGCGCGCCCTCACGGAGCTCATCCTCGGGCAGCGACGAGGAGGTCGGAGCGGCGGAAGAGGGGGATATGGCGTTAGCGGTGGTGGACATGGGTTCGATCATACCGAGAAGCCATTCGACGAGCCGCTGGCTGGCGGCCAACTGTCCAGCCGAGCGCTGAATGACACGCCCGCGAGGGTCGGTTCGCCCAAAACACGGCATTGGCCGCCAGTCCATGGGGGCTCCCTCTCCTGGAGAGAGGCTCCCTATCTTGTATGTGACGACAGGAGGCCCCCGTGGGTCAGGCCCTCGAGAAAGAGGAGTTCACTCCGGAAGAGGTGGCACGATTCTCGGCGCGACTGGAGGAGTCGCTCGAGGCGCTGGAGCGAGTCCTTGCCCGTCCAGGCTTCGGCGTGGGGCCGCGCACGTTGGGTGCCGAACTGGAGGCGCACCTCGTGGACATTGGGGGCCGAGCCCTGAGTGTCTGTGGGGAGGTGCTCGCGCGTGCCCGCGACCGTCAACTGACGGTGGAGCTGGGCCGCTTCAACGTGGAGATCAACGCGCGGGTGGTGCCGCTGGCGGGGAGGCCGTTCCGCGAGTTCGGGGCGGATCTGACGCGCATGCTCGCGCGGTTGCGGCATGCCGCGGGCGAGGTCGGCGGCCGCGTGGCGCTCGTGGGCGTGCTGCCCACCCTGCGGCTGGAGGAGCTGGTGCCGGGGGTGATCTCTCCCTTGCCGCGCTACCGGGCCCTCCAACACGGCCTGCGTAGTCACCGCGCGCGCCCCTTCCGGCTGCACATCGAGGGGGAGGAGACGCTCAGCCACGAGCTGGAGTACATCAGCGCGGCGAGCGCCTGCACCTCGCTGCAGTACCACCTGAAGGTGGATCCGGCGGACTTCGCGCGAGCGCACAACGCCGCCCAGCTCGCCATCGCCCCGGTGCTCGCGCTCTGCGGCAACTCGCCGCTCTTCCTCGGTCGCCGGTTGTGGCACGAGACGCGCATCACGCTCTACCGCCAGCTCACGGACGGACGCTCGAGCGAGGAGGAGTCGATGGAGCTTCCCTCTCGCACGGGTTTCGGCCACGGCTGGGTGCGACAGGGTGCCCACGAGCTCTTCGCCCAGGGGGTGGCACTCCATCCCCCCATCCTCCCGGTCCTGGGACACGAGGCCCCGCTCGAGGTGGTGGCGCGCGGTGGGGTGCCGAGCCTGAGCGAGCTGCGGATGCATCAGGGCACCGTCTATCCCTGGAACCGCGCGGTGTACGACCCTTCCGACGGTGGGCATGTGCGGGTGGAGATGCGTGCGCTGCCCTCGGGGCCCAGCGTGCCGGACATGCTGGCCAATGGCGCCTTCCTGCTGGGGCTGACCCTGTCGCTGATGGAGGAGGTGGAGGCGCTCGTGTCGCGGATGCCCTTCCGTTGCGCGCGCACGAACTTCTACCGCGCGGCGCGTGAGGGGCTGGACGCGCCCTTGTACTGGCCGGGTCGTCCTGGCCAGCCCCTCGTGGTCCAGCCCGTCCGGGAACTCCTGCCCCGCCTGTTGGAGCGGGCGCGGCAGGGGCTCGTGTCAGCAGGGGTGGAGCCGGAGGATGTGGAGCCGCTCTTCGAGCTGCTCGAGGGCCGGCTGCGCACGGGCCGCACCGGAGCGCGTTGGCAGCTCGACGCCCTCGCGCGGCTCGAGGCGGACCGGCCCCGGCACGAGGCGCTCACCGCGATGTTCGAGCGCTACCTGGCCTACTCGGAGGAAGGCATGCCGGTGCATACCTGGCCGGACGCGTGAGGGGCTGGTTTCGTCCACGCCTCCCACCAGTCATCCCGACCACCCCAAGAGGGGCCTCACAGGCCCTGCTCCCGCAGTCACGGCTCTCCCTACCGATTCGAGGGATATGTGCCGGCCTTACCTGCCCGAGTCTGGTAGATAGGGCCGCACGCGCAGAGTTACCAGGAGAACTCCAAGGATGACACAGGCGGTCGCCAAGGAAATGAGATTGATTGTCCTGATAACCGCTCTGGTACTGGCCATCTCGGGATGTGCCCACTCGCAACGGCCAGAGTCCCGAATCTATGTTGTCTCCTCTCAATCAGAGGGAGTTGGCTCCGCGCTCGGAAGTGGTGGTGCTGGTGGTTATGACTGCAACGACGAATTCAAAAAATGCATGAAGAGATGCTGGGATAAACGCTATCCGTGGCCCCACAACAAGAAACAGAGCGGCTGGTACCACGAGCACTGCGAGCAGGATTGCAACAGGGCGTTCAATGAGTGCGAGGATGAGAAGAAGAAGGAGGAGGAGAGGCAAAAGAAATTGAAGTTCTCGCACATGGACGAGGCGATTGACTGGATCAAGAATCACAAGGCCGAGGTGGCGATTGGGACTGTCGTCATCGTCGCTGGCGTTGCCTTCGTTCTCTCAACGGGCGGTTCTGGCACTTTGATTCTTGCTCCTCTTGTTCTCTAATCAGAATGAGGAAATGATGTATAATAAAGATTTTGATGTTGATTTTGTTCTTGAAGTCCTCCGCGTCATGGACGAAAAATACCAGGAAGGCTCGCCAGAAGATGAAGCAATCCGAGTCGCCTCGGTGGCGTTGTTCTATGTTCGTGAGATCCAGAAGCTGAACGATTACCGCGAATTCTTCCGGAAGTTCTATACGCCCGCTGCCGACTATATCGTGCCTTCGCATACGTTTGCGACGAGAGAGGAGGCGGATGAGTGGCTCGCCAGTGGAAAAGCCAACGAGGGTGAACTCGTCAAAATCGCTGGCGAGGGATTCCGGGTGATCCCACTGCGAGATGCGAAGGGGTTGAGGTTTCGTCCAACGCCCCTTCCGGAAGAACTAGATAAAATGAATCCTCCCGACTCGGAGTAGATACCAGGGCTCAGCCGCTCCACCGGCCCACGAGCACGCCGAGCAGGAAGGCCATGGCGATCGCGGCGAGGCCCCAGCCCAGCGGCAGTCCCCGGGGCGCGGTGGCCGGGGGCGAGGGGACGGGCTCTCGGGACGGCAGGGGATCATCGGGGATGAGCACGCGAACCCGGATGCCGCCCGAGCGCAAGGCCACCTCGAGATCCTCGATGCAGCGCTCGTAGTCCTTCGCGGCCATGTCCAGCGGAGTGCCATGGTGGGCCTCGTAGCGTCTCGCCACGGACTCATAGCCGCGCAGCTGGGCCTCTTCCCGGGCGACGTCCACCCACCCGCAGACGAGGGTGGGGGCCGTGCCGCTCCGGGTGACGAGGGAGAGGGGCTGCCGGGCGAGGCGTCCTCCGGCGGTGCTCGGCCCCTCCGGCTCGTCGATGCGCAGGACACGGAGGTGGGGCGCGCGGCCGTAGCGCTTCTGGGCGAAGCGCTCGCGCAGCCGGTCCGCGAAGAGCGCCGCATGGGAGGCGAACATCGTCCGGTTCGATTCGCCCGCGGAGGCGGGGGGGAGCGTCTCGGGCTCCTCGTCCTCCACCACGGGCGCGACCCGCGTCTCGTTCGAGCGCGCGCGCCGGGCGTACTCCCGCTCGTCCTGCTCCAAGGAGCCGGCGCGCGTCTCCTCGGACCGTCTTCCGCCACCCTTGCCCTTGCTGCCATTCGCCATGCGAACTCCTCGTGCACGGCGGAGGATACCTCCCCGGAGGCGGGGCGTCCCCGGGCCCGTCGGCGCTCACGGCCCGGTGTACACGCCGATGGCGCCGGGTTTGCTTGGGGTTCCATCGAAGGCGACGAGGATGCGGCGCTGGGGGCCCGAGCGGTCCACCTGGATGTCCTTCACGGGCAGCCAGTGGACGAAGCTGGGGAGTACGCTCGCGCCGTAGAGCAGCACCTCACCTCCACGCACGCGGCTCAGGCCCTCGCCCCAACTGGCGCCCGCCCAGACGCTCTCGTCGCTCGGGTCCGCGGCCACCGCGGACACCCGGCCCGCTCCATCCACCAGCTCGGTGGACAGGGTGCGCAGCCGCTGCCCGTTCGAGTCCAGCAGCGCCAGGCCCCGGGTGAAGCTGCCCACCCACACGCTCTGGTCTCCCATCACCGCCATGCCCGACACGTTGTCATCCACCCGCTGCTCCCGGGTGGGAAGGGTGGGTTCACTCACGGCATCCGGCCACACGTCGATGCGGTTGGCGCTGTAGGCCCTGCCCTCGGTCTGTACCTGCGCGCTCCAGTAGTTGTAGCCCAGGGTGCCATAGCGGAAGCGGGTGGAGCGGATGGCACCGCCAAACCAGACATCCCCGTTGGGGGCCAAGGAGACGCCGTAGTACGCGTCGGTGAGCAGCACTACCCCCGTCCCGCTCGCGTTCCAGCCGTTGATGGCCGGATGGACATGCTCCATCACCCCCGCGCAGCCGTAGTTCCAGGTCCCCGGGGCGCACGAATAGCCGGTGAAGTCCGCGTTGCCCCAGGCGAAGCCATGGTTGGCGCCAAACCAGACGCCGCGCGTCTTCGGATCATAGGCGATACGCAGGATATGACAGAGCTTCTCCCGCCCGCGAGGCTCGGCGGCGACCATGTTGGGCCCCGAGGAGATGTCGTAATGCACCACCTGGATGCCGGAGCCGGAGAGCGTCACGCGATCCGCGTCCCCGCTCTTGTAGATGCTCGCGTCCGGGGTGCGGCCCGCGGAGGGGGCCGCGTCCCATTCGTCCTCACACGTGGGCATGCCCGCGGCGGGAGCCTTGCCTCCATAGCCGACGAAGGCCACGCCCGCGGGGCCTCCGGCGACCGAGATGACGTTGAGGTACTTCGTCCCCAGAGGGGCGCTCCCATCGATCATGTAGCCATAGGGGCGCAGGCCGTCCTCCATCGTGAAGCGGCGGAAGCGGGTCTGCCCCTTCTCGAGGACGAACAACCCATTCTCTCCGCCCGCCACCCAGAGGTTGCCGCCCGCGTCGGCGCTCACCCCGAGCACACGCGAAGGCAGGCCCTCGGCGCTTCCGTAGAACGTCCAGCCCCCCTGGGTGGGGGCGCCGCCGCCGTCCACCGTCACGACGAGCTGGGGCCTCGTGTCCGTGCTGGGCGACTCGCGCGAGTTGAACACGGTGCCATCCGTCCCCGTGGGACCCAGCGAGAAGCTCACCGTGCTCTTGCCCTGGACGGCGGACGTCACGTCCCACTCCACCCAGGAGTTGGCCGCCACGGACCCGGCGCTGGCCACCCAGGTCTGGTTGCCTGGCCGGGTCTGGTAGGTCACCGAGCCTTCCTGCCACGTCTCATCTGTCGTGTAGACGGCGGGTCCGTTGACCGTGGCATCCGTGGCGTACAGCCGCAGCTTCGCGCCGAGCACGGTCCCCGTCAGGCCCTGGAGCTCGAAGCGGAGGAAGGACTCGTATTGCGGCGAGCCATCCACCTTGAGGACCGAGGAGCCGCCGAAGTTCTGCGTCGCGGTAGTGCCCTCCACCCGGGCATCGGCCACGGGAGCGAAGACCCGGGAGTTCTGCTCGGACCCGGCGGCCAGGGCCGCCATGCCCTGTCCTCCCCATCCACACACCCCGGCGCCCACGACCCAGACACACACTGCCCCTCTCCAACTGCGAGACCCTCTGGCCATGTCCTTCTCCCACCTTGGTTGTCGCGTCTTGTCCTGCCCGCGTGGCCGGGCAGTGCATCCTGGATGCCGTTCGAGGAGAGGGTTTTCGCGAGCCCCCGCGGCTCGAACGGGGAAGGGTGTTTCTCCGCGTGGGAAGACGTGAAGACCTGAGTGCCTTCCCGCCGCCCACGCGGGGAGAACCTGGAGGAGTGCGTCAGGCGTTGGCGCCTGACTTCAGAAGCCCAGGGTGCGGATGGCCTTCCGGATGGTGTCCGCGCTGTGCTTCAAACCCTCGCGCTCGGACTCATTCAGGGGCAGCTCCAGCACCGCCTCCACGCCGCCGCGGTTGACGATGCTCGGCACGCTCATGCACACATCCTGGATGCCCAGGTAGCCCTCCAGGCGGGAGCTCACCGGGAGGACGCGCTGCTCGTTGTGGAGCAACGCCTCGAGGATCTGCGCCGTGGCCAGACCGATGGCGTAGTTGGTGGCGCCCTTGCCCTGGATGACCTGGTAGGCGGCGTTGCGCACGTTGTCGAAGATGCGCTGGCGGTCCTCGTCCGTGAGCCGCGCGCGCCCGGGGACGGCCCACTGCATCAGGGGCACCCCGCCCACGGAGGCCAGGCTCCACAGGGGGAGCTCCGAGTCCCCATGCTCGCCCGCGATGATGGCGTGGACGTTCTGCACCGCCACGTTCAGGTGACGTGCCAGCAGGAAGCGGAAGCGCGAGGAGTCCAGCACCGTGCCGCTGCCGAGTACCCGCCTGGTGGGCAGGCCGCTGAGCTTCTGCACCACGTACGTCAACACGTCCACCGGGTTGGTCACCAGCAGCAGCAGGGCGTCAGGGGCGACCTTCAGCAACTGGGGCACGAGCGAGCGGCACAGCGCCACGTTCGCCTCCGCCAGTTCCATGCGCGTCTGTCCGGGCTTCTGCTTGGCGCCCGCGGTGATGACGATGACGTCCGCCCCCGCGCACACGCCGATGTCGTCCGAGCCTTCCAGCGTGGCCATGGGGACGAACTGGAGGCCATGGTTCAGGTCCAGCACCTCCGCGTCCACCTTGGCCCGGTTGACGTCATAGATGGCGATGTTCTTGGCGACTCCGCGAATCATGGACGCGTAGGCCACCGTGGCGCCCACCGCGCCCGCTCCGATGATGGCGATCTTGCTCACACGCTCTGTCATAGGCGGCGCAGACAACCACACCGGGTTCCAGGAGGGGGAGGCAATTTTTCCGACGGTCTTCCGGCGGACGCCCGCCCTCCGCGGGGGAGCGTCCGCGTATCCTCGGACCGCTGTCTACACCCCGTGGAGAATGCCCCGGAATGATGCGACGAAGCAGGAAGTCTGTAGGGACGCGGTATGTGTTGGCCCTCCTGGCCGTGGGCCTGATGGCCGGTGGATGCAAGGTGACCGAGGAGCCGCCGCCGGAGCCTCAGCCGCAGCCTCAGCCGAACCCCGAACCACCCGCCCCCCTCGTGGTGGACGGGCAGCGCTACTCGTTGACCTGGGAGGAGGACTTCGGCGGGGCGTTGAACGGGGGCCAGCCCAGGTCCTTTCTCAACACGAACTTCTGGACGAAGGAGAACCTGGGCGTCAACAACGAGCAGCAGGCCTACACCAACCGGGAGTGTCCCGACCATCCGAATGACTGGAATTACTGTGTCGAGAACGGCAGGTTGAGCCTGCGTGCGCGGCACGAGTCCCTGGACTGTGTCGTCTGGAAGCAATGCACGGCCGACGCCGAGTGCGGTCAGGGGGGCACCTGCGCGGCGACGAAGTACTGCGTGTACGATCAGAACAAGAACGGCGTGTCCGACCACGAGGAGTGCGCGCCCTTCAACGGCACGGGCAACGCGCCGCACAACGAGACGTCGTACACCTCGGGCCGCATCAAGAGCGACGAGAAGGTCGAGTTCCGCTACGGCTACATCGAGTTCCGGGCGCGCATGCCCTTCGCGGAGCTGCCCGCGGGCACCACGCCGCCCAATGGGATGTGGCCCGCCATCTGGATGCTCGGGGCCAACAGCGGCATCGAGAAGGGAGGCCGTGAAGACACGGTGGGCTGGCCCATGAGTGGGGAGATCGACATCATGGAGTACACCCAGATCAAGGAGAACCCGGTCCTCTATCCCCAGAACGAGGCCATGGGCTTCAACGCCCTGTGGCGCGAATATCCCGAGGTGGGCGAGGCCGCCATGGCGGCGGGGGCCTGGCAGCCCAACGCATGCAGCTCCTGGCCCAACAATGGAGATGCCAAATGTGACGGGGACGTGGGTGGGGCGCGCGTGAGCTGGGGAGGAAAGACGATCGACTACCACCAGTGGCACACCTGGGGTTTTCTCTGGGACGAGAACGGCTTCAAGATCTACATCGACGAGCTGCCCCAGAACGGGGGCAAGCCCGTGGCCTCCTTCAGCACGGGTGACGACGCGACCGAGTACCGCCAGCCGATGTTCCTCATCCTCAACAACGCGGTGGGTGGGGATCTGGGGTGCTCGGGCTGGTCGGGCCGTGCCTGCACCACCAGCGCGCAGTGCGCCAATGGCGCGGCGTGTGAGAACGGCATGTGCAAGGAGACGCCGGGGTCATGCGTCGACGTCGACTGGGCGGCCCATGGAGACAAGGCCCAGTTGGAGGTGGATTACGTGCGCTGGTTCCACCGCGACTCGGGTTATGCGCGGGCCAAGGCGGCGCCCTGCCAGGATGGCAACGGCGATGGGACGCCCGACAACATCATCCGCAACTGCGGCTTCGAGGAGGACTACACCTCCCACCGCACCGATCTCTTCTTCGAGGGCGGCGGCGGTCTGACGGACATCCTCAACGAGGGCGGTGCGCACGGCTTCGTGCAGTGGGTGCGCGTCGACAACGGGGGAACGCAGCCCTACAGCGTGCAGGTCCGGCAGGAGGGCTTTCAGTTGCAGGCGGGCACGTCCTATCAGTGGACGGTGGACCTGAAGACGAGCGCGGCCCTCTCCGTGCCCATCAAGATCACCCTGGCGCACGAGCCGTGGACGACCGTGGCTTCCTTCTCGTGTGACGTCGGCACGGCGTGGACGACGTGCGGCCCGCCCCCGTTCACCGTGACGGCCACGGACACCTACAAGTTCGAGATCGATCTGGGCAACGTCGGCGCGAGCAAGACCAACGGCATCCAGGCGTACATCGACAACATGTACCTGGCCACCACGGCGAACACCTGCCAACCCGAGTGCACGGGCAAGCTGTGTGGTGATGATGGTTGCGGTGGCTCGTGTGGCGCGTGCGCGGCGGGGACGACCTGCGGCGATTGGGGTCAGTGCGTCGCGCCGAAGTAGGCACGAGCACTCCTGGCGAAGCATCCCGGGCGGCCTCCAGCGACGGTCGCCCGGGGTCCAGACGAGCATGACGGGCCGAAGCTCGCCGACCCGCCGATGAATGACCGGAGGGGCACGTCCGTTCAGACCCTCATGAGGTTTCGTCTGCTCAAGCTCCCCTGGCTGCTCGGCCTGGCATGCGCCGCTTCGGCGGTGTGCGGGCGTGAGCGGCCCGAGGAGCCCGCCGCGACGTCCTCCGTGGAGGTGACGGAGCGAGGCGAACGTGTGGCCCTCCGGGCCGCGGGGCTCGTGGGCACCTCGTTGCGCCGCTACCCCGTGTCGGACGACTGCTCGGGGCTCGTGCGGCTGGCCTACCAGTCGGTGGGCGTGGAGCTGTTGTCGCAGGGCAAGCGTCCTGGAGAGAACGCGGCGAGCGCCATGTACCGGCGCGCCATGCGCACGGGGGCGCTTCACCGCCACACCCCCGAGCCTGGCGACATCGTCTTCTTCCGCGAGACGTATGACCGCAACCGCGATGGCCTGCGCAACGACGGGGTGACGCACGTGGGCGTCATCGAGTCGGTGGCCAGCGAGGGCACTGTCGTCTTCGTGCACCGGGGCGGCAAGGGCGTGGTCCGCGCGCGGATGAACCTGCGCCACCCCGAACGCAAGGGGCCCGGAGGCGAGATCCTCAACGACTTCATCCGCAAGGCCGAGGGGGGAAAGCGCGCGCGGCTCACGAGTGAGCTCTTCGCGGGCTACGCGTCGGCCAGCCGCCTGTGAGTTCCATGCCTCCAGGGTGACTCTCGGCTGAGCGCTCGCTGTCCCACCAACCCTCGCGGGCGGCTCCCGAGGCGACATTGCCGCTCGATATACCGATCGGTATATTGCGGTCATGGATACGCGAGGAGCCATCATCGACCATGCCGTGCGGCTCTTCGCGGCGCGAGGCTATGACGCCATCGGGGTGCAGGAGATCTGCGAGGCCGCGGGCATCACCAAGCCGACGCTCTACCACCACTTTGGAAACAAGCGCGGGCTGTTCGAGGCGCTGATCCAGGAGCGGTGCCAGCCTTTCCTGGAAACGCTGCGTCGCGCGGCGGACTACGCCGGGGATCTGCCCCGGTCACTCCAGCAGGTGACCCTGGCCTATTTCGAGTTCGCCCGGCGCGAGCCGATCCTTTATCGGCTCCTGCTGATGTTCTGGTTCATGCGCCCCTCGGACGAGGCGTTCCAGCGGGTCGCCGATTTCAATGAGAAGCAGCACCAGTTCCTGGTGGAGATGTTCCGCGAGGCGCAGAAGGGCCACGGCAACATGAAGGGGCGGCAGCAGGCCCAGGCCGCGACGCTGCTCGGGACGATCAACACCTATATCGTCATGTCCCTCAATGGGCATGTCGAGTTGAACGAGCACCTGGCCCACCAGGCCATGCATCAGTTCTCACACGGTATCTACTCGTAGTCCGCCGTCCAATGACTCATCAACCATCCCTCCGCGTCGCCGCGGGGGACGAGGAGCGTTCCATGCCCGCATGGGTTCGTGATGCCGTGGTCTACCATCTCTATCCGCTCGGGATGTGCGGAGCGCCCGCGCGCAACGACTTCACCTCGCCACCCGAAGCCCGGCTGGCGCGGCTCCATGACTGGATCGAGCACCTGCGCGGACTGGGGATGAACGCGCTGTACCTGGGGCCCGTCTTCGAGTCGAGCAGCCATGGGTACGACACCGCCGACTACTCGAAGGTGGACCGGCGATTGGGGACCAACGCCGACCTGAGCCGGCTGGTGGCGGCCATGCGCGCCGCGGGCATCCGGGTCATCCTCGATGGCGTCTTCCACCACGTCGGCCGGGACTTCTGGGCGTTCCGCGACGTGCAGGCGCACGGGGAGCGGTCGCGCTACCGCGATTGGTTCTCGGGGCTCCAGTTCGGAAAGCGCAGCCCTTACGGTGATGCGTTCTCCTATGACGGCTGGAGCGGGCATTACAACCTCGTCAAGCTGAACCTCCAGAACGCCGAGGTCCGCGCGCACCTGTTCGGCGTGGTGGAGCAGTGGATCTCCGAGTTCGGCATCGAAGGGCTCCGGTTGGATGTCGCCGAGGTGATGGATGTCTCCTTCTTGAGAGACCTCGCGGCGTTCTGTCGCCGGCTGCGGCCTGACTTCTGGCTGCTGGGCGAGGCCATCCACGGGGATTACCGCCGCCTGGGCAATCCGGAAACGCTCGACTCCGTCACCAATTACGAGGTGTACAAGGGGCTGTACTCCAGCCTCAATGATCGGAACTACTTCGAGATCGCCTATTCCCTCCAGCGTCAGTTCGGTGAGGGCGGCATCTACCGCGACCTGCCGCTCTACAACTTCGTGGACAACCACGACGTGAACCGGATCGCGAGCACCCTGAAGGAGCCGGCGCAGCTCCTTCCGCTCCACCTGATGCTCTTCACGATTCCGGGTGTTCCCTCCATCTATTACGGCAGCGAGTGGGGCCAGCAGGGGGTGAAGCAGGGCGGAGACGATTCTCCCCTGCGCCCCGCGCTCGTCTGGCCCGAGGCCCTGCAACGCGCGCCTCGGCCTTCGTTGGTCCGCGAGGTGGCCCGGCTGGCGCGCATCCGCCACCAGACGCGGGCCCTCCGCCAGGGCGCCTACCAACAGCTCCTCGTGGCCCACGAACAGTTCGCGTTCCTGCGCCGCTTCGAGGCCGAGCGCGTCGTCGTGGCGCTCAATGCCGCCAACGCTCCGGCGGCCATGCGCCTCGACACGGGAGCCCCCGAAGGGAGCACGTTCGTGGATCTGCTGGAGCCGGACAGGCGCTTCACGAGCCGTGGCGGAAGACTCGAGATCGAGCAAATCCCGCCTCGGTGGGGGCGGATTCTCGCCTTGTCCTGAAAAGAGCGAATTGGAAACAACGGATGGCGTACACACGCAAGAGAGTGGCGCCTACGGAGAAGAACCGGACGGGTGGAATGATCTACAAGGGGAGTTCTCCAGACCCCGGGGGGCGTCCGATGCAGATGATGAAGAAGCGGCTGGGTGACATCCTGTTGGAGATGGGCGGCGTGGATGGGTTGCAGTTGCAGTCGGCCCTGGCCTACCAGCGCAAGTGGGGCGTTCCACTGGGGCAGGTGGTGGTGGACCTGCGCTTCTGCTCGGCGGAACAGGTGCTTCGGGCGCTGTCGCGCCAGGCGGGAGTGCCCGCGACGGATCTCGACGCGGAGCCCTTGGATCCGACGCTGACGAAGCTGGTGCCGAGGCGCCTGGCGGAGCAGCACCGGGTGGTGCCGCTGCGGCTGGAGGGTCCCCGGGACGATCTGGTGGTGGCCATCGCCGCGCCCGCGAACCTTCATTCCCTGGACGCGGTGCGCAGCGTGACGCGCCGGGCGCGGGTGGTGCCCATGCTGGCCTCGGATTCGGCCATCGCGCGCGCCATCGAGCGGCTCTATCTGGACGGGGCGGGGGCTGCCCGGCGAGTGGAGGCGGAGGCCATCCAGCTCCCCGAGGCCGAGGAGGACATGACGCTGCACCGCGACTGCATGGCCTCGATGGTGGAGGGTGGGGAGTCGGCCTTCTCGGATCGCGCCATCTTCCTGCCGGACCTGGATCCCCGGCGTGAGGTGCTGGAGCTGCCCCTGCTCGAGCCGCTGGAGGTGGAGGAGCTGGCGGAACTCCTGGCCCTGACGGAGGTGGCGCCCCCCGAGGCCGTCGAGGACTCGAGCGGCGTGCTCGTCTATGGCTGGAGCGAGGAGGTGGCGGCCGGGCTGCTGCGCCTGTTGGGTGAGGCGGGCTTCCAGGCGCGGGTGGTGGGCGAGGAGCGGCTCCTGTCGGCGAGCGACCATGCGGTGGTCCTCTCTCCGCTGCCGGCGCTGGAGGAGCTGGAGCGGCTGCCCCGCTCCCAGTTGCTGGTCGCGGGCAAGGAGCCGGAGCGGGATGTGATGCGGGCCCAGGCCCTGGGCGCACGGGGCTTCCTGGCGGCGCCGCTGGACACGGACCTGCTGCTGCGCGCGGTGAAGCGGCTGGTGAAGGCGGCGGAAGCTCCCTCGATGTTTCACGCGAGCTGCTGAGGGCAGGAGCTGGCGCCTGTCGCCTCGAAGAGCAGGTTGCCTCGCGGGCGGGGACGGCGGGGGCCCTCACGGCACGGGTTGATCCTTTGCATTTCGACGGGGCACGGCCATAAACTGGCAGGCCCCTCTTCGGTCGTCATCCGTGTCGCGCCACACGTCTCGATGCTGGGACAGGGTTCACGGAGAACTACGTGAGAAGTCTCCCGCCCCATGAGCCCCCACCCGTCCGAGAACAGGCGAATCCTCGTCGTTGATGACAATGAGGATATCCATGATGACTTTCGCCGGATCCTCTCGCCCCGCGAGGATACCTCCGACCTGGACGAGCTGGAGGCAGCGCTCCTCGGCGGGACGAGCACGGCGGCACCCAGGCCGCCGACCTTCGAGCTGACGAGCGCCCACCAGGGCTCCGAGGCACTCGCGAAGGTCCAGAAGGCGCTGGCGGATGGCTTTCCCTACGCGCTCGCGTTCATCGACGTCCGGATGCCCCCGGGGTGGGATGGGGTCGAGACGCTCGCGCGCATCTGGCAGGAGGACCCGAGCCTCCAGGCCGTCATCTGCTCGGCCTACTCGGACTACTCCTGGGAGGCCATGAGCGCCCGCTTCGGCCGGACGGACCGCCTGCTCGTCCTCAAGAAACCGTTCGATCCCGTCGAGGTCCGCCAGATGGCGAGCGCCTTGGTGGAAAAGTGGAACCACCTCGCGCGGTCCCCGGCGCCGACGTCCCTGGCCCTCCTCCCGCTCTCCGAGGACGTCGTCCTCCTGCCGCTCCTCGGCCCGGTGGATCCAGAGCGGCTGCGACAGGTGAGGGAGGCGCTCGTGATGGGGCTGTCGAGCCGGCGCGCGCGGTTCGCCATTCTCGATGTGACGGGGGCGCCGGGCCTGGGCCCCGAACTCGCCGAGGGTCTCATCGGCGCCGCGCGGGCCGTGAGTCTGGCGGGTGCCGAGCTCGTCCTGACCGGAGCGCTGCCCGAGCTCGTGAGGGCCCTGGCGCTTCTCGGGGGCGACCTGGGCGGCGTGAGGACACATCCCACGCTGCAAAGCGGCGTCGCCTTCGCCCTGGAGAAGCCCCGATGAGTGTTTCCACGCGTGGCACCCTTCTGCTCCTCGGCCTCGCGGGGGTCCTCGCGATCGCTGGCGGTGCCTTCCTCGGGTGGCGAACCTCCGTGCCGGAGACCGACGTCGTCATGGCCGCCGAGCAGACTCCCTCCCCGAAGGAACGTACCGGGACCGACGGCATGACCATCCGGCTCGCCATGTCCGCCGCCTTCGTCTCCGAGTCGGGGATTGGCGTCTACTCGCGGCTCGCCGAGTACCTGACGCACAAGACCGGCGTCCAGACCGAGTTCATCAGTGGGCTGGCCTACGGGACCATCAACAGCATGCTCGAGGAGGGAACCGTGCACTGCGGTTTCATCTGCGGCCTGCCGTACGTGATGCTCCGCGACACCCCGAGGCCCGCGGTCCGGCTCATCGCCGCGCCCATCATGAAGGCCGCCCGGTATGGGGGGAAGCCCAGGTATTACTCGGACCTCATCGTCCGACAGGACAGCCCCTACCAGTCCATCCACGACCTCGCGGGCAAGACCTACGTCTACAACGATGAGATCTCCAACTCGGGCTACAACCTGCCCCGCTACCGGCTGCTCCAACTGGGCCTGACGAAGGGGTTCTTCGGCAAGGTGGTTCGGTCCGGCTCCCACGAGGAGTCGATCCGCATGGTCGCCGAAGGTGAGGCGGATGCGAGCTTCGTCGACAGCCTCGTGCTGGATTACGACCGGCAGAAGGGCTTCGGGCACGCCGCGAAGGTCCGGGTCCTCGAGAGCGCGGGCCCGGCCGGCATCTGCCCGATCGTCGCCTCGAACCGGATGCCGGAGGAGATCCGGGAGTCGCTCCAGCGCGCGCTGGTGACGATGCACGAGGATCCGGAAGGGCGGAAGATCCTCGATGAGGCACTGCTCGAGCGCTTCACCCTCGTGGACGATAGCAACTACGACGATATCCGCTCGATGCGGGAAGCCGCGGACAAGGCGGGCTTCACCCACATCCGATGAGCGCCGGAGAGACACGGATGGCGAACCAGACCCGGAGGCTGCTCTGGCCCATCGCGGGGATGGTGACGCTGGGCGTCGTCCTGCAGGTGTTCTCCCTGCTGGCCGTGGTGGAGAGTGACGCGATCGCGGACCGGAGCCAGCAGTACGTCGCGGTCGCGGCCGACCAGCGCACCACCGCCGAGCAGTTCGAGAACGCCACCTACCTCGCCCTCGTCGGACTGGCGACGGCCAACTGGGAGTTGCTGTTGCGGCAGCGGGCCAGCGCCCAGGCGCTGGCCGGGCGCTTCGTGGCCGCGAACACGGCGATGCTCCAGGGAGGAGAGGCGCGCACCGGTGACGTGATGGTGATGCTGCGGGGCGTCGAGGAGCCGGAGGTCCATGAGGCACTCACCTCCGTGTGGGCGCTGTGGGAGGAGACGCACGCGGCTCACGTGCGTCTTCTCCGCTCCGACAACCACTCCCTCAAGAACAACCCCGACGTGGAGCGCTTCCGCGCCGCGTCGTCGCGGTTGACCCGGGCACTGGGCGATGTCTCCGTGCTCCTGCAGCGTCGCGCGCAGGTGGAGGAAAGTCGACTCGCCGCCGTCCATGGCCTCACCCCGATCGGCCTCTTCCTGCTGATGCTCGGGAGCGCCGCGTTCGTCATCTGGCGCATCCTCCTGCCATTCGCGGCCTCGACGGAGGAGCTCGCACGCAGCGAGGCGGCGCTGCGACTGGCCCGCGACGAGCTCGAGCAGCGGGTGGCCGAGCGCACGCGGGAGCTCGCACAGACCAACGAGGCCCTGCGCCACTCCCACGACGGGTTGGAGGTCCGCGTCAAGGAGCGTACTCAGGAGCTGAGGGACGCCCAGCGCCGCGCCGTGGAGCTGGCGCGCCAGGCGGGCATGGCCGAACTCGCCACCAACGTGCTGCACAACGTGGGCAACGTCCTCAACAGCATCAACACCTCGGCCAGCATCCTGGACGAGCGGCTGCGCACGCTCCGCGTGCAACCGCTCGTCAAGGTCGCCGAGCTGCTCGAGTCGCACCGCGCCGACCTCGCGGTTTTCATGACGGAGGACGAGCGCGGACGACGCCTGCCCGAGTACCTCGTCAAGCTCGGGCAGCACCTGTCCTCCACGCGCGACGAGCTATTGGAGATGACGGCGGCGCTCCACCGCCATGTCGAGCACATCCGGATGATCGTCGAGCTCCAGCAGAGCTACGCCACGTCCTCGAGCATCGTGGAGGTGACCTCGCTGCAGGAACTGGTCGAGGACGCGCTGCGCATCAACGCGGCGGCGCTCGGGCGGCACGGCGTCACGGTCGAGCGGCACTTCGCCCCACTGCCGCACGTGATGGTCGACAAGCACAAGCTGCTGCAGATCGTCCTGAACCTCATCAGCAACGCCAAGTACGCGGTGAATGACAATCCAGACGGCGAGCGGCGTGTCACGCTGAGGGTCGAGCGTCCCACGGAAGACCGTGTCCAGGTGCAGGTGCGGGACAACGGCATGGGCATCGCGCCGGAGCTGCTCACGAAGATCTTCCAGCATGGGTTCACCACGCGCAAGGACGGACACGGCTTCGGGCTCCACTCGTGTGCGATCGCCGCCCGCGCGCTGGGGGGCTCGCTGGTGGCCCACAGCGATGGCCCCAAGAAGGGGGCGACCTTCACGCTGGAGCTTCCCTACCGGCCCGAGGAGCAGGGCAGCGCCTGAGAGAGATGGGGCCACCTGGGGGGCCCCATCTCCTATCACCGCGGCTTCGGGCGGTGATTCAGTAACGCCAGATCTCCACCGAGGAGGCTCGATCATTCCAGCCCACGGTGGGCAGATCATCCCGGGTCTGGGGGACGTACAACCCCGCGCCGGACCCGTTGTCGTTTTCCCAGAGGTTCGCGCGGTAGTTGCCGATGATCCGGACGGAGGAGGTCAGGTCATTGAAGCCCTGGCCGCGCAGCTCCGAGACGGAGCCCGTCAGGTGGCGGAGGTCCCCCAGGTAGCCCGAGTGCTCGTACAGATACACCCCCTGCTGGGGTGCATAGCCCCACACCGCGTAGGCGTAGTCTCCCTGCCAGCGCATGTAGTGCGCCCCCCACGGCTCGTAGGCCCAGTTGTCGAAGCCTCCGGGGGCGCGCTTGACCAGGACACTCCAGGACTGGAACGGGAAGCGCGCCCGGACCCGCTCGGCCAGTTGCACGGCCCGGTTCTCCGCTGAGCCACTCAAGCCGCCGAGCTGTCCGTCGACGTAGCTCTGCAGCAGGCTCGCGCTGACCGCGCTGTCGCTCGTCAGGGTATTGAAGGCCACGTGGCTGTAGCCGTTGACCCAGTCGGACTTCTGGTACAGCCCGTGGTGCTGCACGGTGTAGCCCCAGTTGTCGGAGCCGGAGGTGCCCGACACGATGATGTGCCAGGACATTCCCGGCAGCGTGTGGTTCAGGAAGGTCCTGGCCTCCAGGACCCGGTCACGCGCCTCGTCATCGCCCTCGCTGTGGAAGCCATGGGCGACGTTGTTGAAGACGGTCGCGAAGTCCCCGCCGATGGCCGCCGCGCTCGAGGCCAGGCGGAAGTTGTGGGCGATGATGGCGTCGATCAACCCCGCTCCCGGAAAGTCCATCATCAGCACGCCGGTGCGCTGCACGCCGGTGCCCATCAGGTAGTGGAGCGCGTCCTCGTTGACGCTGCCCGCGATGGCGCTGGGCGTTCCCCCGACTCCGGCGGCGCTCAGGAAGTTGATGTACAGGGTGTTGGGGTTACCGGCGCTCGCCGCCTCGAGGTGCGCGCGCACCAGGTTCCACTTCGTGTCGGTGTTGGTCTCTTCCCACGCGTCCTGCTTGTTGAGGCTGCCCCAGCCGATGCCGTGGTCTCCGCCATCGAAGTCATCCAGAATGACAATCTTGCCCCGGACCTCGCCGAGCGTGGGGATGTGGGTGCCTCGCCAGATGTAGGGGCTGTAGGCGGGCTGATCCCGGTACCACTCGAACGTCGCGGCGAAGGAGCGCGTCGTGTTCTCCTCGGTGTGCTCCTTCTTGACTCGCATCAGGAGGGTTTCGGTGGGATTGTCCCGCAGGAACTGCACCGCCGTGCTCAACACCCCATCGAAGTTGGCCATGAGGTGGTACGCGCCGTGGTGGATGGTGAAGCCATTGCCGATGTGGCGGGCGCGGATGTCCAGGGCCCGAACGCCCGCGTCGAGCTGGGGCCGGAGCTCCATCCCCTGGGTGAGGATCCAGGCCCGCTCGATGGCGGTCACATACCATTCCGTCTCGTTGGCCATGGTGTCGTGAGTCCCCGGCACCGAGAGCGCCGCGACGCTGGTGGAGGAGGGAATCCACCGCATCCAATTGGGATGGCTGGTGGGCACGGAGCCCGAGTCGTTGAAATACCGCCCATGCGCGGCGGCGAAGGGCGCCGGAAGCAGCAACGCCAGGAGGAGGGCCAACACGAGGTTCTGGACACGGGGGACTGGGTGTAACGGCATGGCTGCGTTCTCCACGGTAGAGTGAGCACCCGGAAGGCCCAGACGCTCGCACGGAGAGTATGACATGAATGGATGCTCGAACCGCATGCACTTGCTGGTACCGTTGCTCCTGCTCCTGCCTGGAGTCTCGGCCGCCCAACGGCGCGTCACCGCGCCGGTGGATTTCGCCGTCGGTCCCGCGGCCTTCTTCTTCTTCGGCCCCGTGTTCGAGGATCAACCCCTCCATACCGGGTTGAAGCTCAACGTGGAGGCGGTGCTCGACAAGGAGTGGCTGAAGAAGAATCAAGCCCTCATTCCGCGCCAGTACCGCGGCCGTGCCCTGAAGTCGGGGGAGATCCGCTTCGCCCCGGCGATCACCGCCCTCATTCCGGATTCCCTCATCATCTCGCCGAAGTACAAGAACACCGGCATCTACGGCGCCACCTGGAAGCCGCTGGGGGTGGGCCTCGCGCTCAGCCCCAGTCCCGTGCGACTCTCCCTCGACGCGGGGTTGCTCCTCACCTACGCCTACCTGTACTCGGACACCCTGGAGAACACCCACTTCCTCCGGCCGGGTCTTCAGCTCGGCGCGGACCTGGAGTTCCAGCTCGGCAAGGGCTTCCTCCTCAGTATCGGCTGGGCCTCGGCCCTCTATGTTCCCCAGAGGCTGGGGAGCTTCCTCGACGTGGGGCCGCTCGATGCCTCCATCTTCCACGTGGGGCAGGCGTATCTGCTGCTCCATTTCCGGGTTCCCGTCTCCACCCGCCTCTGAAGCCGTGTGGCTCCAGAGGCAACATCCTGTTTGTTGCTTTTGAAGCTACACACAGGCGTGTTGCTTTTGAAGCTACACACAGGCGCGTTGCTCCAGAAACAACACGGTGAAAGGAATTTCCCGGGTCCTCCGCTGCTCCCTGATTGTACTTGCTTTAATAGGAATTGTTTTCTTATTCTAGACAATAGCCACCCTGTGGGGTGCGCTCATCAGGGGGACACCTTTCATGAATCACGTGAGCAGACAGACCAAGGGGTTGAAGTCCACGCCGTGCTGGCTCCTGGGCGCCGCGCTGGCGCTCGGAGGGTGTCAGCCCGGGCCCACCTCTTCCGAGGAGACCACGGCTCAGCTCGCTGCTCCAGCGGCGGCCGCCGCGGAGGAGGAGGGGAGCAGCACCGCGCTCAAGACCCTGCCCCTGGTGGACGCGAAGTCGGCGACCAGGGTTTTCGTCCAGCAACTCGCCCGGCCCACGGCGCTCGAGGAGAACGTGGCGGTGAGCGTGAAGCTGCCCCCGCCCGCGAACAAGGAACTCTCCAACAGCCTCGTTCGCGTGCTCGGGGACACGAGCAATCCCCTGGTCCTCTTCCGCTCCGACACGCTCGCCCAGCTGGGCATGATTCCCAAGAGCCCCGGTCCGGACTTCTTCACGTCCTTCTCGCAGCTGAGCGTGACGGAGTTGGAGCGGCGCGCCAAGAACGAGCAGCAGATGGCCTCGGGCGCCTTCGGGGAGATCTCCACCGAGGCGGTCCTGTTCAATGGCCGCCACCCGGTCAGCCGTGCCCTCGGCGCCGCCGTGGACGTGCGGGCCTTCTCGGGGGGAGCGCTCACGCCGCTGAGCGTCTGTCCGGCCCGTCCCGTCTCCACCCAGGCCTCGTGGGGCAAGACGCTGCTCATCCGGGATCCCGCCGTCGTCCTCGATCCGGCTCGTACCTGGGATCCCTGCACCGGCAACGGCACGCAGGGCGGCGTATGGACCTTCGCCCACCTCATGCGCGAACTGGCGCAGGGCTCGGGCCAGACGCCCGAGAGCTTCGTGAAGGACTGGTTGTCGCTCTGGGTCAACAACTACACCGTCAATGGGGACAACGTCCTGGCGCGCACCGACATGTTCGCCAAGGTGATTCAACCCTGGGCCACCGCCAGCGGGATCTCCTCGGCCCTCGTCGTCAATCCCAGCACCCAGCGCAATGAAGTCCTGCTCGGCGGTTCGCTCAATCTCGACATCGCGCCGTTCCGGCTGCTGGCCATCGTCAACCGCGCCGATCTCGGCAAGAGCTCGGGTGGGGGCTACGGCGGTTCCTCCGACGCGGGCGAGCTGCGCTTCGTGTTCGGGGTGACCCGTCCCTCGCCGTGGGGCGGCGGTACGGAGGCGAGCTGCAATCTCAAGGAATTCACCGTCATCTTCGAGTACGGCGTGCCGCGCTCGGGTTGCCGCCAGGTCATCGACTGGGCGCAGCAGTGGGTGCAACTGGGCACCCACGCCAGCTTCGACGCGAGCTACCTCTCCCAGTTGGAGACGATGACCGAGAGCGTCGTCCGCCATGGCATGGCCCCCTCGAAGGGCAACCAGAACGCGCTCAACCAGATCCGCACCAACGAGAAGGACTTCAACCCCCAGTGGGAACTGCGCGAGTTCACGCTCACCACCGAGAACCCCTCGGGTCCCGATACCCCCGTCAATGGTGGGCTCCGGCCGCATACCGTGGCGCTCACGCCGGATGACGCCACCCACAACTCGAACTTCGACCCCGATGTCGCCTCCTTCGTCCTGGGTACCATCGCCCCGACGGGCGTTCAGTCGCCGCTGATGGTTCCGAGCCAGTGCGCGGCCAGCTACACCGTGCCCTTCAGCGTGAATGGCCGGCCCTTCCTGGGCGGTAACGCGCTCGTGCGCCTGCCCAATCGCTGGGCCGCGACGGGTGCCAACCCCGCCTCGCCCCAGGAGGTGTGCGCTCGCAAGGAGTTCTCCCTCAACACCTGCAATGGTTGCCACTTCGCCGATACCGGCACCACCGACCTCAACAACATCAACAACCTGAGCTTCACGCACATCAGCCCCACCTCGGGCATTCCCGCTCGCATGTCGAAGTTCCTCACGGGTGGCAATCCCGGGTTCAGCTTCGGCGTTCCGGACACCCAGTTCGGAGCCTCGGTGGCGACCTGGTCCTTCGCCGACCTGGAGCGGCGCCACCAGCGGCTGTATGACATCGCCACCTGCTCCACCTGCTCCTTGCGCTTCTCCTTGAGCGAGGGCTTCCTGGGGGCGATTCGGGAGGTGGCGGGCGTGGTGCCCTTCGAGCCGGCCATCGCCACGGGGAGCCAGACGCCGTTCAAGGTGGGCCCCATCACCAACGTGGACCTGGTGAAGCGGCTCGTGGAGCTGCGCCCGCAGTTCAAGAGCGACGTTCGCGACGAGCCGGTGGACTTCCTCCGCCCCGTCGAGACCTTCGTCCACTGAAGTCGCGTCCCCTGGGGGTTCCCGGGGGACGAAACCCTGGAGCGACGAGCCCCTCCTCGTTCACGACGTGGAGGGCTCGGCTCCAGGCCGCAGCTCGCCCAGGACGTAGGGGGTGAGATCCTCCCCCCGCACGCGGTAGGCGGTCGCCCCCTCCGCCAGCGGCGCCGCCTGGAACACCGCGCGCGCGGGTAGCAGCAGGGGCCGGCGGAAGTCCGAGGTGAGGGTCAGCGCGGGCGCTTCCGCCTCCTGGCCCAGCGCCGCCACGCCGCGGCCCACGGTCCACATGCCGTGCGCGATGGCTCGCGAGAAACCGAAGGGACGGGCCGTGAGCGCGTGCAGGTGGATGGGATTGAAGTCCCCCGAGGCGAGCGCGTAGCGCCGGCCGGTGTCCTCGCGCACCGTCCAATGCTCGGTGCGGCTGGAGGCGAAGCGAGCCTCCTCCTCCGGATCCGGCGTGAACGGGGATCGGGCGCCTCGCGAGCGCTCCGCCGCGCCCGGCAGCCGGCGCAGCATGGTGGTGACGGCGCTCCAGGCGAGCGTTCCGCCTTCCTCCACCCGGGTATGCACCTCCAGCTCCCGCCCCTGCCGGACCTCGCGTTGGCCCTCCACCCAGACGTGCACGGAGAGGACCGCGCCCTCCTGCAACCGGCGCCACTGCTGGATGCGGTTGCGCACGTGGATCATTCCGAGCAACCGGTAGGGGAAACCGGGGTGGTTGAGCACCGCGAGGTGCAGCGGCGTGACGAGCACCTGGGGGTACGTCAGGGGAAGGAAGCCATTCGCCGGGAAGCCCGTCACCTCCCGGTAGCGCGCGAGGGCGCGGGGTTCCGCGCGGAGGTGTCGCATCCGCGCCTCGAGCCGGGGGACGTCGGCTGGGCGTGCGGCGCGAGGGGAGAGGGCGGCGCGCAGCAACTCCCCGGGCAGGGAGGGAAGGACGTCGAACTCGAGGACGGGTGGGGTCTGGGGCATGGGGTGTTCACGGAGCGAGGCGGGACGGCACGAGGACGTCCGCCTTCCCGAGATGGTAGCCGCTACTTCAACGACGGCGGTCGCTTCGCCGGCACGCAACGAAGCAGGGTGGGGTGGCAGGTGACGGCGAAGTCGGGATTGATGGTGAGCTCGGTCTGGCAGACGCTGTCATCTGGCTCGCCGGCTTCGCTCCCGCACTCGACGTCTCCCGGCCACATGGCCCAGACCTCGTACTTCGCGGTACAGCCGTTCTCGATGCGCTCGAGCTCCGCCACCATCTGCGTGCCCGGCGCCTGGGCGGTGGCGAGGATCCGGACGTTGCTCCACTGGTAGGAAATGCTCGTGGCGGGCTCTTGCCCGGCGGCGGGTGCGTCCTTGCGCGCGACCGGCATCTCCATGGCGGAGCAGAAGCCCTCGGCGTCGGATTGCTTCGCCAGCGTGCCGAGCGAATACGACGGCTGGGAGGAGTCGCGCTCGTTGAGGGCCACGAGCGACTCGGGGTTGATGGACAGCCGCTCGTCACCAGTGCGGCTGGAGAACTTCTGGATGCCGAGCCTCTCTCCCGCGATGACGGGGCAGAGGGTCGGCTCCTTCAGGGTGTAGACGGCGGACCAATCCAGGCTCTGCACCGGACATCCGATGGGAGGCTGGGAGGAGTCACAGGAGGACAAGAGCGCCACGGCCCCGGCCAGCCCGAGAATTCGTCGAGTCATGCGTGAGAAACCTTTCCTGACCAGGAGGGCTAGAAGGACAGCCGGGCGCCGAAGCGCACGGAACGCGGAGACTGGTAGGCCGTGGGCTTGCCGAAGTTCTTGTTGAGGCTCGCGGCCTCGATCGGCTCGCCGTCGGGTCCCACCAGCTTCGTCGCCAGATCGGCCTTCTGGCCGCCCTCGATGGGGAGCACGGGCGAGTACGTGTAGTTCTGGTCGTACGCGACGGGGGCCTGGAAGTTGAAGAGGTTGAAGACATCCACGCTGAACGACGCGGTGAGCTCGCGGGACAGCCGGTAGTTGAGCGCCACGCGGCCGTCGACGCGGTGCGACCAGGGCAGGCGGCCCGCGGCGCCGCGCGGCAGGATGAAGGACTCTCCCGCGCCGTAGTCATCATGCGCGCCGAGATAGCTGTAGGGCGTGCCCGAGGACGTCCGATAGGACGCGCCGAGGTTGAGGCTCAGGTTGGGGCGCAGGGCGAACTCCCGCGCGCCGAAGACCTTGAGCTGGTGGGTACGGTCGGCGGGCAGTGGCCCGGAGCGGTTGGGCAGCAGGGAGACGAGGTCGAAGTCGGAGTTGATGTTGGGATCCAACTGGCCGGTGTCCGAGCGGAACAGACCCTCGTAGTTGCCGCGCAGGGAGGACCACGTGTAGCTGGCCTGGGCGAGCCACTGGTCGGCGAAGTTCTTCTGGAAGAAGAGCGTGACGGCGTCGTAGTCGCGCTGGGGCTTGTAGGGGGCGAAGTCCCGGGCGAACCCGAGCCCCGGGTTGCCAATGAAAAAGGTGGCCCCGTTGTCCCGGCTCATGTCCTCGATGGCGATGTTGAGGGTGCGCCGGGTGTAGGTCGCTCCCACGCGCGCGTTGGGCAGGAGCTCGTACTCGCCACCCACCACGAACTCGTCGGTGGACGAGGGCTGGAGGGAGGGATCCACGATGGTGGCACCCGCGCCCATGGTCTCCCACAGCCGGTTGGCGTCCAGGTCGCCCGTGAAGGGGAGCCGGGCCTGGTCGGTGTTGCAGACACCCTGTTGCTGCGCCGGATCCCGGGGATCGCAGGAGGTGGAGCTCTTGTTCGAGCGCAAGCCGGGCTCGCCCGGGAACGAGCGGTCCACGAGATCCAGCGGGACGCTTTCATAGTAACGGGCGTAGTTGGCGTAGACCTTGGCCTTGCCGGACCGGGTGGGATCGACGATCACCCCCAGCCGCGGAGACCACTGGTTGGCCAGCACCAGAGCCAGGTTGCCGCCACCCATGAGGTATTGGGCGTCATAGCGCACCCCCACGTTGAGCGTGGCCACGTCGAACAGGCTCCAGCTGTCCTGGAGGAAGCCGCCGACGGAGTTGGAGGCCGACACCCGCTGCTGGGATTGCTCGATGTCCACCTGGTCCGGAGCGACCAGGTAGCCGAACTGGCGGTAGTCGTAGAAGTAGGCCCCGTCCTCGGACTCCATGAGCACGGTCCTGCCGCTCGCGGCGCGGACGTGATCGTAGCGCATGAATTCCAGATCCATGCCGGCCTTGATGACGTGCTGCCCCGCGCCCTGGAGCAGCAGGGTACCGATGAGCTTGCCCTGGTAGCGATCCAACCGGGTGTCGTCGAGCCGGCCGGGACCGCCCGTCAGGTAGTTGAGCACGGGACAGCGCGTGCCTCCGGGGGCATCGGGCACGAGACAGACGGAGGGATCCGGCAGGGTCTCGAACTCGGTGACGGAGTGCGGATTCGGGCGTCCCGCCGCGTCGGTGCTCCGCTGCCACGTCGTGTTGGCGATGCCCGCGTACCCGATGGAACTGCCCACGGGGGAGCCATCCGAGGGGAGCACGGCCCCCTCCTGGTGGTGCCACCCGAGGGTGGCGTTGAAGAGCAATCGCTTGTCCAGGAAGGCCGAGGACCACTTGAGGCTCGTGTCCAGGGCGTTGGCGATGCGCTGTGTGGCGAGGGCACTTGGCTGCCCCGAGATGAGTTCCACTTCCGGCAGACCCGTGCGCTCACTGATGGCGAAGCGGCCCTCTCCGCCCGCGGACGAGGGCGTGCCCGTCACCGTCACGCTGACGTTGTGATCCTGGTTGAGCAGGTAGGTGAGCTTGCCGATGAACTGGAAGTTGCGCTGGTCCGCGAAGTAGTCGCGCTGGGTGCCCGGGATGCGCTCGGTCCGGATGAAGCCCCGCTCGTCCACCTGGGGCTGGCCGTTGGCGTCCAGGACCTGGGCGTTGAGGTTGCGCTCCAATTGGTAACGGGAGAAGGAGGGCGCCATGCCGGCGAAGAACCAGAGCCTGTCCTCGAGGAGGGGGCCGCCCACCTCGAAGCCCACGTCCGCCAGGTTCCACAACGCCGCCCGGCCAGAGATGGTGCCCGCCTCCTGGAGGATTTCCGTGCCGCGGGAGGCCAGCGCGCCCGGCGTGACGTTGCCGAACACCGAGCCATGAAACTCATTGGAGCCCGACTTCGTCACCGCGTTGACCACGCCGCCCGTCGAGCGGCCGTACTCGGGCAGGTAGCCGCCGCTGATGACGTTCACCTCGCCCATGAACTCCACGCTCAGGGGGGCGCCGTTGATGCCGAAGCCGGGATCGTTCACCGACACGCCATCGATGATGTACTGGTTCTCCGGAGAGGTGGCGCCGCCAATGGACACACCATAGGTGTCCGCGTTGGCTCCCGGGGCCAGCTCCGCCAGGGCCTCGAAGGAGCGCGAGGCGGCACCCTTGCCGGAGGGCGAGACGACCGCGATGTTGCGCAGGAAGTCCGCGCTGACGTTCACCCCGGTGGCCGCCGAGCCGATGTCCACGGTGGGCGCCTGGGCCACCACGGCGATTTCTTCTCCAAACGCCTCGGGTAGCAGCTCCACGTTGACGCGGACCGAGTAGTCCAGACGCAGGTTGATGCTCTCTCTCGACAGGGGCTTGTAGGCCTCCTTGTCGAAGCGCAGCGCATACACCCCGGGTGGAAGCTGGGGAATGCGGTACTGGCCCTGGCTGTCGGTGACGACCGTCTGCTCTCCCTGGAGGTTGGGCGAGGTGGCGGTCACCACCACGTCCACGACGGGCTCGCGCGTGGCCGCGTCCGTCACCGTACCGAGGATCACCGAGGTTCCCTGGGCGAGGGCACCACTTCCCGTCAGGAACAGGGCGAGCACGAGCAGGCCGGAGCGCCGGAGGTTGCTTCTTCTTGTCATGGGGCGTGCGTGCCCAGGGAGGAGGAGGGGGCCTCGCCCCTGGGCACTCCTCGGGTTCAGAAGACGGAAACCTTCACGCCGCGCCGGGTCTCCCCCCAGGCCCGCCGCGGCGGCTCGGCCCCCGGGAGCCCCCGGAGAGGGGCCGCCCCGAGGTCATGGCTCATTGCACGTCGGCGCCGTCCTGATTGGAGTACGCGGAGACATCCGTGCCCGAGAAGGCCCTGGCCCGGTACACGTACTCGCCCACGGGCACGTCCGAATCCACGAACACGGTCGTGTTGGCGCCCGTCCGTCCGATGATCTCGAACACCAGGGGCCAGGTCTCCTCCGCGCGCTCGAGGATGAAGCCATCCTCGTCCTCCGAGTTGTCCTTCCAGCGCATGGTCACGTCCGAACCCGAGGCCACGGCGTAGAAGTTGGTCGGAGCGGCCAGCGAGGAGCTGGTCGTGGTCACGGTGATGGCCACGGTGGTGGAGGCGCTGGCGCCGCCCGAGTCCTTCACCGTGAGCGTCGCGGTGTAATTGCCCGGCGCGGTATAGCTGTGGGTCACCGTGGCGCCGCTGCCCTGCTGTCCATCACCGAAGTTCCAGACATACGAGGTGATCGTTCCGTCGGGATCCGTGGAGGCCGCGCCGTTGAAGCTCACCAGCAGCGGGGCCGACCCCGTCGAGGGCGTGGCCGTGATGCGGGCCACGGGCGGCTGATTGGTGACGGTCTTCACGGGAATGACGAACAGGGTGATGCTCGAAGCCGGCACCGTGGTGCTCAGCCGTCCGCCGGACACGGACACGTCCGTCAGCCGGGTGATGGTGTTGGCCGACGTGAGCTGCCAGCGCTGGCTGATGGCCCCCGCGTTGAAGCGGGCGAGCTGGAGCGAGATCGCCGCCGTGTCCGTCAGCGCCTTGTTGAGCACCATGACGGTGAGGGCCCCATCGGACGAGCGCTCGGCGGCGAACGCCGACAGCTGATCCGGGTTGGGCACGGTGCACGACACGCTCAGATCTCCGAAGGCCGACTTCTTGCCGTCGTAGTTGCGGTAGAGCTTCATCGCCTTGAAGGTGGGCGTGCTCTCCGCGGGAGTCTCCCAGCGGATGCCATAGTCCAATCCCTCGCGGCCGAAGATGCCGAGCACGTCCGCCTGCGCGATGGCTCCGTTGATGTGGTTTTCCGCGCCCCAGTTGTACTCGGTGATGCCCACCTTCGTGCCGGGATAGTAGCTCTGCACCCAGCCCTTGAGCCGGGGGATGAGCGAGACCTTGTCATTGATCCACGTCTCGTCCACGTAGTTTGGATCCCACAGCGAGCGCGTGGAGCGGTTGCGCCGCAACTGCATGGCGGAGGTGACGTTCGTGCTGAACTCGCCACCCTGCGGGTAGTAGTGCACGGTGAAGATATCCAACAGCCGGCGGCCCGTGGCCTGCTCGTGCCGGCGCAGCTCCCCGAGCCACCACGGCAGATAGTCCACGTCGCCGTGCGCTTCGCGATCGGGGAACTCGGTGTACTCCTCCCGCTCGTTGGCATACTGCTGGTCATAGCCGCTGTAGAAGTAGCCGCTCCAGCCCCACTCCTCGGGACCCATCACGAGGGCATTGGGCTCCACGCTCTTGACCATGGAGGCATAGGCGATGTGCTTGTCACGCACCTCCTCGAGGGTCGCGCCGACGGGGTGCACATCGCGGTGGTTGGAGTACCAGAGGCTGGGCTCGTTATCCATGGCGAAGAGGCGGACGCCTCCCTGGGCCGCCGTGCCCCACTGCGCGCGGAGGTGTTGGAGCCACCCCGCCTGGAAGTCCGGATCCACGGGCGTGTTGGCGTCATTGGGATCATTGACCACGAACTCGCCATCCAACAGCCGGATGCCATTGCCGGCGTCGGGGAACCACACGGAGTCGCTCGACGTCTGCGGGCCGTACTTCAAGATGGAGAAGCTGGCCAGCCGCGAGCGATTGGGACCCAGACGCGCCGCCCAGCCCACCATGGGAATGGTGACGGCCGGTTGCGCTCCCGCCGCCCGGGTGCTGGCGATGAACTCATCCACCTCGCCCCCCGGCTCCGCGCCCTCGTGGGCCAGACTCTCGAAATACCAGTCCTGGCCCCGGTTGGAGGCGTTCTGCTCCCAATTGTAACGGGAGGAGGCGTTGCCTCCGTTACGATTGAGTGGAGAATTGAGTTCGCTCAGTTGCGCCTGGGTGGCATGGGCCACACCATAAATGTTGGGACTGATGCCGCGCCGGTTGGCGCCCGCGTCGATGGTGATGGTCGTCTGGGCAAAGCCGGGAACGGAGAAGAGGACCATCCATCCCGCGAGCCATGGCGTGGAAGGCCTCGCCCCCCGGAGCGTACGGGACAATCCCACCCACACGTCATGGCACCACTGCTGCGCATTCATGGGCACTCCTCTGCCGTAACGCTTCCATGTGCATGGAGCGCCCGGCGGGTCAGACGTCGGTCGCGAGGGGGAACTGGAAATCCAGGATCACCCGGCTCGGCATTTTTTTACGGAGTCAAATGTACAACGGGGATTGCGGTTTGTCCGCAACGCATCAGACGCCAAAGCGAGAAACTTATTTTCGGGGGCTGTGTCCGGCTAACAACCAGTCTGTCTGAAATCGTGCAGCGTGAATGTTCTCACCACGAGGCCGACCGCGAGCGGAGTTCCAGCTTCTGTTTTCTCACTTTCATATAGTCCACGCCAGAGGGTAGCGATTGCGCCGCCTGTTCCTCTCATCCAATCGTCGACGCTTCCCGGCACTGGCGGCTCGGGTTGCAGCACAATCGTATTTTTAATGACAATGCTCTCCTCCCGCGGTTCCTCGTGGGATGAAGGGGGCATGGGTGGGAACGTGTGCCCCTTGTTCCCCTGGGATGGCGTCCAGGGAGCGGGTCATTCCCAACCGGAGGTGGGTTGGCGTGGCCCCAGGGGAGGGGCACGAGCTTGTCTGGAATTGAGGGCTCGAGCCCTCGCGCGGAGGCAGGGCACTGCGCTGGCGGGTGTTTGTGATACACCGGCGGCGCGGTGGGCCGCGCCCGCATGGGAAGGATTGCGCGGCGACACGGTGGATGAGGAGGAAGGGATGCAAGGCATTTGGAGGGCGGTGTGGCTGTCGTTCCTGCTGGGGGCCTGCGCGGAGAAGCCCGCGCCGCCCGCCGCGCAGGACAAGAGCGCGGCGGCGCTGGCGGCGCAGGACGCGGCCTGCCCGGGCGGGACGGTGAAGGGATGTGTGGAAGCGGGCGCCGAGGCCGAGCGCAAGGGCGAGGTGACGCGCGCCGTCGAGCTGTACACACGCGGCTGCGAGGCGGGCGTGGCCCGGGTGTGCAATGTGTTGGGGACGCTCGTCTGGCAGGGGCGCGGCGTGAGCGCGGATCCCGCGCGTGCCTATTCCCTCTACATGCGGGCGTGTGAGGGGGGCGACGCGGCGGGCTGCTTCAGCGCCGCCATCTGCCACCGCACGGGCGCGTGCGCCGAGAAGAACGACGCCGAGGCCACGAAGCTGTTGCG
Source organism: Cystobacter fuscus DSM 2262 (assembly GCF_000335475.2). NCBI lineage: Bacteria > Pseudomonadati > Myxococcota > Myxococcia > Myxococcales > Archangiaceae > Cystobacter > Cystobacter fuscus. The sequence goes on along the minus strand of NZ_ANAH02000005.1, from coordinate 368,849 downwards.
GCGCGCCTGTGAGGGGGGGGACTCCCGCGCCTGCGCCAATCTGGGTGGACGCTGAGGCGCGGGTTCGAGGCGCGCGCTCCCCTCATCCCCTTAGGGTGATGGGGCGGGTGGGGCCTGTTGGGCCTTCTCCTCGGAGCGCGCCTTGATCAACGCGTCCCGCTCGCGCCGGTTGTTCGCCTCGGTCTCGGACACCGCGACGAGGGCCTTCAATCCCTGGTCGAGCTCCTCGCCCCGCCGCGCCTCCATATCGGTGAACAGGAACCGGACCTTGTCCAGCCAGGACAGTTGCCCCTCCTGGCTCCAGTGCAGCAGCACGCCCCCGGTGGTGGGTTGGAAGGAGAAGTCGAGCGTGCTCGTGGAGGGCCGGGGCGCGAGGCGCTCGAAGCGCACGCGGATGAACTCGTGGGGCCGGCTCTCCAGCACGGTCACGCGCCCCTTGCCCGCCTGTGCGTTGCCCGCCCAGGTGTAGACGGCCTCGGGGCCCGCGATGGGCCCGTCGAAGTGGCGCTTCATGCCCGGCTCGAGCGCGTCCCAGGGGGACCACAGGCGCCAGCGGTGCAGATCATTCACCAGGGCGAAGGGAATCTCGGCGGGCGCGGCGAAGGTCCTGACGCGTTCGGTCCGGTAGGCCGAGGGCCGAGAAGCCACCAGGGAGGCGAAACCCACCACCGCCACTCCCAGTGCGAGAGAAATCCGCTTGATCATCCTGTCTCCTGTTCTCCGGATGGCGACCCAGGGGGGATGAGACTGTACACCACCCTTGTTCCAGGCTTTTTTTGGGAGAACACCCGAGCCCATCCGAGTCGCCGCCCATCATGTTCGCCGGTCCGAGTGAAATGCACGCGCGCATTCGCGCACACGATTGGTCCGCGAGCAGCCTGGGGCCGATGGACGCCTGGCCCGAGAGCTTGAAGGCCCTGGTGCGCACGATGCTCTCGTCGCGCTACCCCATGATCCTCACGTGGGGGCCGTCCTTCCTCCAGTTCTACAACGATGCCTACTCGAAGCTGATCGGCGACAAGCACCCGGCGGCGCTGGGGCTCGACATCCGCGTCACCATGGCCGAGGCGTGGGACACGCTCGGGCCGATGATCCACCAGGTGATGGCCACCGGCGTGGCGAACTGGACGCCCGCCCTGATGCTCCTGCTGGAGCGCTCGGGCTACCGCGAGGAGTCCTATTTCAGCGTCTCGCATTCCCCCGCCGAGGATGACACGGGGCGCATCGTCGGCATGTTCGCCGTCTGCAGCGAGGTGACCCAGCAGCTGCTCGGGGAGCGGAGGCTGCGGCTCCTGAGGGATCTGGCCTCCCGGGCGGCGGTGACCCGGAGCGTCGCGAAGACCTGCGAGGAGGTCGTCACCGCCATCGCCGAGCACCCCCTGGATGTGCCCTTCGCGCTGCTGTACCTGCGCGATCCGGACGGCAAGGGGTTCACCCGTCACGGCGTCATTGGCCTGGAGGAGAACGCGGCGGCGTGTCCGCTCCGGGTGGAGGGCAGGGACGGCGAGCCGGTGTGGCCCCTGGCCCGCGCCGCCGAGGGCGAGACGGTGCTCGTCGAGGACGTGGAGCGCCGCGTCACGCTGACGGGGGGCCCGTTCGAGGATCCGGTCCGCACGGCGGTGGTGATGCCGGTGGCCGCCGCGGGCCAGAGCGCTCCGCTGGGCGTGCTCGTGACGGGGCTCAGCCCCAATCGGGCGCTCGACGAGGGCTACCGCTCCTTCCTCGAGCTGCTGGTGGGCCAGGTGTCGGTGGCGCTGCGCAATGCCCGCGCCCACGAGGAGGAGCGTCGGCGCGCGGAGGCCCTGGCGGAGCTCGATCGCGCCAAGACGGCCTTCTTCAGCAACATCAGCCACGAGTTCCGCACGCCCCTGACGTTGATGCTGGGGCCCACGCAGGATCTGCTCACCGGGCGAGCGGGCCCGCTGCCCGAGGCGATCCGCACCGAGCTGGAGGCGCTCCACCGCAACGCGGGGCGGCTGCTGCGGCTCGTCAACACGTTGCTGGACTTCTCCCGGTTGGAGGCGGGGCGGATGGAGGCCAGCTTCGCTCCCGCCGACTTCTCCACGCTCTGCGCGGACCTCGCGGGCACCTTCCGCTCGGCGGTGGAGCGCGCGGGGCTCCAGCTCCTCGTGAGCTGCCCGCCGTTGTCCCAGCCCGTCTATCTGGATGGCGAGCTCTGGGAGAAGGTCGTCCTCAACCTCGTCTCCAACGCCTTCAAGTTCACCCACAAGGGGAGCATCTTGGTGCGCACCTTCGAGCGGGACGGGTGCGCCGTCCTCGAGGTGCGCGACACGGGAACGGGCATCCCGGCCGTGGAGCTGCCGCGCCTCTTCGAGCGCTTCCACCGGGTGAAGGACGCGCATGCCCGGACGCACGAGGGCTCGGGCATCGGGCTCGCGCTGGTGCACGAGTTGGTGGGGCTTCACGGAGGACGGGTGAAGGTGGACAGCATCGAGGGTCAGGGAGCGACGTTCACCGTCGAGGTGCCCCTGGGCTTCGCGCACCTGCCCGAGGAGCGGGTTCGCGCCACGCGGGTGCTGCCCTCCACCGCGACCGGTGCCGGCCCCTACGTCGAGGAGGCGCTGCGTTGGTCCGTCCAGGAGCTCGCCGAGGCACCGCCCGTCGCGCCCGAGCCGAACCGGCCTCGCGCCCGGGTGCTCCTCGCGGACGACAACGCGGACGTACGCGACTACCTCCACCGGGTGCTGTCCGCCGGGTTCGAGGTGCAGACGGTGGCGGATGGCCAGGCGGCCCTGGAAGTGGCCCTGGCCCACCCGCCCGATCTCGTCATCTCCGACGTGATGATGCCCCGGCTGGATGGTGTGGGGCTCTTGCGTGCCCTGCGTGCCGCTCCCCATACCAAGGAGCTGCCCATCCTCCTGCTGTCGGCCCGCGCCGGGGAAGAGGCCACGCTCGAGGGCCTCGAGTCCGGAGCGGATGACTACCTCGTCAAGCCCTTCTCCGCCCGGGAGTTGCTCACCCGGGTGCGTGCCCACCTCGAGCGCGCGCGCATGCGCCGGGAGGTGGCCCGGGAACGGGCCCAGGTGGAGCACCTCCTGGAGGCCGTGCGGGCCCGGGACGACTTCCTGTCCGTGGCCTCCCATGAGCTGAAGACACCGCTCACCATCTTCCAGCTCCAGATTGGCGCCATCGAGCGGAGCCTGAACGCGTCCTCCCAGCCCGGGATTGGCGAGCGGTTGGACACGGCGCGCCGCTCCGCGCGCCGGCTGGCCGGGCTCATCGAGACGTTGCTGGACGTGTCGCAGCTCACCACGGGCCGCATGCAACTGTCGCGGGCCCAGGTGGAGCTGGGAGAGCTCGTGCGCGGCGTGGTGCTCGCCCACCAGGGCGAGGCCCGGCGGCAGGGCTGCACGGTGCGGCTCCAGCTCGAGGGCTCCCTGGAGGGCTTCTTCGATCGGGAGCGCATGGAGCAGGTGTTCCACCACCTGCTGTCCAATGCCTTGAAGTTCGGCGCGGGCCACCCCGTGGACGTCACCCTGCGCGAGGAAGGCGGGGGGGTGACGCTCTCGGTCGTCGACCATGGCATCGGCATCCCGGCGGTCGACCGACAGCGCGTCTTCGAGCGGTTCGAGCGGGCCGTGCCAGTGCGCAACTACGGCGGCCTCGGGCTGGGCCTCTGGGTCATCCGTCAGGTGGTCGAGGCCCACCATGGGCACATCCGCATCGAGGAGACGCCAGGTGGGGGCGCGACGTTCCACGTCCACGTGCCACGCCATGGTCCGCTCGCGCCCTCCGGCCTGTCCGCGTCCGAGGTGCCCGGGGGCAAGGGCCGCGACGTGGTGAACTGACACGCGGAGAGCCAATGTCCGGGCCCTCCGCCGGGTCCGCCGCCGTCAGCACTCGATGATGTTCACGGCGAGGCCGCCGCGAGCGGTCTCCTTGTACTTGGTCATCATGTCCGCGCCCGTCTGGCGCATCGTCGAGATGACCTTGTCGAGGGAGACCTTGTGCTTGCCATCTCCCTGGAGCGCCAGCCGCGCGGCGTTGATGGCCTTGATGGAGCCCATGGCGTTGCGCTCGATGCAGGGCACCTGGACGAGCCCGCCGATGGGATCACACGTGAGGCCCAGGTTGTGCTCCATGCCGATCTCCGCCGCGTTCTCCACCTGCTCGGGCGTGCCGCCCATCACCTCGGCGAGCGCCGCGGCCGCCATGGAGCACGCCACGCCGACCTCGCCCTGGCAGCCCACCTCGGCGCCGGAGATGGAGGCGTTGAGCTTGTAGAGCATGCCGATGGCTCCCGCGGCGAGCAGGAAGCGGACGGCCCCCTCGTCGTCCGCGTTCGGCACGAAGCGCCGGTAGTAGTGGAGCACCGCCGGCACGATGCCCGCCGCGCCATTGGTGGGCGCCGTCACCACGCGCCCTCCCGCCGCGTTCTCCTCGTTCACCGCGAGCGCGTAGAGGTTCACCCAGTCCATGGCCATGAGCGGATCCGCGCCGCGCATGTCCCCCTTGAGCTTGCGGTGGATGGCCGCCGCGCGGCGCTTCACCTTGAGCCCGCCCGGCAGCAGACCCTCGCGCTCGCAGCCGCGCTTGACGCACGCCTGCATGACCTCCCAGATGCGCAACAGGCCCGCGCGCACCTGGGCCTCGGAGCGCAGCGCCTTCTCGTTCTCCATCATCAACGTGCTGATGCTCAGCCCGTGCTGCTGGCAGAGCGCGAGCAGCTCCGCGCCCGTCTTGAAGGGGTAGGGCAGGCTCGCCTCGCGCACGCCCGCCGAGGGGGCCGCGGTGCCGTCGTCATTCACGACGAAGCCTCCGCCCACCGAATAATAGGAGCGGGTGATGGACTCGCCGCGCCGGGCGAGCCCCGCGGTGAAGCGCATGCCATTGGGGTGGCGCGGCAGCGACTGCCGCTTGTGGAAGACGATGTCCTCGGAGGGCTTGAACTTCACCGGCTGCTGGCCGAGCAGCTTCAACCGCGCGCTCTCCACCACGCCGGAGATGCGAGCGGGGACGGCGTCGCAGTCGACCTCCTCGGGGCGCTCGCCCTCCAGCCCGAGGATGACCGCGACGTCACTGCCGTGACCCTTGCCGGTGTGTCCCAACGAGCCGAAGAGCTCCACCTTCACGGAGTCGACTCCGTCCAGGCCTCCAGCCTCCCGCGCGACGGTCTCCACGAACTGACGTGCCGCACGCATCGGCCCCACGGTGTGGGAACTCGAGGGGCCAATACCAATGCTGAACATGTCGAACACACTGAGTGACAAGGAACGCCTCCCGCCCAACGGCTGGCGTTCCTATAACCCAAGCGGATGGGGCAATGCTGCCCGGGGGTGTTCGACGCATGACGACGCACCGTGTCTGACGGAGCGCGTCAGCTCGCCATGAATTCATTCACGAATGAAGCATCTGGAGTTCCCCGCGACGGAGAACCCCAGGCGGGCGGACGCTGAATCGAGTGACTCAGTGCCCCGAGGCCTGCGAGCCCATCATCTCCTCGGGGAGGATGGGATCATGGATGGGCAGCTGCCAGCGCTGGCCGTTCGACGGAGGGCTCTTCGCCACGGTGTTCCCCCGGGTGAGCTGGCGTACGCCACAGACCACGAGGGACACCAGCCCCAGGGTCATGGCTCCCGACACGGCGTTCCGGAGGAGGATCGGGCGCATTGCGCGCAATCCCCAGAAGCTCACGGGGAGGACATAGGTGGGAATGGCAATCAGGCCCGCGAGCGTGAGCATGCGGCGCTGACTGGGCGACAGGTTCGAGATGGCGGAGAGGTCCATGGTGCCCCACAACGTGGGTTGGGAAGGGGCTCCTGGGAAGGGGCCCTCGATCAGGATCCGGGTGTTCCAGGGAATGCACCTCCACCGGGTGGACGAGGGGTTGCCCGCCCGCCTGGGCTGGGGCATCCATGCTCCGGCTCGCGCTCGAGCTGGCGCACCTGCGCGGTGACGGCCGGCCGCGACAGGTGCGGCAGCCGCGAGGCCGCGGACACCTGTCCCGTCCTAGCGGCCGTAGCCGCCGCTGCGCACGTCGACGAGCCGGCCATTCTCGAACACCGCCACCTGCATCAGGCGCGAGGGGCCGAAGTTGTACGTCCACTCCTCGATCGTCTTCTGCACGGTGTGCTCCTGGGTGCTGCCGCCCTGCTCGTCGCGGGTGCGCGTCTTCTCACCCACGGTCTCCGTGCGGCTCTCCTTCGCCATCGGCTCTCCGCAGCGCATCAGGACATCCGACTTGGAGGCTCCGTCCGAGGCCAGTTGGTTGCCGCAGCGCAGCGTGGCCGCTTCACCCCGGACCGGGAGCAGGAGACAGGTGGAGACAGTCAGGGTCAGCAGGAGGGCGCGCATGGAATGGACTCCGAGGAAAATCGTTCCCGAGGATGCGCCGGACGCCTCCGGGTGAAAGGATATTCATCGTCCGCGACGCCCCGGGAGGTCCACCCATGACAGCACGGAACGAGGGCTTGAGGCTGATGGTGTACGACCGCACCTGCGCGGGGCGGTGGGGTCTGCCCGGGCTCACCGCCTCGTGGCGCGTGGGCAGCGTGCTGTACCGCGCCCTGGGCCGGCTCGATGACTGGCGCGGCGTCGCGAGCTGGCCCGAGGCCCTGGACTGGTTGCTCGCCCGTTCGGTGGAGCGGCGCATCGCGGAGATCCAGTACTGGGGCCATGGCACGTGGGGACGCGCCCTCGTCAAGCGCGAGTCGCTGGATGTCCAGGCGCTCGCGCCGCGTCATCCGTGGCGGGCGCGGCTGGAGGCACTGCGCGAGCGGCTCGTCCCGGGGGGCGAGGCGCTCTGGTGGTTCCGGACCTGCGAGACGTTCGGGACGGCCCGGGGCCATGCCTTCGCCAGGGCGTGGACACGCTTCTTCGACTGCCGCGCCGCGGGACACACCTATGTCATCGGGCCCTGGCAGAGCGGCCTGCACTCCCTGGCTCCCGGAGAGGAGCCCTCGTGGCCGGTGAAGGAGGGGCTGCGCCCGGGGGAGGAAGCGGGTGCACGCACCGCGCGCATGTCGGGTCCTCGAGAACCCAACACCATCACCTGTCTGCACGGCCAGGTACCGCCGGGCTTCTGACAGGGCGGAGCGCGGGTCCTTGCCTGGACGGGGCCCGCTCTGCGACGGTGCTTCGTCATGAGCACACGACCGTTTCGTATCCTGGGCCTCCAGCAGGTGGCCATCGGTGGGGCCGACAAGGCGCCCCTGCGCAAGCTCTGGGTGGACCTGTTGGGGCTCACACCCCATGGCACCTACCGCAGTGAGCGCGAGAACGTGGACGAGGACATCGTCATCGCGGGCACCGGCCCCTTCCGGGTCGAGGTGGACCTGATGCAGCCGGTGGATCCCAATGGCAAGCCGCGCGTGCACGACCCCGCCCTCAACCACCTGGGCCTGTGGGTGGATGATCTGCGCGCGGCCGTGACCTGGCTGGAAGGGCAGGGCGTGCGCTTCGCCCCCGGGGGCATCCGCAAGGGCGCGGCCGGCTTCGACGTGACCTTCATTCACCCCAAGGGCAACGAGCAGTTCCCCCTCGGCGGCGAGGGCGTGCTGATCGAACTGGTGCAGGCCCCCGTGGAAGTCATCTCCGCGTTCGACACGCTCGCCAGGGGCGCCCTGGCGCATTGAGCCTCGGCGCCGTGCTCCTCAGGGCGTGAGGCGGCGCAGCTCCGCGCGCAACGACTCGTCGAAGCGCAGGGTCTCGGGGCAGCCCCGGGACTCGCACACGGCCAGGTAGTCGTTGAAGAAGGCGAGCGGGCCGCGCGAGGAGTAGCCGCGCAGCTGCTCGGCCCCGAGCGCCTCTTCCAGGGTGCGCGCCATGTGGGCCCCCACCTGGATGAAGAGCTCGTCCCCGCGGGGCTCGTGGGCGGCGAGGATGCGCGCGCGTGCCGCGGCGGGCTCCCGGGCGATGGTGGCCCGATCCAGCAGCCGCGTCACCCGTGCGAAGGCCTCCGGGAGTCCGGCCGCCTCGGGGAGCGTCCCGGGCCCGTGCGCCGCCCAGTGGTGGTACGCGAGCCCGTAACCGAAGACCCGGCCCAGCCCCTCGTTCACCAGCGCGTCCACGGAGTCGCGCAGGCGGGCGTTCAGCCGGTGCTCCTCTCCCTCGAGCAGCCGCGCGATGAGCCCGTACGCGATGCGCTTGAGCGGCGCGGCCTGGCCCTCCACGTTGCTCGTGAGCGCCAGGGCCACGTCCTCCCCGGGCAAGAGCAGCAGCAGCGTCGAGGTCTCCGGCTGTGCTCCCGAGTGGGCCACCACGTAGTGGCCCCGGAGCGGCCAGGTCGCGAAGCCCATGCCGTAGTCGGTGAGCCGCCCGTCCCGCGTGCTCATCGAGCGCTGCATCTCCCCGGTGCTCTCTCTCGACACCAGGCGGTAGTCGAGCAGCGACTTCCCGAAGCCGAGCAGATCCTCGATGGACGCGCGCGTGCCGCCTCCCGCGAACCGGCCCGACACGTCGACCTTCTTGGAGGGCACGAGCCGCCCGTCCCGGAGCCGGTAGCCCGCCGCGTGGTGCTCGTCGCGCGTGCGGCGATCATCCAGCGCCGCGTGCACCATGCCCGCGGGGCCGAAGACGTGCGCCTGGAGGTACTCACCATAGGACTGGCCCGAGGCGGCCTCGATGGCGGCGCCCAGCAGGTTGTAGGCCCAGGTGCTGTAGAGGAAGCGGGTGCCCGGTTCGGCCTCCAGCTCATAGCCCGCCACCAGCGCCACCGCCCCCGCCGTGTCGAGCGGCCCGGTGTCCTGGCTCGGGCCGAGGCGACCGTAGTTCGTCACCCCGCCCAGGTGTCCGAGCAGTTGCCGGGGCGTCACCGGCCAGCGTCGCTCGGGCCAGGAGGGCACCCACGTGCGGATGTCCGCATCCAGGTCGAGCAGGCCCCGCTCCACGAGCTGCATCACCGCCACGGCCGTGAAGGACTTGGTGAGTGACGCCATGCGCCACGTGGTCCTCGGTGTCGCCGGCAGGCCCTGGGCCACGTCTCTCTGGCCATAGGCGCCCACCCAACGCTGGTCGCCCCGCAGCACCCCCACGGCGAGCCCCGCGTGCGGCTCCCGCTGCAGCTCCGCGCGGACGAACGCGTCGAGCGCCCGCTCCAGCTCCTCGGAGAAGGGCCTCGTGCTGGCCCGGGCCGGGACCACGGGCCGCTCGCACAGGGGCACCCGGGGGGAGGCTCCGGCCGGGAGGCCGAGCAGGAGCAGCAGCAGCGGCCACGCCTTCACCGGACGACTCCACGGGGGGACCGGATTCCGAGGGGCGCGGGTACTTGGGGCGGCGTTGTCCATTCCACTCGCCCGCGATGATACCCACCTGGGCGCGCCGGGCGCTACGGACGCGGGGTCACCTGGTGGATCGGCGCCGTATCGCCCTCGATGCTCGCTCCCAGGCGGAGCGTCCAGGTGGCCTCGCGCACACGGGCTTCCTCGTTGGCGGACGCCGCGCCCATCACCCGCGTGTCGATGAGCTCGTGGGTTGGTTCAGCAATGCCCTGACATCCGCCAGCAGCGCATCCGGCACCTCGACGCCCTGGGCATCGCTACGTGCCCGTGCTTCGAAGCGCCGCTGCGAGGGCAGGCGCGCCCCCTGGGCCTGGATGCCGGCGAACAGGGCTTCGGCGCGCTGTTGGTACTCGGCCACCGCGGGGCCCAGGAAGCGCTGGGGATCCAGGGCCAGGATCAGCTCCCCGTGATAGGGCAAGGCGCCGCTGCCGCCGTCGTGCGCCGAGGATTCCGGACTGGTGAGGTCACCGATGAGCGGACCGGCGAGCAGCTCGATCATGGCCGACAGGGCCGAGCCCTTGTGGCCGCCGAAGGTCAGCAGGGCTCCCTCCTCCAGCACGGTGCGCGCGTCCTGGCTGGGCTCGCCCTGGGCATCCACGCCCCAGCCGTCTGGCAGTGGCTTGCCGGCCCGGCGGTGCAGTTCGATCTCCCCCCGGGCCACGGCGCTGGTGGCGAAGTCGAAGACGAAAGGCTCCCGACCGGCTCGGGGCCAGCCGAAGGCGAGGGGATTGGTACCGAACAGCGGCCGCCGTCCGCCAGCCGGGGCGACATAGGCCTGGGTGGGATTGCAGGCCAGGGCCACCAGGCCGCGCGCCGTCAGCGCCTCGATCTCTATCCACAGGGCCGAGAAGTGCACGCAGCGATTGATGGCCAGGGCGGCGAGGCCATTGCGCCGGGCCTTCTCTTCCAACAAGGGCAGGCCGACGGCGAAGGCCAACTGCGAGAATCCGCCACGCGCATCCACCTTGACGATGGCCGGCGCCACGTCGTGTACCTCGGGCACCGCGTCTGGCACCACCTTGCCGGCCTTGAGGGTGGCGACGATGCCCAGCAGCCGATAAAGGCCATGGGCGGCGCATTCGTCACGCTGGCCGGCCACCAGGGTCGCGGCGATGGCCCGCAGCTGGTCTTCGATGAAACCGTGGTGGCGCAGCACCGCCTCGGCGAGCTGGCGCAATTCGTCTAGGGCCATTCGGGCCATGGCAAAGCTCCTTTGCGAAGCCCGGACTATGCCGCAGACCCAGGTGAGGCGCTTTCGAAAGAGGGCGTCGATTCCGCCAGAAGCCCCCTTGCTCTTCGGCACCTGGGACTATCGGGCCCCCTTTCTCCCTTCGGGAGGGACGATTCCCGTTGCCCATGCCAGCAACTGGTCGGACGGACCGGGTCCGACGGGGCCACTGTTCAAGCCCGGCGATGTCAGACGAGCCTGGCCAAGGCCTCGAGTCCCGCCGCGAAGGTGTTCCGACCGACCTGCTCGCGCAGCTTCGGCAGGTCATCCGTCCGGCACTCGAACTCGGCCCACCATCCTCGGGCAGGAAGAAGCGCACGGGCGCATGGCAGGCGTTCAGCTTGCGTCCGATCCACTCGCCCATCGCCCGGTTCTCCGCCGGCGTCGTGCGCATCAACGTGACTTGCGGATTGTGCACGTGGAGCGTCCGGCCGCGGTATCGCTCCGGGACCGTGTCCAGCGCGCCGAAGTTCACCATGTCCAGCGCACCGCAGCTCCCGACGTAGGGAATACCGGCTCGCGCCACGGCGTCCAACCGCTGCTCGCCAGCGCTGAAGATTCCACCCATCAACAGGTCACAAACCTCGGTGGTCGTCACGTCGAGGATTCCCACCAGCAGGTGCGAGGCGGCGAGCTTCTCCATCGCCCGCCCGCCCGTGCCGGTGGCATGGAAGACCAGGCAGTCGTAGTCGGCTTCGAGCGCTCGCGCGACCTGGGTGACGCAGGGGGTCGTCACACCGAACATGGTGAGTCCCAGCGCCGGCTTGCTGTCCTCCCGTGGGAGGTCGCGTCCCACCATGCCGGCGACCGCGTGCGCCGCGTTGCCGAGGACCCGGCGGGAGATCTGATGGAGGCCGGCGACGTCGGTGACCGAGTACATCATGCAGATGTCCGTCTCGCCCACATAGGGCGCCACGTTGCCGGACGCGACCGTGGACACGAGCACCTTGGGGACTCCCACCGGCAGGGCCCGCATGCCCGGCGCGATGATGGCCGTGCCGCAGGAGCCGCCGAGCCCGATCATCCCGGAGATGTCGGTACGACCCTCCACGAAGTGGAGGAACGCATCCGCCATGCGCGATACCGCCAGGCCCCGGTCGTCGATGCCAAGTACCGCGACCGCCCCGTCCGGGTGGTGCGCCGCCACCTCCCGCGCCGAGACATCGGCGGGAATGGCGGGTGGCCGCGTACCCACGTCCACGGTGACCGTACGCAGACCGGCCGCCGAGACCAGCCCGCGCACGAAGCCCAGTTCGGCGCCCTTGGTGTCATGGCAACCGACGACGTAGACAGTCGCGGCGCTCCCCGTCCCGCTTCGCATGTTCGGGTCTCTCCCTCCTCAGTGCACTCCCGGTGTGTCCGTGGAGAAAAAGGACACCTGCTCGTCCACGTCGTCCCTTCTGTCCACACCCGGCGGATCCTCTCCAGGCGAGCGGCCCCTGGAACATGGATTGCTGAGGCATCCCGGGTTTTATCACCCGGGTCCTTGGGACCCCAAAGTTCCCGCACATCCAACGTCCATCCAATGCTCGTCCTCCCAGACGAGCGCGAGGCACATTCATCATGAAGAGGTTGTTCAATCCGCTCCTGGCCACGTCCGTCATCCTGCTCGCCTCCGCCTGCCAGAAGGTGGAGCGCATCGAAGTGAAGCCGGAGAAGGTGGAGCTGTCCGAGGCGGGCCAGAGCGTCACCCTGGAGCCCCAGGCCCTCACCGGCAAGGGCGAGCCGGTGGACAAGGAGAAGGCGAAGTTCCTCTTCTCCTCCAGCGATGGGCAGATCGCCACGGTGGACCCCGCCGGCAAGGTGACGGCGGTGAAGAGCGGCTCGGTCACCATCACCACGAAGTCCGACGAGGTGAGCGCCACGACGCCCGTGGAGATCTCCATCCCCTCGGAGATCGTCCTGACGGGCGCGCCTTTCACCCTCACGGGCCTGGGCTCGGAGACGACGCTCACGGCCGAGGTGAAGGATGACGCGGGCCGGCCCGTGCAGGGGGCGAAGCTGGAGTTCGCGAGCGCCGACGCCAACGTGGTGGCGGTGGAGGGCAACAAGCTGACGGCCAAGGCCGTGGGCACCACGAACGTGACCATCACCTCCGGTGCGCTCAAGCAGACCGCCGAGGTCACCGTGAAGCTGCCCGAGGTGGCCTCCGTGGCCTTCGAGACCGTGCCGGCCACGCTCAAGGTGGGCGAGAGCACGCCCGTCGTGGCGATCGCCAAGGGCGGCGATGGCGCCGCCATCCAGGGCGTCTCCTTCACCTACACCACGAGCAACGAGAAGATCTTCACCGTGGACGCGGCCGGCACGGTGCAGCCGGTGAAGCCGGGCTCCGCCACCCTCAAGGCCGAGGGCGGCGGCAAGAGCGCCGAGGTGCAGCTCACCATCAAGAAGAAGTAGACGGCGGGCGAGGGCCCGGGGGGGCGGCGCGGGGAGCTACTTCGCCGCCACGAACTCGAAGGAGACCTCGGCCTCCTGGCCCTCCTTCACCGTCACCTGGGCCGTCTTCGTCCCCAGCGTCTCGTGCCACGCGCCCAGGGTGTACGTGCCCGGGGGCACGCCCTCGATGCGGAACTGGCCCTCCTCATCCGAGGTGTTGAAGTACGCGTTCGGGTTCACCACCACCCACGCCGTCATCCACGGGTGGATGTCGCACTTGAGGCGGATGACCTCCGCCTCCGACGGAGGCTGGGCCTCCTTCGTCTTCAGGGGCGGCTGCGTCACGTTGAAGAGCTGCTTGCCGCCGGACGTGCCGCGCACGTTGTGCAGCGTGCTGTCGCTGTTCATGAGCACGATGGGCTGACCGGCGACGGCGCCCTGGACGCGGGGCTTGTACGTGCAGCGGTTCTGGTCCACCACCACCATCTGGTCCGGCGGCGTCTGGGACTGGCCGGGCACCTCGCCCTGCACCCGCACCAGGACGTTGGCCAGCTTGCCCGCCTTCACCTGGACGGGTTGATCCACCAGATCCATCCCATCGCAGTTGGGATCCGTGCCCGGGGTGATGGGCGCGGGCGGGGGCGGCGTGCCCTTGAACGTGACCACTCCCCGGATGGTGCCACCGCCCTTGGGCGCCTGGGCGCTCTCCTCCTGGGGCACGGCCACGTCCTCGGACAGGTGCTGGGCCTTGATGGTGGGGGGAGCCGGAGCCTGGGCGGCGGGAGCGGGCACGGACGTGGCCTCCTCCTTCTGGCAGGCCATGGTCGCGGAGAGCCCCAGGGCGCCAAGCACCGTCAAGCTCAGTGTACGCAGCTTCATCTTGCAGTCTCCTCACACACCAGGGGACGCGAGGGGGACGCGCGCCTGGGTGGGGATGGTCCGGACCCGTCGTAACAGAAACGGACCGGGGGGCCAATCACGGTGGGTGTGACTCCCCCGATGCGGCAGGGGGGTCTCCGAGGGGGCGGGCATCGGCGGGGGGCCGAGGCGGCGACCGCCCGCCGCGAAATCCCCGCCACTTCACGTAGAGGGTGAAGTCGCGCACGAAGGCGTCCGGTGACAACCCGATGGCGGCCTCGAAGGCCTCCGGGAAGGCCGCTCCCCCCTTCATCTCGCGCATCACGCCGCGCACCGCCTCCTCGCCATAGCGCCGCACGAGGAAGGTGAAGGCGTGGTGCGCCACGCCGTACACGAGGTTCGACTCGTCGCGGTAGAGCCCCTCGGGCTTGCGCAGGGGATCCGTCTCGGGATGGCGCTCGAGGTAGCGAGCGAGCTCCTCCAGCGAGCCCCACCGGTACGTCTGCTCCGCCGTGTACGAGGCCATGCCCTCGCGAAACCACAAGGGGATGCGCTTGCGCGACCAGCCGAGGCGATCCGCCGAGAGCTGGTACATCAGGCTGTGGGTGATCTCGTGCACCAGTAGCTCGTTCAACTGGGCCGGCGAGGCTCCGGCGAGGCCCCAGGTGGAGGGCGCCTGGATGAACACCTCGTCATAGCGGCCCCAGGCGCGCAGCCACCCCAGGCCCTCCTGCCGCACGGCGGCTTCCAGGCTCTCGTGATCGGGAAACACCCGGAGGGTGAGGGGCTCGCGCAGCGTCCCCCAGCGCTCCAGCCGGGGCAGGGCCGCGTCCACCGCCCGCACCAGCCGGGTCAGCTCCCGCTCGTCTTCCGGGGCGTACTCGATGCGGTAGTGGCCCGTGGGGCTCTCCCAACTCGACGAGAGCGCCACCTCGCCCACCGCGAACCGCCGGAAGCTGGCACACCCCGTCAGCGTGAGCAGGAGCCCCAGCGCCACCGCCCCCAACACCCCACGCCCTTCCTCGCGCCCCTTCATGCTCCACCCCACCAACGCAGCACCGCGCGGCCCACGTCCGCCACGGTGGCCAGGGACTCCAGTTCGGGCGCTGGCGGTCCAAAATAGAGCACGGGCACCGGGTGCAGGGTGTGTGAACGTGTGGACAAATCTTCCACGTTGCCGTGGTCGCTGCACACGAGCACGCGGGCATCGGCCGGGCGGCGGGCGACGACGGCGCGGGCGAAGGCATCGAAGGTGTCCAGGGCGTCGCGGGCGGCGGCGAAGTCCTGGGCATGGCCCGCCTCGTCCGCCAGGTAGTGCTCGAAGAAGGTGAAGTCGGCTTCGCCGGCGATGCGCCAGAAGACCTCGGCGGCCTCGTCGGGCGTGCGCGTGGGTACGTCCAGGTCGCGCGAGCGGGCCCGGGCGCCGGTGATGTCATGGGGGAGGGCGAGTCCCGCGCGGGCGTCGTCCAGGGTGCGCAGGGGGACGCCGCCCGCGGCGAAGGCGAGTGTACTGGCCGAGGCCTTCAAGCGGCGCAGGGCGGCCGGGGGGAGGGTGAACTCGGGGGCGCTGGCCGAGGGGCGCCGGGGCAGCTTCAGGGCATCCAGGTAGGCCACGGGGTAGCAGTTGGCGAAGGTGGCGGTGCGGCCGGTGTCCACCAGGTGTTTGACGAGCGAGTGCCGCGCGAGAATCTCGCGCAGGGGGGCATCCGGATAGCCGAGGACGTGCCGGCCGATGAGCGCGGGGGCGGGCTGCCCGGTGAGGAGGGCGGTCTGATTGGAAGCGGACTGGGGACGGCCGGCGATCCCGAAGGTGGTGTCCACTGGGAAGCACTGGCCGGCCCCGGGGAGCGAGCGGGGCGGGGCATCCTGGAACCAGGAGAGCAGGTGGTCGCGCCCGGAGAGCGGATTGATGTCCGGGTCGTTTCGTCCAATGCCAACCCCATCGATGAAGAGGACCGCGACGCGCATGGCGGAGAACTGTAAGAGATGGCCATGGCCCTTCACGGTGATTTCTCCAGCTTCCCGCTTCCCGAGCTTCTCCAATGGTTGGACAGCTCCCGAAAGACCGGCACGCTCCAACTGCTCTCCTGGGAGGGCGGTGAGCGCTCGCTCTTCCTGCTCTCGGGGCAGGTGTTGGCCATCGCCAACGAGGGGCTCCGGGGCCGGGTGGCCCGGGTGCTCGCCCTGGCGAAGCTGGCGGATGGGGCGGCGGTGCTCTCGGCGCTCAAGGCGCTGCCGGTGGATGGCGAGAACCTCGAGTCCGTCTTCCAGTCCCACCACGTGGAGCCCAAGCTGGTGCGCGAGCTGGTGCGCGAGGAGATGCTCGGCTCCATGGTGGACCAGACGCGTGGCGGACATGGCGCCTTCCACTGGACGGAGGACCTGGACCGCTCGGGCGAGGAGTGGGCGCCGTGCGAGATGAGCCTGCGCGAGCTGCTCTTCGAGTCGCTGCGTTGGGTGGATGAGCAGGCGGACGTGGACCGGGTGCTGCCGGGGGATGCGCTGACGGTGCGCTCGCTCGTGGCGCCGAGCCCGCGTCAGCCGCTGATGCACCGCATCCTGCTCACCCTGTGCACGGGGGGGCAGAACCTGGGGCGGCTGAGGCTGTCGCTCGGCCTGTCGCGCTCGTCCACCACGCGCCGCGTCTTCGAGATGATGCGCGCCAAACAGGTGGAGGTGGAGGGCGCGCCGGAGGTGGTGGTGGATCCGGTGACGGACATGCTGGAGAAGGGCGCGGTGCTGGTGCGCGAGCGGCAGTTCGACGCGACGGAGCTGGTGTGCGCGACGCTGCTGGCGAGCGATCCGACGGACCGGCGCGTGCGCGAGTTCGCGCGCATGGCGCACAGCGAGCACGTGGCGTCGCTCTACGCCGCGCTGCCCCCCTTGAGCGTGCCGGTGCTGTCGCCGGACGCCGAGGAGCTGTCGCTGCTCAAGCCCGAGGAGCGGCAGGTGGTGGGCCTCATCAACGGCAACTGGGACGTGTCCACCCTGGTGCTGGCCAGCCCCGCGCGCGAGCTGGAGACGCTCAAGACGCTCGCCAAGCTCATGCGCATGGGCCTCTTGCGCATGCGCTGAGCGTCCGTCCGGGACTCAGGGCCGGGCGGCGGCCTCCACCTGCCGCCACACGCGGAAGACATTGCCCGAGGCGAGCTTCTCGAGCTCCGCCTCGCCATGGCCGCGCTCGAGCAGCACCCGGAAGAGGTTGGGGTAGCGCGACACGTCCTCGAGTCCCACGGGAAGGGTGGGGCCCACGCCGTCGAAGTCCGAGCCGAGCCCCACGTGCTCGATGCCCACGAGCTTCACCACGTGCTCGATGTGGTCGGCCACGTCCTCGACGCGCGCCCGGGGAAACGGGTGCTCGCGCAGCCAGTTCTCGATGAACGTCTTGACCTCGGGGCTCTCCCGCGTCAGGCCCCGCTGCTGGATGAAGGCCAGGGCCTCCGCGCGCAGCTTCTTCTCATGGTCTTGCGAGGCCTGGAGGAGGAAGCCCGAGCCGAAGCTGATCATCACCACGCCCCCCTTGGCGGCGATGGCGCGGATGAGCTCGTCACTGAGGTTGCGCTCGAAGCCGGGCGTGAAGTGACGGCACGAGGAGTGGGAGGCGATGACGGGCTGCTGGCTCGTCTCCAACACCTGGCGGATGGTGGCGTCCGACAGGTGCGACACGTCCACCATGATGCCCACGCGGTTCATCTCCGCCACCACCTGCCTGCCCAGGGGGCTCAGCCCGTTCCAGCGGTGCTCGCCCTCGGCGTAGGAGGAGTCACCGAGCAGGTTGTCCGCCGAGTGCGTCAGGGTGATGTAGCGCACGCCGCGCTTCTGGAAGTGGGCGACGTTGGCCACCGAGTCCTCCAGCGCGGAGCCATTCTCGATGCCCATCGCGAAGGAGATCTTCCCCTCGCCCGTGTTGCGGCGTGCCTCGTCCACCGAGCGCGCCAGGGCGAACTTGTCCGGGGACGCGCGGGCGAGCTTCTCCACCATGTCGATCAGCGAGTCCGCCAGGGCCTTCGAGGCACCGGCCGTCTTCTGGAGCTCCGCGGGGATGTAGATGGACATGAAGGGCACGTCCAGCCCGCCCTCCACCGCGCGGGGGTAGTCGAAGTCTCCCCCGGCGGTGCGCTGGGAGATGTCCTCGGTGGGCTCGCCCCCGGGACCCAGCTTCTCCTGGAGCCGGTAGGGCACGTCGATATGGCCATCGGCGATGATGAGCCGGTGGGCGAGTTCTCGTCCGCGCTCGGTGGAATCCCCGGGCGGGGGGGCTGGCCGCGTGAGGGCCTCATGTGTGCAGGACACGGCGGTGAGCAGGACGAGGCCCAGCAGGGGCAGGGGGGTTCTCATGGCCGGGGCTTAGAACAGCGGGCTCACACGTGCCAGCGCTGCTGAATCGAGTCTCCCAACACTTTCCGAGAATGACGCGCGAGGTCAACGAAAGCGGGCTTCTAGGGTCTCGCCCGTTCTTCTGGACAGTCGTGTCCAGGAGGAACAGCGTCCTGTGTCGTCTATTCCCCCTGCACCCAGGTGAAGAGCATGAGTAACGCGGTGAACAAGCGTGGTGGAGTGCTGAGCGCCCTTGGATGCGCGCTCGCGCTGAGCGTGTCCGGAACGGCGGAAGCGGGTGTCTACGTCCACCTGTTCGAGTGGAAATGGCCAGACGTGGCCCGTGAATGCGAGACATTCCTCGGGCCCAAGGGCTACACGGGTGTCCAGGTGTCTCCACCCAACGAGCACATCACCGGCACGCAGTGGTGGACCCGCTATCAGCCGGTCAGCTACCGGTTGGACTCGCGCGGCGGAACCCGGGCGCAGTTCATCGACATGGTGCAGCGCTGCAACGCGGCCGGGGTGGCCGTCTATGCCGACCTCGTCATCAACCACACGGCGTCCTACGGGGCCAGTGGTTCCAGCACGGGGGTCGCGGGCACGAAGTGGAGTACGCGCAGCCACCCCATGTACGGCTCCAACGACTATCACACCCCCATCTGCAGCATCAGCAACTACCAGGATGCCTACAACGTCCAGAACTGCGATCTGAGCGGCCTGCCGGATCTGAACACGGGCTCCAGCTACGTGCAGCAGACGCTGGCCAACTACATCAACGATCTGACCTCCATTGGCGTGAAGGGCTTCCGGGTCGATGCCGCCAAGCACATGTCGCCGGGAGACATCTCCGGCATCCGCAACCGCATGACCGGCTCGCCCTTCATCTTCCTGGAGGTGATCGATCTGGGCGGCGAGGCGGTCACCGCCAGCCAGTACTTCGGCCTCGGCTCGGTGACCGAGTTCAAGTACAGCGCGAAGATCGGCGAGCAGTTCAAGATCGGCCAGCTCAAGAACCTGAAGACCTTCGGTGAGAGCTGGGGTTTCATGTCCAGCGGCAAGGCGGTGGTGTTCACCGACAACCACGACAACCAGCGGGGCCACGGGGCGGGCGGCGCCAACATCCTGACCTACAAGGACGGCAGCCTGTACAACCTGGCCAACGTCTTCATGCTGGGCTGGCCGTATGGCTATCCGCAGGTGATGTCCAGCTACTCCTTCAGCAACACGGACGCGGGGCCCCCGGGCTCGTCCGTCCACAATGGCACGTCCGTGAATTGCTTCGGCGAGTGGCAGTGCGAGCACCGCTGGCGCGAGATCTCCAACATGGTCCGCTTCCGCGCGGTGACCGAGGGCACGGCCGTCTCCAACTGGTGGGACAACGGCAACAACCAGATCGCCTTCGCCCGCGCTGGCAAGGGCTTCGTGGTCGTCAACCGCGAGGGGGGCGCCCTCAACCGCTCCTTCGCCACGAGCCTGCCGGCCGGCACCTACTGCAACGTGCTCTCCGGTGACTTCAACAACGGCACCTGCACGGGCAGCACCGTCACGGTGGACGGCAGCGGCAACGCGACCTTCAACGTGGCGGCCATGACCTCGGCCGCCATCCACGTGGGGGCCGTCGTCTCCGGCGGTGGCAATCCGAACCCGAATCCGAACCCGGGCAGCGTCACCGTCAACTTCACGTGCAACAACGGGCAGACGTACATGGGCCAGAGCGTCTATGTCATCGGCAATCTCGGCGCCCTGGGCGCCTGGGCTCCCGCCAGCGCGGTGAAGCTCAACCCGGCGAGCTACCCCACCTGGACGGGCGCGATCTCCCTCCCGGCGAACACCGCCCTCGAGTGGAAGTGTCTCAAGCGCGAGGAGAGCAACCCGGCCAACGGCGTGCAGTGGCAGCCGGGGGACAACATCAAGTTGACCACGCCGTCCTCGGGCTCGGTGTCCACCACGGGTGGCTTCTAGTCTCCCACTCCCGCGACAGGGCCGCCGCGCGCACTCCCGCGCGGCTCACGCCCGCGGGGTAGCCCTTCTCCGCCCAGGCCCGCTCGAGGCGGAGCCTGGATGGGCGCGACCGGAGAAGTGGTGCTGGACGAAGTGATGGCGGACATGGTGTAGAAGAGTGTGGAAGAGGAATGACAGCGGAAGACGGCGTGACCTTCCCTCTCCTTCGCTGCTGCCCTCGGCGGAGGCCATTCAGTTCGCGAACGCGGCCTGTGGCGCTCGGGTGACGTCTCTCCATCTGTGCCATGTCTTTGTTACGCAAAGCATTCTCCGGCCCCTCCCGTTCCGGTTTGCTCCTTCATCGAGACCAGGCCGTACGCGGTTTTCTCCTCTCGCCACGCGTCGGTTTTTGTTTGTGGTCAAAGTAGGTTTACGGGCCACATGTGTGTGTCAGACAGGCGCTAGGAATGAGGCGCTTTTGGACGCCGCCAGGTGCCGTTGACTCGCGCGGGCCGGCGGACTGGGCATCCTCCTCCACTGCTTTCTCGTGCTCTGGCCGTTCGTGTCGCGCGCCTGGAGGAGGGCACTTTCCCTCGGGCGCTGCCCGGAGAAGCCGGAGGGTTTGATCCAAGGTTGTCACGGCGCGACCCCGAGCCATCCAACACACTGGGGCCGGTGGCTCCGCCGTCCTTTCCGTATTCCTGGAATTACCGCGAGAGCGTAGCAAGCGGAAAATCCAGCCCTCGGAACAAAATCCGTTCTAGGAGAATTAACTGGATGTTGCGTATCGAATATGTGTTGGGGTAGAACCCTTTGCGCCGCGCGCGGCTCTCGAGCAGAGCGGGTCTCGAGCGCATCGGGACTTCCGCCACCGAAATCCGCGCGAGCCGGGAACTCGAGCACGTCTCGCCCTTGATCGGGCTGGAAGAGTCATGACCAACGAAATGATCAAGACCATCAAGCAGCGGGGTCGGATTCGCTGTGGAGTCAGCCGTGGTATCTACGGCATGTCCTATCAGGAAGGACAGAGCTGGCGGGGCTTTGACGTCGACTTCGGGCGCGCCGTGGCCGCCGCGGTTCTTGGAGATGCGACGAAGGTCGACTTCATTTCTCTCAAACCCGAGGAGCGCTTCTCCGCCCTGAGGGATGAGACCGTCGATGTGCTCTGCTGCAACGCGACCTGCACCTTCTCTCGGGATTCGGCGCAGGGAATCACTTTCGCGGCCATGACCGTCTATGACGGAGAGACGATGCTGGTTCACCGGGATCTCGGTGTCACCAGCGTGCGGCAACTGAAGAACCCGACGGTCGCGCTTCAATCGGGAACGACCACGGACATCAATCTGCAGCGCTTCCTGCAGCAGCACGGCATCTCCTTCACCGGGCGCTACTACTCCACGCCCCAGGAGGCCCTGGACGGCTACGCGCGGCGCGAGTGCGATGCCTATGCCCTGGACCGCGTCCCGCTGACCGGCGAGCGCCTGCGTCTGCCCAATCCCGAGGAGCACATCATCGTTCCGGAGACTTTCTCCAAGGAGCCCATGGGCCCCGCGGTGAAGGCCGGTGACGGACTCTGGGAGAAGGTGGTCCGGTGGGTCATCTACCTGACCATCGAGGCCGAGGATGTGGGCGTGTCGTCCGAGAGCATCGACGCGCAGATCGCCGACAAGAACCCCGACGCGCTTCACCTTCTCAAGTCCGCGGACGCGGTCAGCTCTCATCTCCAGCTGGAACCGGGCTGGGCCCACCATGTCATCAAGCAGGTGGGCAACTACCACGAGATCTTCGAGCGTAACCTGGGAATGAAGTCCCGTCTCAAGCTCGAGCGCGGTATGAACGCGCTGTGGTCCAAAGGTGGCATTCTCTACGCTCCCCCCTTCAAGTGAGTCACACACACACCATGGATAATCAGCAGCAGCAGCAGCAGCAAAACAGGACGGGCGTCATTCAGCTGGTTTCGGCCATGGTGCTCTCGGGCACCATTGGAATCTTCGTCACCGAAGCCCACATGGACGCCTTCAACGTGGTGTTCTTCCGCTGCCTGTTCGGAGCCATCTGCCTGACGATCTTCTGTCTGGCCAAGGGGTTCTTCAAGCGCTCCTTCTTCACCAAGAAGACCACCGCGCTCATCGCGCTGGGCGGTGTGTGCATCGTCTTCAACTGGGTCTTCCTGTTCAAGTCCTACGGGCTGACCTCCATCACCATGGGGACCATCCTCTACCACACGCAGCCCTTCTACGTGGTCCTGCTCGGCGTCATCCTGTTCAAGGAGCGCATCTCGGCCAACAAGATCCTTTGGATCTGCCTGGCCTTCGTCGGCATGGTGTTCGTGACCAACCTGCAGGCCTCGGACCTCAAGGCGACCTACATCGAGGGCATCCTGTACTCGCTGGCGGCCGCGGTCCTCTACGGCATCGCCACCATCGTGGCCAAGCGGCTCAAGGGCATTCCTCCCCACCTGATCGCGCTGTGCCAGATCACCCTGGGCATGTTCCTGCTCTACCCGTTCACCACGCTGCAGAACGTCCCGACCGTGGGCACGCACTGGTACTACCTGGCCGGCCTGGGTCTGATCCACACCTGCATCATGTACATCCTGATGTACTCCTCCTACCAGAAGCTGGACACGACGAAGATCGCCGTCCTGTCCTTCATCTACCCCGCCGTGGCGCTGGTCATCGACTTCGCCGTCTACGGAACCCGGCTCGCTCCGATCCAGGGATTGGGCGTGGTCCTCATCTTCCTGAGCAGCATCGCGGTCAACCGCAACTGGAACTTCGCCTTCATCGGACCGAAGAAAGAGGCCCTGTCATGAACAATGAGATCTCGCATCTCCAGCCGCGAGGCTCTCGCGCTCCCGCTTCCAACTCCACGAAGACGGACTCCTCGCGGGGCACGGTGATCCTCGGAGTGGCCGCGAGCGACACCCACGTGGTGGCCAACCACCTGATCGCCCACATGCTGCGCGAGAATGGCTACACGGTGGTCAACCTCGGCGCGTGCACCCCCCTGCGCGACTTCATGGATGCCTACGCGAGCAACGAGAATGTGATCGCCATCGTCATCGGCAGCCTCAATGGGCACGCCAAGGATGACCTGCGGGGCCTGTTGGAGCTGAAGCAGGAGTACGGCGTGCGCTGCCCGGTGGTGCTCGGCGGCAACCTCTCGGTCGGCAGCCAGAAGGAGCTGGGCCTGGAGGAGTACTTCATGAAGCTGGGCGTGGACATCGTGCAGAACAGGCCGGAGCTGCTGGCCAAGCAGCTGCACCTCCTGTCGTCCACCAATTCCAAGAATACAGACAACGCCATGGCCGAGATGCGCCAGGCCGCTGGAATCTAGGGAGAACCTCGACAATGACGCAGAAGACGCAGCCTGTTGTGGCCATCGTGGGCGCCACTGGAGCCGTGGGTACGACCTTCCTCGAGCTGTTCGAGGAGCGTTCCTTCCAGTTCAAGGAACTGCACCTGGTGGCCTCGCCGCGCTCGGCGGGCAAGACCATCCAGTTCCGGGGCAAGTCGTACGAGATCAAGAACCTGGAGACCTTCGACTTCACCGGCATCGACATCGCCTTCTTCTCCGCGGGCACCTCCATCAGCAAGAAGTCCGCCCGCCGCGCGGCGCAGCAGGGCGCGCTGGTCATCGACAACACCAACGCCTTCCGCATGGACGCGGATACGCCGCTGGTGGTGCCGCAGGTGAACCGGCACCAGCTGCAGAACTGGCCGACGTCGGGCATCTACGCCAACCCCAACTGCGCCACCATCCCGGTGGTGCGCGCCCTCAAGCCGCTGGATCCGGTGTTCGGCGTCAAGAAGGTCATCATCAGCACCTACCAGGCCGCTTCGGGCCAGGGCCTCACGGGCATCGAGGAGCTGCGCGAGGGCACGCGCCAGCTGATTGCCGACGAGAAGAGCGTGGTGAAGGCCGAGCGCTTCCAGGTGCCGCTCGCCTTCAACCTCGTTCCCAACATCGACGCCATGCAGGAGACGGGCTTCACCCTGGAAGAGCAGAAGATGATCCAGGAGTCCCGGAAGATCATGGAGCGCCCGGACCTGTACGTGAGCAGCACCGCGGTGCGCGTCCCGGTCATCAACTGCCACTCCGAGGCCGTCTACTTCGAGTGCGAGCGGCCGCTGGAGCTGGAGCGCATGCTCGAGCTGCTGCGCGGCGGGGAAGAGCTGCAGGTCTATTACGGCCCGGGCGCGGAGAACTATCCGACGCCGCGCACGGTCCGTAACCAGAACGACGTGCATGTGGGCCGCATCCGCGTGGACGCGACCAACAAGAACGCCGGCTGGCTGTGGATCGTCTCCGACAACCTGCGTGTGGGCGCGGCGCTGAACGCGCTCCAGATCGCCGAGGAAGTCATCGCCAACGGTCTGCTGGCCCGCAAGCCGCTGGCCGCCTAGAGCACCCGGAGCGGGTCCGGCGCGAGCACTCCCATGGGAGTGCCGCCTGGACTCCGCCTCGGGAAGTGTTGAAACCCCTTCCAGCGGCGAAGCAGTCCCTCCTGGCGAGGCTCCTCCCGAAAGAGGCCTCGTCCACGGGAGACGTCCGCCCGGCCCTCGAGGCCGGGCCCGCCGCTGGCGCAGTGGAGCGTCAAGGAATCGTCCAGGGAGAGAGCGGGAAACACCATGCGGATTCAGGTCATGAAGTTCGGAGGCTCGTCCTTCGCCAGTGATGAGCACTTCCATCGCGTCGCCAGCTATATCCAGGGGCGGGTCGCCGAGGGAAACAAGGTCGCCCTGGTCGTCAGCGGACTGCCTGGCGCCACCGAGGCCCTGCGCGCCAAGTGTCTGTCCATCAATCCCGAGCCCTCGGGCGAGACGATTGACTGCCTCATTCCGTTGGCGGACACGATCGGTGCGGCCTACTGCCGGGCGGCGCTCGAGCGCCAGCGCGTCAAGGTGACCACCCTCTATTTCTCCCAGCTCGGCCTCCTGACGGACTCGAACTACTCGCGCGCCCGGATCCAGGAGTTCGATCCCACCCCGCTGCGCACCGCGCTGGAGACCCACGACGTGGTCGTGGTGCCCGGGGGACAGGCCCGCAACGCCCAGGGCCAGCAGATGTGGATGGGCAAGAACAGCTCGGATCTGTCCGCCGTCGCCGTGGCGGCCGCGCTCGGCGTCAAGGATTGCGAAATCTACTCCGACGTCTGCGGCGTCTACTCGTCGGACCCGAACCAGATCTCCGGTACCCAGCTGGTTCCGGAGATCTCCTACGACGCCGCCATCGACATGTCGCTGAGCGGCGCCAAGGTCATCCATCACGGCTCGGTCCGCTATGCCAAGCGCCACGGTGTGGAGATCGTCTGTCGCCTGAACCAGGATGACTTCCGGGTGGGCACGCGCATCGGGGAGAAGGGCGCCCCGGCCGTCCTCGTGCTGGATCAGCGCTCGGTCGTCCTGGAGTTCGCCGCCCAGGCCGAGCAGGAGCGCGCCGTGGCGGCACTGAGCGCCATCGAGGTGCCGTTCGTCGACATGGCGCGCCCGGGCGAGTCGCGGCTGGCGGTCACCTGCGGCTTCTTCGACGTGGAGCGGTTCCTCCGGGAGAACAATCTCCAGCCCCGGACGCTGGACCGCTACCTGGCCTCCGAGTTCCGGCGGGATGGGAGTGTGTCCCGCCACCTGCCCGAGAAGAGCACGGCGCAGGCGTTCTCCCAGCAGTTGCACGACCAGCTCTACTCCCAGCGCGGTCATCTCGGAAGCGCCGCCTAGGCGCCGTCTTCCAAGAGGAGCCCCACCATGAACGAGCAGATACTGGCCATAGACAAGAACTTCTCCTACGAGCTGCCCACGCGGCAGGAGACGGTCGAGTACATCCGCAACCTGCGCAAGCAGAATGTCCACCAGCGGTTGAAGCAGGCGGATGCTTTGGGCACGTTGCTGGTCCAGCCGCGCTGTGGCGTGGGTTCCCAGCAGAAGATGGGCGAGTTGTTGCAGTTCCTGGAGCGCGAGGCCCAGCCCGACATCCTCTCGCTC